>NZ_MUND01000996.1:454-577 GCF_002154375.1 Streptomyces glaucescens | reverse complement strand
GGGACGGGGCCGGCCGGAGGTGGGCTCGTGGGCCACCTCGTCGTGGGCCGCGCCGAGCGGCAGCCGGACGGGCTGACGGCGCCGGCGGGGATCGCGAGGCCGCGGCCGCACGGCACGGCGCCG
>NZ_MUND01000996.1:0-402 GCF_002154375.1 Streptomyces glaucescens | reverse complement strand
CCGCCCGGATCCACTGGCCGAAAACCTGCTCTTCCGCCTCCTCGGCCGGCTGGGTGCCGTACCGCTGTGACAGAACTCGGCAGTCGCACGCAGTAAGGGGAAGTGCGGGCTCCGTTGAGGTCGGCGCCCCTTGCAGGCCTCAGGACAGGCCCGGACAGGGAGACGTGGATGAGCCTGGTGGAACTGATCGCGCAGGCCGACGAACGCGGACTGGCTGCCAGCGGACTGGCTTGTTTGGATCGGTGCGTGCCGCTGCTGGGCGGTGACGACGAGGTGCTGCGCCCGCTCTGGGCGAACCTCGTGGACGGCGGTGACGCCGGAGCCTGGGGCGCCCTGCTGGACCAGGCGCGTGACCGGCTGGGCGTCGCGGACGTCATGGCCGCCGAGGACGTCGAGGACGAG
>NZ_MUND01000995.1 GCF_002154375.1 Streptomyces glaucescens | reverse complement strand
GCTCCAGGCCCCGCTCTACTTCGGGCTGGTCGTCGTGCAGGGCGTCTACGTCTACAAGTTCTTCAACGAGCTGTGGACGTTAATCCTGCGGTGCGTGAGCGGCCGGGCCGACGAGACGTACGTGATGCTCGCGGTGCTGAAGCTGGTCGACGTCGTGATGATCGCCAACCTGCTGATCATGGTGATCGTCGGCGGCTACGAGACGTTCGTCTCCCGCATCGACCTCCAGGGCCACCGGGACCAGCCGGAATGGCTCTCGCACGTCAACCCGAACGTGCTGAAGGTCAAGCTCGCCACCGCCATCGTGGGCATCTCGTCGGTCCACCTGCTCCAGATGTTCGTGGACGTGCACCACACGGAACACCACGACCTGCTGTGGGGCACGGTGATCCACATGGCGTTCATCGTGTCGGCCGCGATCCTCGCGTACATGTCGGGGCCGATGGCCGCCCGCTCCGAGCACGCGCACCCCCCCAGGGAGCACGCCCCGGCGGACCAGAACGCCCTGGCCGACCAGCACGCCCACCACCGCGGCGGCCCCGACCCGGC
>NZ_MUND01000994.1 GCF_002154375.1 Streptomyces glaucescens | reverse complement strand
CGGCGGCGCCCCGCTCCCCCGGCCCTCGCTGTTCGTCGGCGGCCGCCTGGACGCCTCCACCACCTGCCCGGCCGCGTTGCCCTCCCCGGCCACGACTGGACCGGCCGTCCCGGCGCCCGGGGGACGTGCGTGACAAACTGTGTCGATCATGTCCCGCCAGAAAGGTGACGACTCCTATGTCCAGGGTCGAGCTGACCACTAACTTCGGCCGCATCGTGCTCGAGCTGAACGACGCCGAGGCACCCAAGACCGTCGAGAACTTCCTGTCCTACGTGCAGAACGGGCACTACGACGGAACGATCTTTCACCGGGTGATCGACGGCTTCATGATCCAGGGAGGCGGCTTCACGCAGGAGATGTCGCAGAAGCCCACCCAGGCGCCGATCACCAACGAGGCCGACAACGGGCTGAAGAACACGGCCTACACCGTGGCGATGGCGCGCACCGGCGACCCGCACTCCGCGACCGCGCAGTTCTTCGTCAACGTCTCGGACAACGCCTTCCTCGACTTCAAGGCGAAGAATCCGAACGGCTGGGGTTACGCCGTCTTCGGCAAGGTGGCCGAGGGGCAGGAGGTCGTCGACCGGATCAAGCAGGTGCGCACGGGCAGCAAGGGCGGCCACCAGGACGTGCCCCTGGAGCCCGTCGTCATCGAGGCGGCCAAGGTCATCGCCTGACCTCGGTCATGCCGGCGGACGGCCGCCCCGCCCGGGGCGCGCCGTCCGCTTCCGCTTCACGGCATCGAGCTGTCCGAGTTCACCACGATCAGGAAGACGACACCGAAGGCGATGAACACGGCGATGAAGAGCAGCGAGCAGCCCGTGCTCAGGCCGAGCCTGCCCGGCGCCCGGCCCCGGGCCGTCGCGTGTTCGGGGCGCTCCGGCCGATAGTGCACGGTGACGATGTCGCCCTCGACCGTGGTCGACGGGCCGCCCTCCTCGTCGAACCGGACGACGCGCCCGTCATGGGTGGTGAACTCGTAGACGTGGTGCAGTGTCGTGCTCACCGCCCTGCTCCCGCCGCCACTGGTCGTCGTGTACGACCGGACGCACCGGGCCGGGGCCGTGAACCCGCTGGACCAGGCGCTGCTGATCTGACGGTGGCGGCGGACCACGACGAAGCCGAAGTACACCGCGACGGCGATCACACCCAGCGGTACGAGCTGGAACAGAGCTTCCATGGGATCCCTCGAGGTCACGCGTGGGCCCTGGAGGATCGCCCACTCGTCCGCCGGGCGCGCCAGGGCTCTACCGGGTGAACCGTAGCGGCAGACTCCGCGGGCCGCGGATCAACATGCCCGGGCGCCACATGATCGCCGCCGGATGGATGTCCAGGGCGATGTCGGTGCAGCGCTCCAGCAGCGAGCCGATGGCGATGCGTGCTTCGAGGCGGGCCAGCGGGGCGCCCAGGCAGTAGTGGATGCCGTGGCCGAAGGCCACATGGCCGCGGGCGTCCCGGGTGATGTCGAAGCGGTCGGGCGAGTCGAAGCGCGCGGGGTCGCGGTTGGCGTCGGCCAGCGCGACGAGGACCAGTTCGCCGCCGCCGGGGACGACCGTGTCGCCGATCGTCACCGGCTCGGTGGTGAAGCGGTAGGTGGGGGTCTCGACGGGGCCGTCGTAGCGCAGCATCTCCTCGACGGCGTTGTCGATGAGGGACGGGTCCGCGCGCAGGGCGGCCAGTTGCGAGGGGTGGGTGAGCAGGGCGAGGACGCCGTTGGAGATGAGGTTGACGGTGGTTTCGTGGCCCGCGACGAGCAGCAGCCAGGCCATGCCCAGCAGTTCCTCGGGGGAGAGCCGGTCCCCGTCGTCGCCGGCGCCGTGCATCAGCGCGCTCATCAGGTCGTCGCCGGGCCGCTGCCGCCTGACCTCCAGCAGCTCCGTGATGTACCGGGCCATCGAGGCCGCCGCCGCCTTGCGGACGGCCGGGTCGGTGGCGCCGATGGCGTCGTTCGACCAGCTGCGGAAGGAGTCGCGGTCCAGGTCGGGGACACCGAGGAGTTCGCAGATCACGGAGATGGGCAGCGGGAAGGACAGCGCCTCGACGAGGTCCGCGCGCCCGTCCGGGGCGGTGAGCATACGGTCCAGGAGCGCGTCGGTCGTCTTCTGGATGCGCGGCGCGAGTCCTTCCACACGGCGGCCGGTGAACTCCCGGGCGACCAGCTTGCGCAGCCGCGTGTGGTCGGGCGGGTCGGCCCGCAGCATGTGCGGGCCGGAGGAGACGGCGTCCAGCGGCAGTGAGGGCGACGCCTTGCTCCAGTCCTTGGAGAGCCGTGGGTCCGCCAACGCGGCCCGCCCGGCTTCGTAGCCGACGACGAGCCAGGCGGAGGCGCCGCCTTCCGGCATCCGGATCCGGTGCACCGGCCCCTGGGCGCGCAGCCGGGCGTACACGGGGTAGGGGTCGCGGGTGAACGACTCACCGAGCGCGGACAGGTCGACGACGGCCATCGGGTACCACCTCACTGTGCGGGATGCGGTGCTGTGGACATCGTGCGCCCTCGCCCGGGCACCCGCCGTAGGCGATACCGGTCGGTTCAGGCCAAGTTGCGGCGGGGGACGTCTCAGGGGGCCGCCGTCGGCCCCCTGCGTCCTCCCGGGCTGCGCTCCGCGCTCAGCCGCCGACCCTCACCGAGATGCCGGCGATGCGTCCGTGCGCGTCGAAGTCCACCTCGACCGCGTCTCCGCCGGGCAGTTCGGCGACGATCCGCTCGCCCTCGACGCGCTGGGGCACGCCGTGGTGGTCGAAGTAGCCGCCGACGACCTGCCGGGGCGCGTGGCCGATCAGACCGGCGCCGGTGAGCAGCGTCCGCGGCAGTGCGACCGGGTCGAGGCCGGCGCGCGGCACCTGGGTGTCGTCGGGCAGGAAGTAGACCTGTGTGGCCGGCCCGGCGGGAACACCGATGTAGCCCGGCGCCTCGGCCACCCCCATCCCGGTGAAGGCGAGCAGCTCGGCGGCGTGCCGCGGGTCGTCGAAGCCGGACAGCGGCAGGACGTCCGCGGTCAGTTCGGGAATGCCGTGCGCCCGCCCGTACCGCTCGACCGCGGTGGTCAGCGCGACGACCTCGGTGCCGCGGAGCCCCGGGTTGGCCCAGCCCCACATCCAGGACTGCTCCTCCATGTCGTACGTGCCCAGCACGGCGACCCGCAGCTCCAGCCCGCCCTGCCGGTACAGGCAGGACGGCAGGTCCGCGGTCCAGGGGCCGTCGGGCAGGAACTGTGTCAGAGCGTCGAGCTGGGCCGCGCCCCAGGCGGCGTGCCGTTCGGCTTCCAGGAGGAGCGCTTCGCTGAATCCACTCACCATGCCCCGACCCTATGGGGCCGCCGTCGCCGGCCGCCGACCCGGGGGTGCCCCGTGACAGGATGTCCGCCGGGGAACCGATCACCGAGGTCATGGGGCGTGGATGACACAGGCGTTGCTGGATGCGCTGGACGAAGTGCCGTGGGAGCGACTGGAGTCGGCGCTCGAGAGCCACCCGCCCGAGGAGATGCGGCGCGCCCTGCGGAGCCTGGCCCTGAAGGGCGGGGCGACGACCGAGGAGGACTGCTACTCGCTGTTCGACTGCTGCGCGCTGGGCACCGGGCGGGTGACCTCCGCCGCGACCGCCGCCCTGCCCTTCGTCGTCGCCCTGGCCCGGGACCAGGAGATGGGTGCCCGGTTCACCCTGGTCGAGCTGCTGACGGGCCTGGCCGAGGCGGCTGCCCAGGCCGGGCCGGGGCGGGTGGACGCGGACTGGGACGATGCCTGGCGGCGGCAGCGCCCCGCGTTCCGGGCGCTGCTCGCGGACCCCGTGCCCGAGGTGCGCAGGCAGGCCCTGCCCCTCGCGGACGGTGTCGGCGACCTGATGGAGCGGTGGCACGCCGAGACGGACCCGACGGTGCGGCTGCCCGTGCTGCTGGCCCTGGGGGAGGCCGCGGCCGGCTGCGCCGACGCCCGCGCGGTGGACCTGGTGCGCGGTGTGCTCGACGAGGTACTGCGGACCGGCGGTCCTGTCATGCGGGTCGCCGCCGTGCGCGCCTGGGCCGCGTTCGATCCCCAGGTGGCGGTCCGTGAGCTGGACCTGCTGGTGGACGTCTTCTCCGACCGGGCCGTGCGTCCGCGGTTCGAGGCCGTCTGGTTCGTGCCGGACATCGAGGTCCCCCTCAACCGTGAGGACGTGCTGTCCTGGCTGACCCACCGGCTGGAACACGCGCCACGGACGGCGCTCGCCTTCCTGACCCGGCTCATCGACGCGGCGCACCGGAACGGGGACGCCCCGCTGTGCCGGGCCGCGCTGGACGAGGCGTGGCAGCTGCTGGTCGTCCACCCGTCCACGGCCGAGACGCTGCTGCCGCTCGCGGGCGCGCTGCTCGCCGACGCGGACGACGGCGTACGGTACCGGGCGGCCCATCTCCTCGCTGTCCTGGGCGCGCGATCGGCCCCGTACGCCGACGAGTTGGCAGCCCTCCTCGACGATGCCGGTGAGGCCGGGTTCCTCGAGGGCACCGTCGGCGACCACGCCCGCTGGGCGCTGACCCGCATCGGTGATCCGCGCGCCCTGCCGGGGCTGGTCGAGCGGCTGCACGCGCCCTACCAGGGGCAGTACTCGCGCGCGTACAGCATGGCGGAGCCGCGGCTGCCCGAGGTGGAGGACGTCCTGCTGCCGCTGGGGGCGCACGCGGAGGTGCTGCTGCCGGCGCTGCGGGAACTGCTCCGCACGGACGGTGTGGGCGGCGCGCTGACGAACTGCTTCCTCCAGGTCCTGACGGCGTGGGGGCGAGCCTCGGCGCCCGCGCTGCCGGAGGTGGTGGCCCTGCTGGGCGACGCCCGTCACTCGCTGCACGCGGTCCGCGCGCTGGTGGCGATGGGACCCGCCGCGGCGTCGGCCGAGCCTGCCGTACGCCGGTGCACGATCCTCGACTGGCCCGGCAACCACCAGATGGTGGCGTGGGCCGCCTGGCGCCTGGGCGGGGACCGGGACGCGGCGCTGCGGCTCATCGGCGAGGCCATGCTCGCGGAGGCGCCCCTCGGGCACGGTCCTGTCGAACTCCTGGGCGACTTCGGCCCGGCGGCCGCGCCCTACGCCGACCGGGTGCGGCACGTCATGGAGCACGGGGAGCGCTATCTGCGGCCACAGGCAGCGGTCGCCCTGTGGTCGATCACGGGCGACCCCGGGCCGAGCGCGGCCGCCCTGGAGGAGTACGTGCTGCCCGTCGCCGACGGCGACTCCTACGGCTTCTTCCTGCCCTCGCTGCGCGCCCTCGCCCGGATCGGCGAGGTCACTCCCGCGGCGCGGGAGGCGCTGCTGAGGGTGCGGGCCTCCGACCGGCGGCTGGCGTCGTACCGGGACTACCGGGCGGTCCTCGAGGACGAGGAGATCCGTTCCGCGATCGATGACGTGCTCGCCCTGCCGTGACGAGCGGCCACGAGGGCAGGGGCGGTGCCGGACGGGGGGCGGTCGCCGCGCCGTTCACGTGCGGCCGGCTCAGGGCGGGCGGTGGTCGAGGTCGGGGAGGTGCCACTGGGCACGGCTGAGGGGCACACGGACGTGCCGGCAGGCGTGGGAGGATGCCCAGGACGGGCCGGTGTTCCACGTCTCGACCGCATGGTCGTCGCTCAGCGTGACGATCGTGGCGGGCGCGAGAGTGGGGAGGTCACGGCGATCCCGCCCGAGAGCCCGGTCGGTCAGGCCCGTTCCGCCGGGAGCGAGCGGCCGGCGACCCTCCACGTC
>NZ_MUND01000993.1 GCF_002154375.1 Streptomyces glaucescens | reverse complement strand
GTCATGGCCCGCGCCCGCCCTGCCCGCCGGCAGCCGGGCGCGGGCCATGACCGAGGCCGAGTTCGCGGTGTGGCACGCGGACGAGTGGGAGCAGTACGCGCGCAGCTGGATCGAGCGCGGGGTGCCCGAGCCCGCGGCGTACGCCAAGGCGCGGCGGGACCAGGAGCAGTTGCTGCCGCGGGGCCTGGCCACCGAGAACATGCGGTTCAGCGTGCTGGAGCACGAAGGCACCCGGGTGGGGATCCTCTGGCTCGCCCTGCGCGACGACAAGGGGTTCGTCTTCAAGGTGGAGGCCGACGAGGCCCATCGCGGGCGCGGCCACGGCCGGGCCCTCATGCTCCTGGCGGAGATACAGACGATCTCCGCCGGCCGGCGCGTCCTCGGCCTGAACGTGTTCGCCGGGAACACGCCGGCCGAGCGGCTGTACGCGTCACTGGGCTACGAGACGACGCGGTACGCCCTGCAGAAGCCGCTGCTGTAGCCGTCAGGACCGCTGCTCGTCCAGCAGCCGGTCCGCGATCGCCTCGATGCGCTCACGCAGGCCCTCCTGGCTCTTGCCGCCGTCGAGCCGCTCGCCGCCGATGACGTACGTCGGGGTGCCGGTCACGCCGATCGCCTTGCCCTCGGCCTGGTCGGCGTCCACGATCAGGATGTGCCGGCCGTCGATCAGCGCGGTGTCGAACTCCTCCGCGTCCAGGCCGAGTTCGCGGGCCACCTCGACCAGGAGGGGTTCCCCCTTGCGGTCCAGCTCCTCGACCCGGCCGAGCACCGCCTCGACGTACGCCCAGCCCTTCCCCTGCTCCAGCGCCTCCTCGGCGGCCTGGGCGGCGGCGAAGGCGTGCTTGTGCTTCTCCAGCGGGAAGTGCCGCAACCGCACCTCCAGCCGGTCGCCGTAGCGGGCGCGCAAGGCGCGCAGATCATCGAGGGCAGTACGGCAGTCCGGGCACTGCAGCTCGCACCAGACATCGAGAACGGCTGCCGGCCGGGCGGGGGAGGTGTCGCTCATACCCCCAGTCTCCCAGCTG
>NZ_MUND01000992.1 GCF_002154375.1 Streptomyces glaucescens | reverse complement strand
GCGAGCCGGCGGCGCGCCGCCCGGGCCGCCGGCAGGGCGGCGAGCCCCGCCGCACCCAGCACGGCGGCCACCCCGAACAGCACCAGCAACCCGGCCGAGGGCGACTGGGCGATGCCGGCGCCGATGCCGCTCGACCTGCCCTGGGCGTCGATCAGCCAGTGCGCGAGCGGCAGCCCCAGGGCCGTGCCGAGGAGGACGGCGGCGAGGGCGGTGCAGCCGGTGGCGGTCACCGTGATCGCGGTGATCTGGCGCGGTGACAGTCCGATCGCCTTGAGCGCCAGCAGATCGCGCTCACCCTCGCGGACGGCGCCGCCGATCGCGGTCAGCAGCTCGACCAGCCCGATCAGGGCGAGCACGGCGATCAGGCCCAGGACCACTCCGCGCAGCGCGGAGAGCCCGTCGGCGGGGTTCGTCACCGTGTGCACGTCCAGCCGGCCCGGCCCGGCCGCGGTGAGGCGGTCGGCGACCTCGTGCGGGTCGGCGCCGGGGTCCAGGCGCAGCTGGTAGAGGCTCGGGCGCAGGCCGGGATCGTTCTCGCGGAGGGTGTCGAGGGACGTGGAGACGACCCGGCCGGCGTTCTCCGGTTCGATGCTGCGGCCCACGATGTGCAGGATCTGCGGGTGGTCCCCGACGGTCATCCGCACCCAGTCGCCGACCCGTACGTCCAGCAGATCGAGCAGCCCCTGCCCGGCCACGGCCTCGTCGGGCCCGCGCGCGGCGCGGCCCTCGGCCAGGGCGTACGGATAGGGCTCGGCGCGGGTGCCGAGGCCCCGCAGGGCGATCGTCGCGGTCTGACCCGGCACCAGGGCGGCCACCTCCACGCCCGGATAGGCGGCGGCGACCTCCGGATCGCGTTCCAGCAGGGCACGGGCGTCCCGGTCGTTAAGGCCCGCGTCCGCGCGGACGGTGAGCGCGGTGGGCAGCCCGATCCGTTCCGGGCTGCGGTGGAACCGGTCGATGGTGGTCCACGCGCTCATCGCGACCACGATCAGCAGCAGCGGCAGGGCGAGCCGTGCCGTCGTGCCCAGCGACCGCGGGCGCCGGGCGAACGCCTGGTGCCAGCCGAGCACCAGCGCGGGCGGCAGCCGCACCCCGAGCACCCGCCCGGCCAGCGCCCGCCGCGCCACCCCGGACAGCCGGCCGTCGGACGGCCCGCCCCGGACCGCCCCGAGGAACCGGCGCGCCGCGCCCGGTCGCCGGTCCTCCGGCGCGGCGGGCCGGCCCGCTGCCCGCCCGCCCAGCGGCGCGGCGGGCAGCGGCACCGGCACCGGCGGCACCCGGCCCGCCCGCCACGCGGCGAGTCCGGTGGTCGCGCCGATGAACAGCACGGCGGCCACCGGTACCGCGACGAGCGCCGCCGTGTGACCGGGCAGCCCCTGCCACACCCCGAC
>NZ_MUND01000991.1 GCF_002154375.1 Streptomyces glaucescens | reverse complement strand
GGCCAGGGCGCCGTAGACCTCCCCCAGGTGCAGTGGATCGTCGGCGGCCTCGAAGACCTCCCGGCACCGTTCCAGGGTTTCCAGCGCCTCCCGCGCCCGGCCGAGCCGCAGCAGCGGCAGATACGAGGGGAACAGGGCCTGCGCCAGGTCGGCGCCGGGCGCGCCCCGGCCCGTCCTGGACGCGCACAGCTCCGCGTTGTACTCCAGAGCCGTCTCCCACCGCTCCGCGTGGACCGCGGCCCGCTGCACGGTGTCGCAGAACTCCTCCCACACCTCCCACCACAGCACGGCCTCCGGCCCCCGCCGCTCCCGGGGCAGCGCGTCCATCCGGCGGCGCAGCCCGGGCGCCTCGGCCAGCACCGCCTCCGGCTCCGCCCGTTCCACCCGCACGTGCAGCCGGTGCACCTCTGCGAGCAGCCGGGTCCAGGGGCCCAGCGGGGACCTCCGGGCGTGCTCGGTCTCGGTCGAGGCGAAGGCCAGCGCCTCGTCCAGCCGCCCGGCGCGCAGGCTCAGCCCGGCGAGCGAACCGGCCGCCTGGGCCGCCACCGTGTGGTCACCGGCCGCCAGGGCGGCGGCCAGTTCCGCCCGGGCCTGCCGTTCGGCGGTCGCCGGGTCGGTCGCCCACAGCACCTCGGCCAGCGCACCCGAGGACGGCCGGGCACCGCCGTGGGCGGCTGCGAGGGCGGCGGCCCGGCGCAGTACGGGCAGCACCCGCGCGCGCGTGGCCCGGGTGCCGTCCCGGCGCAGGACGGCGTGCAGCAGCGCCTCGGCGCCCTCCCACCGCCGGGTGCGCAGCAGATAGGGCGCGGCGGCCAGGCCGGCCCGCGCCAGCACCGGACCGGCGAGCCGCGCCCCCTCGGCGCCGGTCCCCTCCCGGTCCCAGGCCAGGCCGAAGACCCGCACCCAGTACCCGGCCATCAGCTCGTCCACCAGCCGCCGGAACCCCTCCCCGGCCCGCCGCCGTCCCTCGGCGGCCACGGCGGACTGGATGTCGTACGACTCGGCCGCCGCCCCGGCGTCCGGCCGGCGCGGCGTGACGAGGCCGCACGCGGCCAGGGCCGCCGTCCCGGCCCCGGCCGGCTCCTCGGGGTGCCCCAGGCGGTTGCGCAGCTCGGGCCAGGTGTGGTCGACGACGGCACGGGTGCGGTCGTCCTCCTCCAGCCGGCACAGGAAGTGGAACAGGTCGCGGTGGGCGGGCGGGAGCCCGTCGGCGATGCCGTCCGCCCAGGCGCGCAGGACGCGCAGACAGTCCCGGCCGTCACCGCCCGCGCCGTCGCCCGGC
>NZ_MUND01000990.1 GCF_002154375.1 Streptomyces glaucescens | reverse complement strand
ACCGCCCGGGCCACGCAGCCGCTCTCCGCCCTCAACCTCGACCTGGACGGCATGGAGGTCCGCTCCGTCACCGTGGACGGCACCGCCGCCCGCTGGAACCGCACCGGCCAGGAGCTGACCGTCCGTCCCGCCGACGACCTCGGCGAGGGCACCACGTTCCGCGTCACGGTCCGCTACGAGGGCACGCCGGTCACCGTCACCGACCCGGACGGCTCCGAGGAGGGCTGGCTGCCCACCGCCGACGGCGCGCTCGCGCTCGGGGAACCGGTCGGCTCGATGGCGTGGTTCCCCGGCAACCACCACCCGTCCGACAAGGCGGCCTACGACCTCGCGGTCACCGTGCCGCGGGGCCTCGCGGCGGTCTCCAACGGCGAGCCCGCGGGCGAGCGGACGGAGGGCGGCCGGACGACGTACATCTGGCGCACCGCCGAGCCGGTGCCGAGCCACGCCGCCACGCTCGTGATCGGCCGCTACGAGATCCGGCGCGGCCGGACCCCGGACGGGCTGCCGGTGCACAGCGCCGTGCACCCCGGGCAGGCGGACGCGAGCCGTGCGGTGCTGGCCCGGCTCCCCGAGGTGATGGCCTGGGCGCGGGACACCTTCGGCCCGTACCCGTTCTCCTCCACCGGCGCGATCGTCGCCCCCGCCGACGCGGCCGAGTACGCCCTGGAGACCCAGAACCGCCCCGTCTTCCCCGGCGCCCCCGACCTGCCGCTCCTCGTCCACGAGCTGGCCCACCAGTGG
>NZ_MUND01000989.1 GCF_002154375.1 Streptomyces glaucescens | reverse complement strand
CGGATCCGCCGCGGTGGGCGGAGACGGCGGGGCGTCGGGTCATGGCGGTCAGCTCCCGGAGGTAGTGCGTGGTGCGGGGACGGGCACGGGTCCGTCGTCGGGCGGGGCGAGCAGTTCGCCGGATCCGCCGTCCGCCCGTCTGAGCAGCGGACAGCCGCTCACCACGAGGATGACGAAGGGCAGCCAGGCCGGCGGATAGGCCACGCCGTAGGTGCCGAGGTCGAGGATCGAGCGCTTCTCGTCCACGTTGGAGCCGTTGACGCCGAAGAAGGCCAGCAGCAGGGTCGGCGGCAGCGCGATCAGGGTGGCCGCGGCGGCCAGGCCGGAGATGGTCCGGTCGCGGGCCTCGTCGCGTTCGGCGAGGGCGGCGTCCAGTGCGGCGGAGCGGACGTCGATGACGGAGGTCAGGCGTTCCACCATGTGCGCGGAGTTCTCCAGGCTGTCGCGGATGCCGAGCGCGTCGCGCAGCGAGGACTGGAAGCCCTCCATCAGCATCTCCGGGATCAGCAGGCTGTCGACGTACGCCTCGACGCCGAAGGTCAGGTCGAGCTTGAGTTCGTTGACACCGGCCGACGGCCGGGAGATCAGGGTGCGGACGTGCTGCGGGGAGTCGGCGG
>NZ_MUND01000988.1 GCF_002154375.1 Streptomyces glaucescens | reverse complement strand
TCCTGGGGCATGGGCGACCTGGGCGACCTGGGCGAGCTGACCGCCTGGGCGGGCCGCGCCCTCGGCGCCGGATTCATCCAGGTCAACCCGCTGCACGCGGCCGTACCCGGCGCGCCGACCGACCCGTCGCCGTACCGCCCCTCCTCCCGCCGCTTCCCCGACCCCGTCCATCTGCGGATCGAGGACGTCCCCGAGTACGCCCACGCCGTCCACGGCCCCGGCGGCGAGCGGCTGCGCGCGCTGCCCGAGCGGGCGGCCCGGCTGCGCGAGGCCGTGCTGGAGAAGGGCGAGCTGATCGACCGGGACGCCGTCTGGGACCTCAAGCGGGAGGCGCTGGAGCTGCTGTGCGCCCTCCCGCTCGGCCCCGGCCGCCAGGCCGCCTACAGCGACTTCCTCGCCGAGCAGGGCCAGGCCCTGGAGGACCACGCCACCTGGTGCGCGCTCGCCGAGGTGTACGGCACCGACTGGCGGAACTGGCCCGCCGGGCTGCGCGATCCCCGCTCCCCGCAGACCGCCCGGGCGCGGGCCGGCCTCATGGACCGCGTCGACCTCCACTGCCGCCTCGCCTGGCTCACCGACAGTCAGCTCACCGCCGCCCAGCGCACCGCCCGCGAGGCGGGCATGCCGATCGGGATCGTGCACGACCTGGCCGTCGGGGTGCATCCCAGCGGCGCCGACGCCTGGGCCCAGCAGGAGTACTTCGCCGCCGGCATGTCCGTCGGCGCCCCGCCCGACGCCTTCAACGCCCGCGGCCAGGACTGGGGCCTGCCGCCCTGGCGCCCGGACCGTCTCGCCGCCACCGGTTACGCGCCCTACCGCGCCCTGCTGCGGGGGCTGTTCCGCTACGCCGGCGCCCTGCGCATCGACCACGTCATGGGCCTGTTCCGCCTCTGGTGGGTGCCGCAGGGGCTGCCCCCGACGGAGGGCACCTACGTCCGCTACGACGTCGAGGCCATGCTCGCCGTGCT
The DNA here is from genome assembly GCF_002154375.1 of Streptomyces glaucescens. Classification (GTDB taxonomy): domain Bacteria; phylum Actinomycetota; class Actinomycetes; order Streptomycetales; family Streptomycetaceae; genus Streptomyces; species Streptomyces glaucescens. Next base: position 290 of record NZ_MUND01000988.1, on the reverse strand, counting down.
GGTCCTGGAGGCGTCCCGGGCCGGGGCGGTGGTGATCGGCGAGGACCTGGGAACCGTCGAGCCGGGCGTCCGCGAACGGCTGCGGGAGCGGGGCGTCCTCGGCACGTCCGTGCTCTGGTTCGAGCGGGACTGGGACGGCGACGGCCGCCCCCTGCCGCCCGAGGCCTGGCGCGCCGACTGCCTCGCCACCGCCACCACCCACGACCTGCCGCCCACCGCCGCCCGGCTCACCGGCGAACACGTCGACCTGCGCGACCGGCTGGGCCTGCTCGCCCGGCCGGTCGCCGACG
>NZ_MUND01000987.1 GCF_002154375.1 Streptomyces glaucescens | reverse complement strand
TCGTCAAACTCCCGTCGTCGTCCGCAGGGCAGACGGGAGTTCGACGACACCCCCTAGCGCCCGCCACCGGGCTTGAGCAGGCCGGGAGCGGACCCGGGCCAACGATGTCGAGGCGACCCCGCATCGGTGCCGGTGAACACCACCGGGAGAGCGGGGCGGTTGCCGGTGGCCATGCCTGGGGAGCGGCCGGGGCGCCATCGGCAGTCACGGGCTGGGATCGGTCCAGGGGCGGGCGGGTACGAGCGGAACCGGGACCCGCCCATGTGCCGTTCTCGGCCCACTCGACTTCAATCGGGTAAATCAAGGACAGGGCCCTTGTCATTTCGATCACTAACTCTCGTATAGTGACCGTCGGTTGATCAGCGTTAAACACTCAACTGCGCAACTACGCACACGTTCCCCTGGACGACACGAAGGCCGCACTCGTCGCGGCCGCCCGAGGACCTGATTGATGACCGCGCAAGCCCGTTCGGGCGACCGACCCGCCGTGCGACCTCTGCTCCTCATCGCCCTGACGGCAGCGGCCGTGTCGGCCCTCGCCGTCGGCTGGGCGGTGTCGATGGCACCCCACAGCACACGCGGTCCCATCGGCTGGGGCGCCGGAGCCGGCGCCGCCCTGCTGTGTGCCGCCGTCACCGTAGCCGCCCACGGGCTGCGCACCGCCCGGGCGACGCGCGTCCGACTGCAGTCGGCGTGCGCCGAAGCGGCCCGCCTCGCCGGTGAACGCGAGGCGCTCACCGCGCAGTGGCGGCAGGAACACCAGCGGCTGGTGGACGCCGCGACCCACGAACGCACGCGTCTGCTGGAGGAGTTCGCCCGCGAGCGGGACCGGCTCGCCCAGGAGCACACGGCCGAACGGGCTCGGCTGGAAGAAGAAGTGCGGCGGCTGTCCGCGGACGCCGAACGCGCCGCCGCCGAGCGGGCCGCGGCCATCGCCGCGACCGCCAACGCCGCCGCCCGCATGCAGGCGCTCGCCACCGGCACCCTCGCCGACCTGCGCGCCATGGAGGAACGCCACAGCGACGAGGACGTCCTGGCCGACCTGCTGCACCTGGACCACCGCACCGCGCAGGATGGACTCCATCGGGATGGGACGGGCCCAGCGGCGGCCGGAGCGGGCGCCGGTGAGCACGGCGACGGAGTCGGCGAGCCGCCCGGCCTGCGCGGTGCGGTGGTCCA
>NZ_MUND01000099.1 GCF_002154375.1 Streptomyces glaucescens | reverse complement strand
GCCTCGCGGGCGGCGGCGGTGGCGGCGGCCGGCCAGACCCGGTCGATGGCGGCGTTGACGGCGGCGCCGACGAGCACGGCGAAGGCGGACACGCCGATCCACAGCAGCACGGCGACGGCGGCGGCGAGGGAGCCGTAGATCGTCGCGCCCTCGATGGTGTTGGTGAGGTAGATGCGCAGCAGGAAGCTGCCGAGGACCCACATGGCGAGGGCGACGAGGGCGCCGGGCACGTCCTCGATCCACGGGGAGCGGACGGGGACGGACACGTGGTAGAGCGTCGTCAGGAAGACGATGGACAGGACGATCACCACGGGCCAGTACAGGACCTGCACGACCGTCGTCGACCAGGGCAGGATCCGCACGACGGCGTCCGGTCCGGCCACCATCAGCGGCAGCGCGACGGAGCCGATCAGCAGCGCCACGATGAACAGCAGGAACGCCATCAGCCGGGTCTTGACGATGCCGCGCACCCCGTCGAGGCCGTACATGACGGTGATGGTGTCGATGAAGACGTTCACCGCGCGCGAGCCGGACCACAGGGCGAACAGGAAGCCGATGGAGATGACGTCGGGCCGGCCGCCGTTCATCACGTCGTCCAGGATCGGCTGGGCGATCTCGGCGACACCCTTGTCGGACAGGACGGTGCGGGACGCCTCCAGGAGGTTGGTCTCCAGGCTGGTGATGGTGTCGGTGCCGGTCCACACGTCGACGTAGCCGAGCAGGCCGATCATGCTGAGCAGCAGCGGCGGCACCGACAGCAGCGTGAAGAACGCGGCCTCGGCGGCGAGGCCGAGGATGCGGTACTCGATGCAGGAGTTGACGGTGTCCTTGAGCAGCAGCCAGGCGGTCCTCCGCTTGGAGACGTTCCGGTAGAGGGCACGCGCACGATGGAGACGGCCGGAGGGCCGTTCGGGAATTTCACTTGCTGGCTGCACGACCCAAAGGTATCCGCCGTACGAGGTGGCGCTCACCCTGGTGGGACGGGCCGGCCGTCGGGAGCCGGATCCGCGGGTGACCGGGCCCGTACCGCGGGGTAGGTTCCCAGTCATGGCACGCAGCACCCACACCGTGACCAACCAGGCCCCGCCGCTGGCCGGCTACGACGTCTACGCCGCCGACCGGGCGCTGGTGGCGGCGGTCGAACGGCACCTCGCCCCGGAGCTGCTCGACGAGGCTCGCTCGGAACTGTCCGGGCTCGGCCGGACCTCCGGGTCGGCGCAGGTGCAGGAATGGGGGGTGCTGGCGAACGAGCACCCGCCGCGGCTGCGCACCCACGACCGGTACGGCAACCGGATCGACGAGGTCGAGTTCCACCCGGCCTGGCACCGGCTGCTCGGCAAGGGCGTCTCGGCGGGGCTGACCGCGGCCTGGACGCGGCCCGGCGGGCATGTGCGGCGGGCGGCGGCCTTCCTGGTGTGGACGCAGGTCGAGGCGGGCAACGGCTGCCCGCTGTCGATGACCCACGCGGCCGTCCCCGCGCTGCGCGCCGACCCGGACCTGGCGGCGGAGTGGGAGCCCCGGCTGACGTCCACGGTGTACGACCGTGAGCTGCGGCCCGCCGGGCAGAAGGCCGGGGTGCTGTTCGGCATGGGGATGACGGAGAAGCAGGGCGGCAGCGACGTCCGCGCCAACACGACGGCGGCGGCGCCCCTGGCGGAGGACGGCACGTACGAGCTGACCGGGCACAAGTGGTTCTGCTCGGCGCCGATGTCGGACGGGTTCCTGGTGCTGGCGCAGGCCCCTGAGGGGCTGACCTGCTTCCTGGTGCCGCGGGTGCTGCCGGACGGCTCCCGGAACGTGTTCCTCCTCCAGCGGCTGAAGGACAAGCTGGGCAACCGGTCGAACGCGTCCGCGGAGGTCGAGTTCGACGGGACCTGGGCGCGCCGGGTCGGTGCGGAGGGCCGGGGCGTGCGGACGGTCATCGAGATGGTCGCGGCGACCCGGCTGGACTGTGTGCTCGGCTCGGCGGGGCTGATGCGGCAGGCGGTGGCGCAGGCGGTCCACCACTGCGCGCACCGGGAGGCGTTCGGCGGGAAGCTGGCCGACAAGCCGCTGATGCGCAATGTGCTGGCCGATCTGGCGCTGGAGTCGGAGGCGGCGACCACGCTGGCGCTGCGGCTGGCCGCCGCCTGGGACGACGGCGGCGAGCAGGAGCGCGCCTTCCTGCGGCTCGCGGTGCCCGCCGCCAAGTACTGGGTGACCAAGCGCTGCCCGGCGGTGGCGGTGGAGGCCGCCGAGTGCCTGGGCGGCAACGGCTACGTGGAGGAGTCCGGGCTGCCCCGGCTGGTGCGCGAGTCGCCGCTGAACTCGATCTGGGAGGGCGCGGGCAACATCCAGGCGCTGGACGTGCTGCGGGTGCTGCGCCGGGAGCCGGCCGCGCTGAACGCCACGCTGACGGAGGTCGGCCGGGCGCGGGGCGCCGATCACCGGCTGGACGCGGCGATCAAGGGGCTGCTCACCGAACTGGCCGATCTGGAGGGCGTGGAGGCGCGCGCCCGGCGCGTGGTGGAGCGGCTGGCGCTGGTGCTCCAGGGTTCGCTGCTGGTGCGGTACGCCCCGCCGGAGGTGGCCGACGCGTTCTGCGCCTCCCGGCTGGGCGGGGACTGGGGCGCCTCGTTCGGGACGCTGCCGCACACCCTGGATCTGGGGGCGATCGTGACCCGGGCGCGCCCCACCGACTGAACGTCCGACCAGGTCAGCAGGGGTGGTGCTGCGCCGACACGGCACCACCCCTGCCGCTTTCGGCCCGATGAGGCCACGAGCGCCGCACGGGCGACGTCGCTCAAGTTTCAACCACCGTATACGGGTTCACCAGGGTTGCAAGGGGTTGCAACTCATCGGGTGCCAGTGACCGGACTGTGCCCCTCCGTCCCCCGTGAGCGGCAGTATGGGACCACCCATCAGCACGCGACCGGAAACCGACGGCCCGAGGGCTTGACACCGGTTGCCCGAGAGTCGAATTTCCCGGAGGACCACTGTGGCGAACTGGCCGTTGAACGCGACGCGGCTCACCGCCACCGACGCGGTGACCCGACTCGCCGCCACCGACGCGGCGCGGGCGGCGCGGGTGCTCAGCGAGGTGCGCGCCGCCACTCTGTCCGGACAGCGCGCGCCCCTCGCTCCCCGGCCGGTGATCGGCGAGTCCTGGGGGCGCATGCTGCGCAGCGGGGTGGATCCCGAGCACGATTTCCGGTCGGGTCTGCTGACCGCGGAGGAGCTCCGGCGGCGGCGTGCGGAGTCCCCGCTGCGGCATGTGCTGCCGGTGCTGCGGGAGGGGCTGGTGTCGGTGGCGGACGCCGCGCACCACATCATGGTGATCGCCGACGCGGACGGCCGGGTGCTGTGGCGGGAGGGCAGCGCGGCGGTGCTGCGCAAGGCGGACGCGCTGGGGTTCCTGCTCGGCGCGGACTGGCGGGAGACCACGGTGGGCACCAACGGGGTGGGCACCCCGGCGGTGGTGCGGCGGCCCGTGCAGGTGTTCGCCGCCGAGCACTTCGTGCGCTCGCACGCCACCTGGACGTGTGCCGGCGCGCCGATCACCGACCCCCGGGACGGACGGCTGATCGGGGTGGTGGACGTCAGTGGCCCGCTGGAGACCATGCATCCGGCCACTCTGGCCTGGGTGCACTCGGTGGCCAAGCTCGCCGAGGCCCGGCTGCGCGAGCTGCATCTGACCGCTCTGGAGCGGCTGCGCGCGGTGGCGGCCCCGGCGCTGGCCCGGCTGGGCGGGCGGGCTCTGGTGGTGGACCGGGAGGGCTGGACGGCGGCGGTGACGGGGATGCCGTACACCAGCCGGATCTCGCTGCCCGCCTCCCTGTCGGCGGGCCGCCGCCTGTTCCCGGCGCTGGGAATGTGCGTGGCGGAGCCGCTGGAGGGGGGCTGGCTGGTGCGGGTGGTTGAGGACGAGCCGCTGCCGCGGGACACCTGCACGCGGATCGAGCTGGACGTGACGCGGCCGCGCCGGTGGACGGTGACGGTGTCCGGCAGCCTGGGTTCGTGGACGCACGAGCTGAGTCCCCGGCACGCCGAGCTGCTGTATCTGCTGGCCGTGCACCGGGCCGGGCGCAGCGCGGCGGAGCTGGCCGAGGACGTGTTCGGCGACGCCGCGCGCACGGTGACCGTGCGGGCCGAGCTGTCGCGGGTGCGGCGCTACCTCGGGGGGTTCCTGGAACACCGGCCGTATCGTTTCTGCGATGACGTCGACGTGACCGTGCTGCGGCCCGCCGACCCGTGTGACCTGCTGCCGCACTCCACCGCCCCGGCCGTCGTCCGGGCCCGGCGCACGGCCACGGTGCGGTGAGCACCACGGTGTGATGACCGGAGAATCAGCGTAGGCGGCGGGCCCCTTCCGGGGGGCAATTGCGGGGTCTTCGTCCGCGCCTCGCGGTCCCTGCCGTAGCATCCCCTACGGGCCACCCCGCCTGCGCCATGCTCAACGTACGGACCATACGGCGCAGTTGGTCCCCCGGGAGGACTCATGAAGCATCGCGGCCGACATCGCAGACGCAAGCGGGGCCAGGCGCTGCGCGCGACCCTGGCCGGGACCGCGCTCGCGCTCACCGCCGCCGCCACCCTGATCAGCGCCTCCCAGGCGACGGACAGCGCCCGGCCCGGGCCGCTGAAGCCGCTCACGTCCGCGGCCGCGCTCCAGGAGCTGCGCCTGCACCGCGAGACCTATCCGGCGGCCCCGGTCCCGGCCGTCCGGGTCGCCGACGTCGTCGCGAGCGCCGACCGCGCCCTGCGCCCCGCCGCCGACTGCGCCGCCGCCGAGCGCGCCGCGCTGCCCGTGACACCCGCGGCCGGGCGCGCCTGGTGCTGGGACGAGGACGACACCGGCGAAGCCCGGGCCGGGGCGGTCACCGGCTCCGGGGACGCCGACCACGACGGGCGCTGGGGCGGGCACCGGGTGCTGCTGTCGGGATGGAGCGACGCGCGGGGCCGGGCCCGGATCGCCGTGGTGGACGCCGAGCGCATGACGTACGCCTGGGTGCTGCCGGTCGTCCCCGCGGACGGCGGGCGTTCCGTGCGGCCGCTGCGCTCGCCGCTGTCCGGGCTGGTCTGGTACCAGGACAAGCTGCTGGCCACCGGGGACGACGGCCGGACGCTGTACGTCTACGACATGGACCGCATACGGCGGGACGGCACCGGCTTCACCCTGTCCGCGGTGGCCGCGTACCGGCTCGCCGGTGAGACCCGGATCGGCGCCCTCTCCCTCGACCGCTCCACCGCGCCGGACAGCCTGGCGGTGAGCGAGGCGGTGCCGGCGGACGCCGACCGGCCCGCACGCCTGTGGCGCTACTCCCTCGGAACCGGTACGTCCGGCCCGGGCGCCGGTCTCCCGGACCCCGAGCCGGCCGAGGCCTACGAGACGGAGGCGGCCGAGGTGCACGGCGTGCTCTCCCACCGGTCCCGCTGGTACCTGGCGCGGGGGGACGGCGCCTTCGACGGGCACGGGACGCTGGTGCGGCTGGACGGCGGCGGCGCCGCGGCGGCGCAGTGCGGGCCGGACGGGACGTACCAGTGCTGGAGCGGCCCGGCCGGGTCCCTCTCCCACTGGGCCGAGACCGGGGAGGTCTGGTCGCAGTCGGGGCGCATGCTGTTCTCGCTGGGACTGAACGCCGTCGACAGGTCGCTGGAATAGATGATTCCCTGACCGCATGACGAACATCCCCGTGACCACCTGGTCGCTGGAGCAGACCTCGCCGACGGACCTGCTCCCGGCCGCCGAGCCCGAGGGCGACATCCGGATCGTCCGCGCCGAGGTGCCCTCGCCCGAGTTCAGCCGCTTCCTCTACACCGCGGTGGGCGGAGACATCCGCTGGACCGACCGGCTCGGCTGGACGTACGCCCAGTGGCAGGAGGAACTGCGGCGGCCGGGCGTGGAGACCTGGGTGGCCTACGACCGGGGCACGCCCGCCGGGTACGTCCAGCTGGACCCGCAGGACGACGGCGCGGTGGAGATCGTCTACTTCGGGCTGCTCCCGGCCTTCCGGGGCCGCCGGATCGGCGGGTATCTGCTGTCGTACGGCGCCGCGCGGGCCTGGGACCTGGCCGACCGCTGGCCGGAGCGGACGCCGACGAAGCGGGTGTGGCTGCACACGTGCAGCAAGGACGGCGCCTTCGCGATGGACAATTACCTGCGCCGGGGCTTCACGCTCTTCGACACCAAGGTCGAGGAGGAGCCGGAGATCGCCACACCCGGTCCGTGGCCGGGTGCATACCCTGCCTGACCTGCCGGTACAAGGCCCCTGCGGTCGATGTGACCGACACCACCCCTGTCTCGTTGTACGAGACAGGGGTGTCCACATCTCGGACGAAGCTGGACTGTGTCCAGATCGCCATGCCACGCTTCCGTCATGCCTGGAACTGGAATTGCCTTGGTGAGTCGACGCCACGTCGACCTCGGCCGCATGTCCAGCGCCATCTGTCCGGCCCGCTGACAGCTCGCCAGCTCCCGGTTCCCCCTTCTGTCTGCCCTTGCGCGACGGTGCGCACGTATGCCCCAAAATGCCCATACGCGCAGGTCAGAGCCGCATTCCGCCTGTCCCGAAGGACGTATCAACCATGGCCGCCACCCCGCAGAACCCTGCCGCCGCGACTCCCCGCCGCAAGGTGAGCCGTCACCGCGGTGAGGGTCAGTGGGCCGCGGGGCACTTCACCCCGCTCAACGGCAACGAGCAGTTCAAGAAGGACGACGACGGTCTCAATGTGCGGACACGCATTGAGACGATCTACTCCAAGCGCGGCTTCGACTCGATCGACCCCAACGACCTGCGCGGCCGGATGCGCTGGTGGGGTCTGTACACCCAGCGCAAGCCCGGGATCGACGGCGGTAAGACCGCGATCCTGGAGCCGGAGGAGCTGGACGACGAGTACTTCATGCTGCGCGTCCGCATCGACGGCGGTGCCCTCACCACGGAGCAGCTGCGCGTCATCGGCGAGATCTCACAGGAGTTCGCGCGCGGCACCGCCGACATCACCGACCGGCAGAACGTCCAGTACCACTGGATCCGGATCGAGGACGTGCCCGAGATCTGGAACCGGTTGGAGGCCGTCGGCCTGTCCACGGTGACCGCGTGCGGCGACACCCCGCGTGTGATGATCGGCTCGCCCGTCGCCGGCATCGCCGAGGACGAGATCATCGACGCCACTCCGGCGCTGGAGGAGATGAAGCGCCGGGTGCTGAACAACCCGGCGTACTCCAACCTGCCGCGCAAGTTCAAGACCGCGATCTCCGGCTCCCCGCTGCTGGACGTGGTGCACGAGATCAACGACGTGGCCTTCGTCGGGGTGCGGCACCCCGAGCACGGGCCCGGCTTCGACGTGTGGGTCGGCGGTGGCCTGTCCACCAACCCCAAGCTGGGCGTGCGGCTCGGCGCCTGGGTGCCCATCGACGAGGTCCCGGACGTCTACGAGGGCGTCATCTCGATCTTCCGTGACTACGGCTACCGCCGCCTGCGCAACCGCGCCCGCCTGAAGTTCCTGGTCGCCGACTGGGGCGCGGAGAAGTTCCGCCAGGTGCTGGAGGACGAGTACCTGAAGCGGAAGCTGGTCGACGGGCCCGCCCCGGAGCAGCCCTCCCGGCAGTGGCGCGACCACATCGGCGTCCACCGTCAGAAGGACGGCCGCTTCTACATCGGTTTCGCCCCGCGTGTCGGCCGGGTCGACGGCTCCACCCTGACGAAGATCGCGGACCTCGCGGAGGCGCACGGCTCCGGCCGGGTGCGCACCACCGTCGAGCAGAAGATGATCATCCTCGATGTCGAGGAGGGCCAGGTCGAGCCGCTCGTCGAGGGCCTGGAGGCGCTGGACCTCACCGCCCGGCCGTCCTCCTTCCGGCGCGGCACCATGGCCTGCACCGGCATCGAGTTCTGCAAGCTGGCGATCGTCGAGACCAAGCAGCGCGGCGCGCAGCTGATCGACGAGCTGGAGCGCCGCATCCCGGACTTCGACGAGCCGATCACCATCAACCTCAACGGCTGCCCGAACGCCTGCGCGCGTATCCAGGTGGCGGACATCGGTCTCAAGGGTCAGCTGGTCCTGAACGACCGGGGCGAGCAGGTCGAGGGCTACCAGGTGCACCTGGGCGGCGCGCTCGGCCTGGAGGCCGGCTTCGGCCGCAAGGTGCGCGGCCTGAAGGTCACCTCCGAGGAACTGCCCGACTACATCGAGCGGGTCCTCAAGCGCTTCCAGGCGGAGCGCGAGGAGGGCGAGCGGTTCGCCGCCTGGGCGGCCCGGGCCTCCGAGGAGGCGCTGTCGTGAGCGAGCGCGCGGCGCCCTTCTACTGCCCGTACTGCGGCGACGAGGACCTTCGCCCGAGCGAGGAGGAAGGTCACGGCGCCTGGGAGTGCGCGGCCTGCAATCGCGCTTTCCGGCTGAAGTTCCTGGGGCTGCTGGCCCGCGGAGTTCGGCAGGACACCTCGGGAGGGGACGGGATATGACGACGGCTCAGAAACCCAGGACGGACGACGAGCTGAAGGCGCTCGCCGAGCAGGCGGGCCGCGACCTGGAGGACGCCTCCGCGCTGGAGATCCTCCGGTGGGCGGTCGACACCTTCGGCAAGCGGTTCTGCGTGACCTCCTCGATGGAGGACGCGGTGGTCGCCCACCTCGCCTCCCGGGTGATGCCCGGCGTCGACGTCGTGTTCCTCGACACCGGTTACCACTTCGAGGAGACCATCGGCACCCGGGACGCGGTCGACGCCGTGATGGACGTCAACGTCATCACGCTCACCCCGCGCCAGACGGTTGCCGAACAGGACGCCCAGTACGGGCCGAAGCTGCACGACCGCGACCCCGACCTGTGCTGCAAGCTCCGCAAGGTGCAGCCGCTGGAGGAGGGTCTGAAGGACTACGCGGCCTGGGCGACGGGCCTGCGCCGCGACGAGTCCCCGACCCGCGCCCACACCCCCGTGGTCGGCTGGGACGAGAAGCGCCGCAAGGTGAAGGTCTCTCCCATCGCCCGCTGGACCCAGGACGACGTGGACGCCTATGTCACCGAGCACGGGGTCCTCACCAACCCGCTGCTGATGGACGGCTACGCCTCCGTCGGCTGCGCCCCCTGCACCCGCCGCGTCCTTCAGGGCGAGGACGCGCGCGCCGGCCGCTGGGCGGGCCGCGCCAAGACCGAGTGCGGACTGCACGGATGACGACGACGATTCAGGAGACTGACGTGACGACCGGAGCCACCGTCTGGCTCACGGGTCTGCCGAGCGCCGGCAAGACCACCATCGCGTACGAGCTGGCCGGCCGGCTGCGCGAGGAGGGCCGCCGGGTCGAGGTGCTCGACGGTGACGAGATCCGCGAGTTCATCTCGGCGGGCCTCGGCTTCAGCCGCGAGGACCGGCACACCAACGTGCAGCGCATCGGTTTCGTCGCCGAACTGCTGGCCCGCAACGGCGTGCTCGTCCTCGTCCCGGTGATCGCGCCGTACGCCGACAGCCGGGACGCGGTGCGCAAGCGGCACCAGACCCACGCGACGCCGTACGTCGAGGTGCACGTGGCCACGCCCGTCGAGGTGTGCTCCGTGCGCGATGTGAAGGGCCTGTACGCCAAGCAGGCGGCGGGCGAGCTCACCGGGCTGACCGGCGTCGACGACCCGTACGAGGAGCCGGAGTCGCCCGATCTGCGGATCGAGTCCCAGAACCAGACCGTGCAGGAGTCCGCGGCGTCGGTGTACGCGCTGCTCACTGAAAGGGGACTGGCATGACGACCGTCGCCACGATCGAGGAGGGCACGGACACGCCGTACGCCCTCTCGCACCTGGACGCGCTGGAGTCCGAGGCCGTCCACATCTTCCGCGAGGTGGCGGGTGAGTTCGAGCGGCCGGTCATCCTGTTCTCCGGCGGCAAGGACTCCATCGTCATGCTGCACCTGGCGCTGAAGGCGTTCACGCCCGCGCCGGTGCCGTTCTCGCTGCTGCACGTGGACACCGGGCACAACTTCCCCGAGGTCATCGAGTACCGGGACCGCGCGGTCGCCGAGCACGGTCTGCGGCTGCATGTGGCGTCCGTGCAGGACTACATCGACCGCGGGGTGCTGAAGGAGCGCCCGGACGGCACCCGCAACCCGCTCCAGACGCTGCCGCTGACGGAGAAGATCCAGAGCGAGAGGTTCGACGCCGTGTTCGGCGGCGGGCGCCGCGACGAGGAGAAGGCCCGCGCCAAGGAGCGGGTGTTCTCCCTGCGCGACGAGTTCTCCCAGTGGGACCCGCGCCGCCAGCGCCCGGAGCTGTGGAACCTGTACAACGGCCGCCACGCGCCCGGCGAGCACGTCCGCGTCTTCCCGCTGTCCAACTGGACCGAGCTGGACGTCTGGCAGTACATCGCCCGTGAGGGCATCGAACTGCCGGAGATCTACTTCGCCCACGAGCGCGAGGTGTTCCTGCGCAACGGCATGTGGCTGACGGCCGGCGAGTGGGGCGGGCCGAAGGACGGCGAGACCGTCGAGAAGCGGCTCATCCGCTACCGGACCGTCGGAGACATGTCCTGCACCGGTGCCGTCGACTCCGACGCCACCACGCTGGACGCCGTGATCGCCGAGATCGCCGCCTCCCGGCTGACCGAGCGCGGCGCGACCCGCGCCGACGACAAGCTGTCCGAGGCCGCGATGGAAGACCGCAAGCGCGAGGGGTACTTCTAAGCATGACCACGACCACGACCGAGGAGCTCTCGGCCACCACCCTGCTGCGGTTCGCCACCGCGGGCTCCGTCGACGACGGCAAGTCCACCCTGGTCGGACGGCTGCTGCACGACTCCAAGTCGGTCCTCGCCGACCAGCTGGAGGCCGTCGAGCAGGCCTCCCGCAGCCGCGGCCAGGAGGCACCCGACCTCGCGCTGCTGACCGACGGCCTGCGCGCCGAGCGGGAGCAGGGCATCACCATCGACGTGGCCTACCGCTACTTCGCCACGCCCCGGCGCCGGTTCATCCTCGCCGACACCCCCGGCCATGTGCAGTACACGCGGAACATGGTCACCGGTGCGTCGACGGCCGAGCTGACGGTGATCCTCGTCGACGCCCGCAACGGCGTCGTCGAGCAGACCCGCCGGCACGCCGCCATCGCCGCGCTGCTGCGGGTGCCGCACGTCGTCCTCGCCGTCAACAAGATGGACCTCGTCGGCTACGAGGAGAAGGTGTTCGCGGCGATCGCCGAGGAGTTCACCGCGTACGCCACCGAGCTGGGCGTCCCGGAGGTCACCGCGATCCCGATCTCGGCGCTCGTCGGCGACAACGTCGTGGAGCCGTCCGCGAGCATGGACTGGTACGGCGGCCCGACGGTCCTCGAGCATCTGGAGACGGTCCCCGTCAGCCACGATCTGGCGCACTGCCACGCGCGGCTGCCCGTGCAGTACGTGATCCGGCCGCAGACCGCCGACCACCCCGACTACCGGGGCTACGCCGGGCAGATCGCGGCGGGCACCTTCCGCGTCGGCGAGCAGGTGACCGTCCTGCCCTCGGGCCGTACCACCACGGTCACCGGCATCGACCTGCTCGGCGAGCCGGTCGACGTGGCCTGGACGCCGCAGTCGGTGACCCTGCTGCTCGCGGACGACATCGACATCTCGCGCGGCGACCTGATCGTGCCGAGCGAGGACGCCCCGCCGACCACGCAGGACGTCGAGGCGACCGTCTGCCACGTCGCCGACGCGCCGCTCACGGTCGGCCACCGGGTGCTGCTCAAGCACGGCACCCGCACGGTCAAGGCGATCGTCAAGGACATCCCGTCCCGGCTGACGCTGGACGACCTGTCCCTGCACCCGCACCCGGGCCGGCTCGTCGCCAACGACATCGGCCGGGTGAAGATCCGTACCGCCGAGCCGCTGCCGGCCGACTCCTACGCCGACTCGCGCCGCACCGGCTCGTTCATCCTGATCGACCCGAACGACGGCACCACCCTCACCGCCGGGATGGTCGGCGAGTCGTTCGCCTCTCCGGAGCCCGTCAAGGACGCGGCCGAGGACGACGGGTGGGACTTCTGAGCGTGAACTCCCCCGACTTCGGCGGCGGACGGCGAGGTCCGCGATGACCTCCGCGGACCTCGCCCGCCGCCGAGAACCCGCCGACCCCCCGGCCACGCGCTGAACCGACCGTGACCGCCGGGCCCTGCGAGAGGAACACCCCCGTGCCTGCCACCCCCGCCCTGCGCCGCGCCCTCGCGGTGATCGCCACGCTGCCGCTGCTCGCGCTCGCCGCCTGCGGTTACGGCTCCCAGGCGAAGGACCTCGACGACGTCCAGGTCGCCGCGGGCGCGCGGAAGATCGACGGGCTGGACTCGGTCCGCATCGGCTACTTCGGGAACCTGACCCACGCCACCGCCCTGGTCGGCCGGGAGAAGGGCTTCTTCCAGAAGGAGCTGGGCGGCACGGAGGCGAAGTACGCGACCTTCAACGCGGGCCCGTCGGAGATCGAGGCGCTGAACTCCAAGTCGATCGACATCGGCTGGATCGGCCCCTCCCCGGCGATCAACGGCTATGTGAAGTCGGGCGGCCAGAACCTCCGGATCATCGGCGGTTCGGCCTCCGGCGGTGTGAAGCTGGTGGTGAACCCGGAGAAGATCACATCGCTGAAGGACGTCAAGGGCAAGCGGATCGGCACGCCGCAGCTCGGCAACACGCAGGACGTGGCGTTCCTCAACTGGGCCGCCGAGCAGGGCTGGGAGGTCGACGCGGAGAGCGGCAAGGGTGACGTGTCCGTCGTCCGCACCGACAACAAGATCGCACCGGACGCCTACAAGTCCGGTTCGATCGACGGCGCGTGGGTGCCGGAGCCGACCGCGTCCAAGCTGGTCGCCGAGGGCGCGAAGGTGCTGCTCGACGAGGCCGACCTGTGGCCGGACAAGAAGTTCGTGATCACGAACATCATCGTGTCCCAGGAGTTCCTGGAGAAGCATCCGAAGGCCGTCGAGGCGGTGCTGCGGGCGTCGGTCGAGACCAACGCGTGGATCAACGCCCACCCGGACGAGGCGAAGCGGGCCGCGAACGAGCGGCTGGCGGCCGACACCGGCAAGCCGCTGCCCGCCGAGGTCATCGACCCGGCCTGGAAGTCGATCACCTTCCTCGACGACCCGCTGGCCGCCACCCTCGACGCCCAGGCCGGGCACGCGGTGCACGCCGGCCTGCTGGACGAGCCCGATCTGACGGGCATCTACGACCTCACGCTCCTCAACAAGGTCCTCGCGGCCGAGGGCGGCGCCACCGTCGACGACGCCGGGCTCGGCGCCCGGTAACCGCATTCCGAGACTTCCCAGGAGGTGACGACCATGGCCACGACCCTCGCCAAGGCCGCCGACGGTACCGAGACGCCGGTCGCGCACGCCGCCCGGATCGAGCATGTCTCGAAGTCGTTCCCGGGCCCCGCCGGGCAGCAGCTCGTGCTGGACGACATCAGCCTCGATGTCGCGCCGGGCGAGTTCGTCACCCTCCTGGGGGCCTCCGGCTGCGGCAAGTCCACGCTGCTCAACCTGGTGGCCGGCCTGGACCGGCCGTCCGCCGGGTCGATCACGACCGACGGCCGCCCCGCCCTGATGTTCCAGGAGCACGCCCTGTTCCCGTGGCTGACCGCGGGCAAGAACGTCGAACTGGCGCTGAAACTGCGCGGGATCGCCAAGACCGAACGCCGCGAGCGGGCCGAGGAACTGCTCGAACTGGTCCGGCTGAAGGGCGCGTACGGCAAGCGGGTGCACGAACTGTCCGGCGGCATGCGCCAGCGCGTCGCGATGGCACGCGCCCTCGCCCAGGACAGCAGGCTGCTGCTGATGGACGAGCCGTTCGCGGCGCTGGACGCGATCACCCGGGACGTGCTGCACGACGAGCTGACCCGCATCTGGCGCGAGACCGGCCTTTCGGTGCTGTTCGTGACGCACAACGTGCGCGAGGCGGTCCGGCTCGCCCAGCGCGTGGTCCTGCTGTCCTCCCGGCCGGGCCGCATCGCCCGCCAGTGGACCGTGGGCATCCCGCAGCCGCGCCGTATCGAGGACAGCGAGGTCGCCGAGCTGTCCCGGGAGATCACCGAAGAACTGCGTGGGGAGATCCGCCGCCATGGCCAGCACTGACACGTCCGTCGACGCGCCCGGGAAGGACGGGAGCGACCTGGCCGGCCTGGAGGCCGGTCTGGACGCCCTGGAGACGGTGGAGTCCGGCCGCACCCCGCTGCGGACCACCCTCGTGCAGAAGGTCCTGCCGCCCGTCACCGCCGTCGCCCTGGTGCTGGTGATCTGGCAGGCGCTGGTCTCCTTCGGGATCGTCGACGACGCGACCAAGCTGCCCGCTCCCGCCGACGTGTGGGGCGAGGTCCGCACCGCCTGGCTCCAGGGCACCCTGCTCGACTACATCTGGACCTCCGTCTCGCGCGGCCTGCTCGGCTTCCTGCTGGCGCTCGCCATCGGCACCCCGCTGGGACTGCTGGTGGCCCGGGTGAGGTTCGTGCGGGCGGCGATCGGGCCGATCCTGTCCGGGCTGCAGTCCCTGCCCTCGGTCGCGTGGGTGCCGCCGGCGGTGATCTGGCTGGGCCTGAACAACTCGATGATGTACGCGGTGATCCTGCTCGGCGCGGTCCCGTCCATCGCCAACGGCCTGGTGTCGGGGGTGGACCAGGTGCCGCCGCTGTATCTGCGGGCGGGCCGCACCCTGGGCGCGACCGGGCTGAAGGGCACCTGGCACATCGTCATGCCGGCCGCGCTGCCCGGCTATCTCGCGGGTCTGAAGCAGGGCTGGGCGTTCTCCTGGCGGTCGCTGATGGCCGCCGAGATCATCGCCTCCTCCCCCGACCTCGGCGTGGGCCTGGGCC
The DNA here is from genome assembly GCF_002154375.1 of Streptomyces glaucescens. Lineage (GTDB taxonomy): Bacteria > Actinomycetota > Actinomycetes > Streptomycetales > Streptomycetaceae > Streptomyces > Streptomyces glaucescens. The sequence goes on along the minus strand of NZ_MUND01000099.1, from coordinate 893 downwards.
AGCTGCTGGAGAACGGCCGCAACACCAGCTCCATGTCGATGGTGTTCCTCGCCATCCTGCTCATCCTGGTCGTCGGTATCGCGATCGACCTGCTGATCTTCAGTCCGCTGGAGCGGCGGGTGCTGCGCGGCCGCGGTCTGCTGGTGAAGGGCTGACTCCCATGAAGCCGGTACGTTCCGTCCGCCCCGTTCTGGTCGTCATCGCCCACGGCAGCCGTGATCCGCGGCATGCCGCGACCGTGCACGCGCTCGTGGAGCGGGTGCGCGCCGAGCGGCCGGGGCTGCGGGTGGAGACCGGCTTCCTCGACTTCAACCTGCCGTCCGTGCAGGGGCTGCTGGAGTCCTTGGCGGCGGAGGGCGTGCGGGATGTGGTCGCCCTGCCGCTGCTGCTGACCCGCGCCTTCCACGCCAAGGCGGACATCCCGGCGGTGCTCCGCGAGGCGCCGGCCCGGCTGCGGATCCGGCAGACGGACGTGCTCGGCCCGTCGCCGCTGCTGCTCGCCGCCCTGGAACGGCGGCTGTACGAGGCGGGTCTGACACCCGCCGACAAGTCCTCGACCGGGGTCGTGCTGGCCTCGGCGGGGTCCACCGACCCGGAGGCGATCGCAGTGATCGCAGAAATCGCGCGGGAGTGGCGGCACACCGGTTGGTGCGCCGTGCGACCTGCGTTCGCCTCCGCCGGTTCTCCCGCGGGGTTCCCGCGCACCGAGGACGCGGTGCGTGACCTGCGCGCCCTCGGCTGCGCCCGGGTGGCCGTCGCCCCGTACGTGCTGGCGCCCGGTTTCCTCCCGGACCGCATCGTCCGCGGCGCCGCCGAGGCGGACGTCCTCGCCGGCGTGCTGGGTCCCGCTCCGGAGGTGGCGCGGCTGCTGCTGGAGCGGTACGACGCGGCGC
>NZ_MUND01000986.1 GCF_002154375.1 Streptomyces glaucescens | reverse complement strand
GTCCCGGGCACGGCCGATCGCCGGTTGCCGACGGCGGCCGGGGGCGGGCCGGGCCGCGGGACGCCGCCGTCGCCGCACGCCGTGCTCCCACCGCACCCTCACGCCGGAGGCCTGGTCGCGATGCCGTGGGAGGCTCGGAACCCGGCCCTGGATCACGGGCTGGTGAGTGGGTAGGCTACCCGTCCCGTCGATCTTGACTTGCCGAGGTGTTCGCTCGTGTCTCCCGCACCACTGATCGGCGCTCTCGTCCCGCTCACTCGACCCGGCTGGGTGGAGGCGGGGCGGCACTTGCTCGCCGGACTCGAGCTGGCCGTACGCGAGGTCAACGACGCCGGCGGTATCGCCGGGAGGCCACTGGAGCTGGTGGTGCGGGACACCGCGGCGGATCCCGGGAGGGCCGCGGCGGCCGTGGACGAGTTGGAGGGCCTGGGCGTGGCCGCCCTGGCCGGGGAGTACCACAGCGTCGTCGCGCGTGCCGCCGCCGCCCGGGCCGACGCCCTGGGCCTGCCGTTCCTCTGCTCCTCGGCGGTTCTCGACGCGCTCACCGAGCAGCCGACGGACTGGGTGGCGCGCCTGTGCCCGGCGCAGTCCCACGGCTGGCGGATCTACGCGGACTTCCTGCTCGGCGCGGGGCACCGCCGCATCGCCGTAGCGGCCCAGGCCGGCGTCTACTGGGCATCCGGGATCCGCATCCTGCGGGACCGCCTCGCTGCGGGCGGCGGCACCGTCGTCGAACTCGACATGGGCCTGCTCGACCCTGCGGGCGTGTGCGACGCACTCGTCGACCACGGTGCGACCGCCCTCCTGCTGCTGGTGGGCCACCCGGATCCGGCCGTGCCGATCGTCAAGGCCGTACGCCGCGACCGGCGGCTCGCCGAGCTGCTGATCGGCGCTCCGGCCGGGCAGCCGGAGTTCACCACGTGGGCGGCGCTGCTGGGCGACGAGGGCGCAGCGGTCCCGTTCCTGCGCTACCGGCCCGAGCGTCTCACCCCGCTCGGCGCGCGAGTCGAGGCGTCCCTGCGCGAACGGCTGGCCGCAACGCCCTCCTTCGTCGCCTTCGAGGGCTACGACACGGTCCTCGTCCTCGCCGATGTGCTGCGTTCTCACGGCGCGGACCGGGAGCGCATCGCGGAGTCCTGGCCGCGTGTCGCGGTCGACGGCACTCGCGGGCCGATCCGCTTCTCCCGCGCACCGGGCATCGGCGTCTGGCAATGGGCATGGCCTCCGGTCCAGGTCGTCGACCGGGACCCGGTGGAGCCCGATCGTTTCCGGGTCCTTCACCCCGTCTGAGATCTTCCGCCCGCGGCAGGCTCGCGCGTCGTGGACAGGTGGAGCGAGCCGGGTCTCGCGACGAGGCGTCCGCGGAGCTGGTCCTGGTCGAGCCGGAGGAAGAAGTCCTCGATGTCCTGGGCGAGCAGCTCGGGCACTTCCATCGCGGCGAAGTGGCCGCCGCGCTCGAACTCCGACCAGTGCCTGATGTCGTACAGCCGCTCGGCCAGTGGTCTCACCGACCGGGTGATGTCGTGCGCGAACACCGCGACGCCCAGGGGCACCGGGCACGGCTCCTGCCGCCGGGGTGCCTCGCGGTGGAGGCGCGCCGAGGAAGCGGCCGTGGCGGTCAGCCAGTACAGCGAGATGCCGGTGAGCAGCCGGTCGTCGCTGATGTGTGAGCGCGGGTCGGTCCAGTGCGCGAAGCGCTCGGCGATCCAGGCCAGTTGGCCGACCGGCGAGTCGGTCAGCGCGTAACCGATGGTCTGCGGGGTGGTGGACTGCAGGGCCTGGTACGGGGGGCGGTTCGCCATCAGCTGCCGGACCTTGTCCAGGCGCGCCTCATCGGTCGCGGACAGGTGGAGCCCGGCATCCGGGTCCGGGCGTGTCGGCAGGTAGTTGACGTGCACTCCGACGACCTGCTCGGGTGCCACCCCGCCGAGGGCAAGGGAGATGCCCGAGCCGAAGTCGCCGCCCTGCGCACCGTAGCGCTCGTACCCGAGACGGCGCATCAGCTCGGCCCAGGC
>NZ_MUND01000985.1 GCF_002154375.1 Streptomyces glaucescens | reverse complement strand
GCGCATCAGCTCGGCCCAGGCCCGCGCGACGTGGACGATGTCCCAACCGCGCTGGTGGGTCGGCCCCGAGAAGCCGTACCCGGGGATGGACGGGATCACCAGGTGGAAGTGGCGCGACAGCGGCTCGATCACGTCGAGGAACTCCAGGAAGGAACCGGGCCAGCCGTGGGTGAGGATCAACGCGAGCGCGTCCGGCTCCGGGGAGCGGACGTGCACGAAGTGGACCTTCTGTCCGTCGATCTCGGTCATGAAGTGCGGAAGCTCGTTGAGTTCGGCCTCCCGCGCGCGCCAGTCGTAGCCGGTGCGCCAGTACTCGGCCAGCTCCTTCAGCCGGGCCAGCGGGAAGCCGTAGTCCCATCCGGCGTCCGCCACCTCGTTGGGCCAGCGAGTGCGGGAGAGGCGGTCGGTCAGGTCGTCGAGGTCGGCCTGGGGGATGTCGATACGGAACGGCTCGATCATGGTTTTCGCTCCAGGGAGATGCGCCCACTGATTCATTAGCGTCACGAACGTTTGCGCCACTAACGAAACTAGACTGTTAGTGGGACTAATGCAAGGGACGTAGGATTCCCCCATGAGCCCGATC
>NZ_MUND01000984.1 GCF_002154375.1 Streptomyces glaucescens | reverse complement strand
GGCCCCGCCCGGCCGGTGGACACGGTGCTCGTGCCCGGCAGCAGGGGCAGGCGGCGGGCGACCGCCACGACGAACCGGTGTCGCTCGTCGGCGGTCTCGCACTGCGGGCGCGGCGGATCGCCTCCGTGTGCGGACACCGTGCCGCCACCCAGGGGGAGCCGGCACCGCACCTCGCCGCCGCCTGCCACGACGGGCCCGGCGTCGTAGAACGGCGGAATCGAACGCGACACCGTGTCCGAATACTGACCCTGAGCGGCCGGATCGGCACTGTACGTGCCCAGCCTCCCCCCGGTATCGCAGTCTTCAGCGCATTCCTCGCGTGGCTGGCTCACCACCTGATCGGAGGCTGACCATGGACCCCACCCCTGGCCCCATTCCCCGCCGTCCCGCACGGCCGGAGCGCGCGGCATGAGCGCCGGCCCGCAGAAGTACCCCGGGGCCTCGACGGCCTACTGGTATCAGGATAACTTCCCGGGCTCGGCGATGCGGACGAACACGATCGTCTGGCACTCCACGGAGGGCACGTCACTGCCGTCGTACGGCGGCGGTGCGTCGGCGCCCAACTTCACCGTGAAACCGGACTTCGGGGCCAAGAGGCTGGTCTGGTACCAGCACTTCGACTTCGACGTCTCCAGCCGCGCCCTGGTCAACAACTCCGGCGGCGTGGAGACGAACACGCTCAACGTGTGCCAGGTCGAGGTGGTCGGCACCTGCGACCCGGCCACCCACCGCAGATGGGGGTCGACGCCGCACCTGTACATGCCGGAGCTGCCGCACTGGGTGATCCGCGACCTCGGGGCCTTCGCCCGGTGGGCCCACCAGCGGCACGGCGTGCCGCTCACCTCCGGACGGACCTTCAAGGCCTACCCCGGCTCGTACGGCGCCGGCAACGGCGTGCGGATGTCCCCCAGCGCCTGGACGAGCTTCAGCGGGCACTGCGGACACCAGCACGTCCCGGAGAACCTCCACGGCGACCCCGGGGCCTTTCCCATGACCGCCATTCTCGCCGCCGCCAAGGGCACCGCACAGGAGGACCCCATGCCGCAGTACGTCAACCTCGGCACCGCCGACCCCTACCGTCTCGCCCCCGGCGCCTGGGACTCCATCGAGTTCACCCAGGAGTGGACGGACGAACTGGGCCACCACCCCGCCGGGAGCAGCGTGTGGGTGCGTGGCGCCTCCCGCTTCTCCGGTTCGCTGAGCCTGCGGGTGAGCGGTCTGGAGCCCGGACGGACCGTGCAGATCCGGATGTCCGAGTCCCAGGGCAGCGATCTGGTGCAGGACCACCCGATCCACGAACTGGTCGGTACCGGCGGCGACTCCTTCGTGGTCGTGCCGCTGGTGAAGCGGCTCGGGGCCGGGCGCGCGATGCGGGTGCGGCTGCTCAACACCCAGGAGACGCCGGTCACGATCGTGTCGGCGGTGCTGACCGCGCTCGTGTGGAAGGAGGGCTGAGACCGGGGGAGTCCCGCCGCCGGAAGGCATCGGGCGGGTGCCCCGCCGCTCCGGTCGGTGGGGCGCCGCCTTGACCCGCCGGGTGCCCGTACGTAAGGAAATCCGCCCATGTCTCCTATGCGTCATTCGTCATAGCGCTGTCGTCGGTCGCTGCCAACCCGAACTGTCCGTTTGTTATGACGATGTGATAGCAACGTCATCGAGCGCGGACCCGGTCGAGGGTAAGTTCGATCGTCCGGCTCCGGGGCGATCACCGGCGTCAGCAGATCCGGTGGCCGAGAGCCCCGGACCCCTCCGCAGGCGTGAGTACACGTCTCGGTGACGCCCCAAGAGCAAGGAGATCCAGACGGTGCCCGTCCGCCGCCTAGCGCAGCCCCCGCGGCCCACTTCCGAAGACGTCCCCGCCGTCCCGAGACCACGGGACGGCGCTCCCGGGGACCGAGGAAACCGGCCGGCTCCGGCGGCCGGCGGTGCCGGACTCAGACTGGACATCCAGGGCCTGCGCGCGGTGGCCGTCTCGCTCGTGGCGATCTCCCACGCCGGCGTGTCCTCCGTGGCCGGCGGGTACATCGGCGTGGACGTCTTCTTCGTGATCTCCGGCTTCCTGATCACCTCGCTGATGCTGCGCGAGTGGAGCCGCGAGGGCCGGATCGCGCTGGGCCGCTTCTACGCCCGCCGGGCGCTGCGCCTGCTGCCCGCCTCCACCCTCGTCGTCCTGGCGACGCTGGCGGGCTCCTGGCTCTTCCTGGGCCCGCTGCGCTTCGCGGACTACGCCAAGGACGCCATCGCCTCCGCCTGGTACGTGGTCAACTTCCGCCTCGCCGAGGCGGGCACCGACTACTTCAACACGGACGTGCCGCCCTCGCCGTTCCAGCACTTCTGGTCGCTGGCGGTCGAGGAGCAGTTCTATCTGATCTGGCCCATCGTCCTGATCATCGCCCTCAAGCTCTTCCGCCGCCGGGCCCTCCTGGCGATCCCGCTGCTCGCCCTGGCCGCGGGGTCCTTCGCCCTGAACCTGCACCTCACCGAGACCT
>NZ_MUND01000983.1 GCF_002154375.1 Streptomyces glaucescens | reverse complement strand
CCCCCGTGCTCGGTCAGGGCACGGCGCGGCGCGGCGGGGGCTTCGGCACCCAACCGCTCAGCGGGAGACTCGATCTGTCCGGCCCCCAAGGCGCCCAGTTGCGCACCGCGATCGCGTCGGTGCACCGGATCTGCCCGGAGTTCGCACCGGTGCAGGTGCTCCGCCGCAGCGGCCGGTCCGTGCTCCTGGTGGGCACGACCGGGCGCAGCACGGCCGTCGCCAAGTGCTTACTGGACCACTCCCCCGCGTGGTCGGAGCGGATCCGTCATGAAATAGCGGCATACCGCTCGTTCGTCCGGCACCGCCCCCCGGTGCGGGTGCCGAGGCTGATCGCGGCGGATCCGGAGAACTGCACCCTGGTCATCGAGCGCATGCCGGGACGGGCGGCGGCGTTGCAGCGGCACCCGGTCGAGGCCCCGCCACGGGCGGACATCCGGGCGGCGCTGGGCGCCATCTGCCGGCTGAACGCCTGGCGGCCCCCGGCGGGCACGTTCGACGCGCCGCTGGACTACGCGGTGCGGATCAACCGGTACCACGAGCTGGGACTGCTGACCGACCGGGACCTGGGCGACCTGCAGAAGCTGCTGCACGGCATCGCGATGGCCGCGGGGCGGCAGGGCATGGGCCAGTTCTGTCACGGGGACGCCCTGCTGTCGAACATGCTGGTGTCGCCCGCCGGGCCGGTGCTGGTGGACTGGGAGCACGCGGGCTGGTACCTGCCCGGCTACGACCTGGCCACGCTGTGGGCGGTGCTCGGGGACGCCCCGGCGGCCCGGCGGCAGATCAGTCAGATCGCGCAGTCCGCGGGCCCGGCCTCGCGGGACGCGTTCCTGGTCAATCTGATGCTGGTGCTCACCCGGGAGATCCGCACCTACGAGACGGCCGTGCAGCGTTCGATGCACGACACGGCCCCGATGGCACCGGGAGCCCACCCAGGTGCCGCGCCGACCGGCGAGGAACAGCGGCTGCTGCTGCGGCGGCTGCACGACGACTGCCAGCTGGCCCGACGGGCCGTGCGCGCGGCGGTCGGCACGCGCTGACGGGGACGGCGAGGTCCGCGGCGCACCGATGACGACGGCGCGCCGCGGACCTCGCCATGTCCTCCCCGGCCACCTCACCGATGTCCCCATTGGTGTACGCCACTGACGCCCCGCAGGCCCGTCCCCCGCCGCCGCGAAACTCCGTGCACGCCGCGCTGACGTGGGAATTCGCACTGCCTCTTGCATGATTGACGGATCGTCGGAGAGCCGGTACCACTGTCACGCCCGGCCCCGCACGGCTCATCGCGCCCGACCGTCCCAGGAGGCTGCATGCCCGTCACCGATTCCCGTGGAGCCGCCGGACCGAGACGCGGGCGGCGTGCCGTCGGTGCCCTGGCCGGCGTGGCTCTGCTGCTGCCGTTGCTCGGTGCCGCTCCGCCCGCCGAGGGCGGCTCGTCCGCGGACGGTCTGCGGGAGGCCTTCGCCGCGGCGTCCGCGGCGTACGACGTGCCGCAGAGCGTGCTGCTCGGCGTCTCCTACCTCCAGTCCCGCTGGGACACCCACGGGGGCGCGCCGAGCGTGACCGGCGGCTACGGCCCGATGCACCTGACCGACGCCCGGACCGCCCTGGCTGCCGCGCCCCCGCACCACGGCGACGGCACGGAGGATCCGCGCGGGGACGACTCCCGCCCGCCCCTGTTC
>NZ_MUND01000982.1 GCF_002154375.1 Streptomyces glaucescens | reverse complement strand
ACGCGGTCGAAGGCGACGCCGTCCGCCGACGCGACGAGGAGAATCTGTCCGACGGCGGGCTCGACACCGGCCAGATCTGTCTGGATCGTATCGGTCAGGCCTTCGGCGCCCCGCTTCTTGCCGAGCCGCCAGACCTGTCCGGAGGGGTGCCGGGGCTGGTTGTAGAAGACGAAGTCCTCGTCGGAGCGCACACGGCCGTCGGGGCCGAGGAGCAGCGCCGAGGCGTCGACGTCCGGGATTCCCTGCCCGGGGGTCCAGCGCAGCACGGCGCGCACCGTCGTGGCTTCGAGCGGGACGTTCGACCCCTTCAGCATGGCGTGCGTCATGCGGTCATCCTGCCTTCTCCGTCCTGGTCACGACAACGCGGGGTGGGATGTCGCGGCGCACGTCGTGCGAAGACCCCGTTACGTGAAATTCATTCCCTGTGGGAACCCGTGACATGGAGTTCTACGTACTATTACCGGCCACCTGTCAGCACGTTTTTCCCGGCACACCATCGGCCCATCCCGCGCCACGGGGGAGTTTTATGCGTCATTTCGGGCACATCGCCCCCGAGGTGCGACAGCGCCTCTTCCATCAGGAGCCGTGCGAGTTCACCGCGGACTCCCCGGCCCGGCTGCTCTCCGCGGCCCTGGGCGCCACGCTGTACAGCCCGGCCACCCGGCCGCGGCTCGCCGACGACATCCTGAAGCAGGCCGGTCGTGGCGTGGTCTCGATGGTGCTGTGCCTGGAGGACTCGATCGACGACGCGGACGTCCCCGCCGGCGAGGAGAACCTCGTCCGGCAGTTCGCGGATCTCGCCGGCCGCCCCGGTGCGGCCGAGCCGCCGCTGCTGTTCATCCGGGTCCGCACCCCCGAGCAGATCCCCGACCTGGCCCGCCGCCTGGGCCCGGCGGTGCGGCTGCTGTCCGGTTTCGTGCTGCCGAAGTTCACCGTCGAACGGGGTGTGCCGTTCCTGGAGGCCGTGGCGGCGGCCGAGGCGTCGAGCGGGCGGAGGCTGTTCGCCATGCCCGTGCTGGAGTCGCCGGAGCTGCTGTACCGGGAGTCCCGGGTGGAGACCCTGGAAGGGATCTTCCGGGTCGTCGACAAGTACCGCGAGCGGGTGCTGGCCCTGCGCCTCGGCGTCACCGACTTCTGCTCGTCGTACGGCCTGCGCCGGGCCCCCGACATGACGGCGTACGACGTGCAGATCGTCGCCTCCGTGATCGCCGACGTGGTGAACATGCTGGGCCGCGCCGACGGCTCCGGCTTCACGGTGACCGGGCCGGTGTGGGAGTACTTCCGGGTCCAGGAGCGCATGTTCAAGCCACAGTTGCGCCGCAGCCCCTTCCTGGAGGGGCAGGCGGAGGAATTGCGCGAGAGACTGATCGAGCACGCCATGGACGGGCTGCTGCGGGAGATCTCGCTGGACCAGGCCAACGGCCTGCTCGGCAAGACCTGCATCCATCCCTCCCATGTGCTGCCCGTGCATGCCCTGTCCGTGGTCAGTCACGAGGAGTTCAGCGACGCGCAGGACATCCTGCGCCCCGAGCGCGGCGGCGGCGGTGTGCTCAGGTCGGCGTACACGAACAAGATGAACGAGGTGAAGCCGCACCGCGCCTGGGCCGAGCGGACCCTGCTGCGCGCCGAGGTGTTCGGAGTGGCGCACGAGGACATCGGCTTCGTCGATCTGCTGGCCGCCGGGATCATCCCCACCTGACCCGGCCGCTCACGAGACATAGAAACCTCTATTCAAGGGACGCATGAAGAAGGCAGTGAACGACGGGGTCTGGTCCGGCAGCTGGGTCGCCCGGCGGCTGGGGGTCGAACTCGACGGCGACGACACGCTGACCGGCCTGCTCGGGCTGGCCCTGCGCCGCAACCCCAAGCGGGCCCACCTGCTGGTGTCGAACGTGCTCGGCAAGCACGTCCCCCAGTCACCGTCCGTGGTGTACGGCCACGGCCTCGCCCTCGGCCGCCGGGTCCGGGAGCTGCTGGGCGACGACGCGGCCCGCCAGGCGGTCGTCCTCGGCTACGCGGAGACCGCCACCGGCCTCGGCCACTCGGTCGCCGACGGCCTGGCCCTCGCCCCCTACCTGCACTCCACGCGCCGCCCGGTGCCCGGGGTCGCGCCGGCGGGCGGCTTCGAGGAGTCCCACTCGCACGCCACCTCCCACCTCCTCCTGCCCGAGGACCCGGCCCTGCTCGCCGGATCCGGCCCGCTCGTCCTCGTCGACGACGAGTTCTCCACCGGCAACACGGTCCTGAACACCATCCGTGACCTGCACGCCCGCTACCCCCGCGACCACTACGTCGTGGTCGCCCTGGTCGACATGCGCTCCCCGGCCGACGCGGGCCGCCTGGACGCCTTCGCCGAGGAACTGGGCGCCCGGATGGACCTGGTGACGGTGGCCTCGGGCACCGTGAGGCTCCCGGGCGGGGTGCTGGAGCAGGGGCAGGCGCTGGTCGCCGAGTACGACACCCCCCCAGGGGCGCGGGGCGGTGACACGCACGACTCCGCCGCGCGGGCGCGATCAAGCCCCTCCGGCCCGCACCCGACCCACACGCGAGTCGACCTCTGCTGGCCCCAGGGCCTCCCGGACGGCGCCCGCCACGGCTTCACCCCCGAGCACCGCGCTCGCCTGGAAGCCGCCCTCCCGGCCATGGCCACCCGCATCGCCGAAGCCCTCCCCGAAGGCGCCCGCCGCGTGCACGTCCTCGGCTTCGAAGAGCTGATGTACACCCCCCTGCGCCTCGCTGACGAGCTGGAGCGGCTGCGCCCCGACGCGGAGATACGCTTCTCCACCACCACCCGCTCACCCGTCCTGGCCGTCGACGACCCGGGCTACGCGATCCGCACCCGCCTGGTCTTCCCCGCCCACGACGACCCGGCCGACGGCCCCGGTGACCGCTACGCCTACAACGTGGCGGGCGCGGGCTCCGACGCCGTCGTCGCCGTCGTCGACTCGGCCGCCGACACGCCCGCGCTGCACGCCCCCGACGGTCTGCTCGCCCGGCTCGCCGAGCACACCCCGCACGTCCTGCTCACGGTCGTCCCGTCGTACGTCCCCGGGGCCGCCGAGGCCCCCGAAAGGCCCGCCATGCTGCCCGAGCCCCTCCGCGGCCCCGCCTTCTCCTCGTACGCGCCCGACGAGGTGGGCTGGCTGCTCCAGGACCTGTCGGACGTCACGCTGGAGGCGCCGACCGAGGAGCGCGAGGAGGCCATCCAGAGCGGTGGCGCGCACTACGCCGAGTCGCTGCCGGTGGAGTACCAGCCCAGCGAGGATTACCAGCGGCTGTTCCACTCCGCGCTGGACGCCTCGGCGGCCCGTATCGCCACCGCCGTCGGCGTGGTCACGGAGACGGTGCTCGCCGAGCGGTCGCCTCGTCCTGTCCTGGTCTCGCTGGCCCGCGCCGGCACCCCGGTCGGCGTGCTGATGCGCCGCTGGGCGCAGCACCGGCACGGCCTCGACCTGCCGCACTACGCCGTCTCCATCGTCCGGGGCCGCGGCATCGACGCCAACGCGCTGCGCTGGCTGGCCGCCCACCACGACCCGGCCGACGTCGTGTTCGTCGACGGCTGGACCGGCAAGGGCGCGATCACCCGGGAACTCACGGCGGCCGTCGAGGAGTTCGAGAAGGCGGAGGGCGTCAGCGGCTTCGACCCGGAGATCGCCGTGCTCGCCGACCCGGGCTCGTGCGTGCGCACCTACGGCACCCGTGAGGACTTCCTGATCCCCTCCGCCTGCCTCAACTCCACGGTGTCCGGGCTGATCTCCCGCACCGTGCTGCGCGCCGACCTGGTCGGCCCGCACGACTACCACGGCGCGAAGTTCTACCGCGAACTCGCCGGCGCCGACGTCTCGGTGGCCTTCCTCGACGCGGTCGCCGCCCGCTTCACCGAGGTCGGCGACGCGGTCGACGCACAGGTCAAGGAGCTGCTGGCCGCCGACCGCACCCCCACCTGGGAGGGCTGGGCGGCCGTCGAGCGGATCAGCGAGGAGTACGGCATCCACGACGTGAACCTGGTCAAGCCCGGCGTCGGCGAGACCACGCGTGTGCTGCTGCGCCGCGTCCCGTGGAAGATCCTCGCGCGCGCCGGGGCCGGCGCGGACCTCGACCACGTGCGGCTGCTCGCCGGGCAGCGCGGCGTGCCGGTCGAGGAGGTCGCCGACCTGCCCTACACCTGTGTCGGGCTCATCCATCCGAAGTACACGCGCGGCGCCACCGGCGCCGACGGAAAGGCGGTGGCCGTCTGATGCCGGTGCTCGTGGCGAGCGACCTGGACCGTACGCTGATCTACTCGTCGGCGGCGCTGTCGCTGACCATGCCGGACGCGCGGGCCCCCCGGCTGCTGTGCGTCGAGGTGCACGAGAGCAGGCCGCTGTCGTACCTGACCGAGACCGCGGCCGGGCTGCTCGGCGACCTCGGGGACGCGGCGGTGTTCGTCCCGACCACGACCCGGACCCGCAAGCAGTACCTGCGGATCAACCTGCCGGGCCCGCCGCCCACCTACGCGATCTGCGCCAACGGCGGGCACCTGCTGGTGGACGGCGTCTCCGACCCCGTCTGGCACGCCCGGGTGACCGCCCGGCTGGCCGACGAGTGCGCCTCCCTGGACGAGGTCCGCGACCATCTGTTCGCCACGGCCGATCCCGTGTGGGTGCGCAAGCACCGGATCGCCGAGGACCTCTTCGCGTACCTGGTCGTCGAGCGGGAGCTGCTGCCCGAGGAGTGGGTGAAGGAGCTGGCGGTGTGGGCGGAGAACCGCGGCTGGACGGTCTCCCTCCAGGGCCGCAAGCTCTACGCCGTGCCCAAGCCGCTCACCAAGAGCGCGGCCGTGTACGAGGTCGCCCGCCGCACCGGGGCCGAGCTGACCCTGGCCGCGGGCGACTCCCTGCTCGACGCCGACCTCCTCCTCGCCGCGGACCGGGGGTGGCGCCCCGGCCACGGCGAACTGGCCGACAGCGACTGGACCGCCCCGACGATCACGGCCCTGCCGGAGCGAGGGGTACTGGCAGGGGAGCGGATCCTCCGAGAACTGCTGAGGGCCACCCGCGCCGCACCCGGCCAGGGGCGCGGGACGGTGACCTGTGCGGCTCCGCCGCGGGAGAGCGACCGGTCCCCCCTGACGAGTACCTAGCCGCAGCACCCTCCACCACAGCAGCCGCCCCCGCCCGCGCCCCCCGCGCGGGCGGGGGCGGCTGCT
>NZ_MUND01000981.1 GCF_002154375.1 Streptomyces glaucescens | reverse complement strand
GCCCCGCACCCCGCCGTGCCCACCGTCCTGAAGGCATGGTCCGCCCTCCCCGCCTGGGCCCGCGGGGAGGCGCCCATGCCGGACGCGGCCACCCTCTGTCACGGCGATCTGCACCTCGGACAGCTCGTCCGGCACCCGGCCCCGGACGGCCCGTGGCGGCTCATCGACGTCGACGACCTCGGGGCGGGCGTCCCGGCCTGGGACCTGGCGCGCCCGGCGGCCTGGTACGCCTGCGGTCTGCTCCCGCCCGACGAGTGGACCCGCTTCCTGGACGCCTACCGCGCCGCCGGAGGTCCGGCCGTCCCGGCCGACGGCGATCCGTGGCCCGCCCTGGACGTCCCGGCCCGCGCCCTCACCGTCCAGGCCGCCGCCCAGGCCGTCACCNNGACAGAGTCTGTGCTGGCGATACATGAAGCAGGATCTACCGGCGAGGAGTTGAGCCGACCGTGCAGTGCCCCAAGTGCCGTGCCGCGATGCACACCTACAACCGCAACGGAGTCCAGATCGAGCAGTGCAGCAACTGCCGTGGGATCTTCCTCGACTACGGCGAGCTGGAGGCCCTGACCCGCCTGGAGTCCCAGTGGACCCTGTCCCTTATACACACCT
>NZ_MUND01000980.1 GCF_002154375.1 Streptomyces glaucescens | reverse complement strand
GGGCGGCACCGGGGGAGCGGCGGAGTCGGCCGGTGCGGCGGGAGTCGCGGGAGCCGGAACCGCCGGCCCGGACGCCGCAACCGCAGCCCCGGAAGCCCCCGGGAATCCCGCCCCGTCGGAACCCCCCGACGCGTTCTGCGTGTACCAGGCAGGCGGTGCGTAGTCGATGGTGAACTCGCCGGTCGCCTCGACGGCGGCCTCCGCGTCGGGCTGGTCATCGCCGGGCGTCGCCCAGCCCCCGCGGATCCCGTCCCGATCGCTGCTCACAGTTCCTCCTGGTGTGGTCGAGCACCCTCGTAGCGTGCTGGGGCGACCATTGCTGTCGTTCGATTCATGGGCTGTCCCCCCGGGTCACCCCCGAGTCACCCCCCGGAACCCGCATCACCCTGTGCCGGGTACTCGCTGCGTGCCCCGCCCCAGCCTAATCAAGAAAGGGGCGGGCCCGGCAGGCGCGTCTGCCGCCTGATGCACGTCCGGAACAAAGCGGGGTGGCCGCCCAGGAATCGGCAGCCGGAACCGGCGGCGCTGCCCGGCTCCGGCTCCTCACCGGCGCCCGGTCAGTCCATCCGGCGGGCCACGCCCAGCAGTCCGATCTCGGCGTCCGTGGGCTGCGTGACCACGTACTGGCGGTCGCCGTCCGCGCACCACAGGGTGACGCCGTCGGCGAGGGTGGGCAGCGGTTCGTACTCGGCGCGGGGCAGGCCGATGACCCGCCCGATCTCGGCCGCCTCGTCCGGAGACACCCGCTGCACTCCCACCACACGCGCCTGCCGCATCAACCGGGGCGCCACCGGGCTCAGATAGGGCAGCAGCGTGAGCACCGACTGCCAGGGCGCCGAGACCACGCGTCCGCGCGGCGGGC
>NZ_MUND01000979.1 GCF_002154375.1 Streptomyces glaucescens | reverse complement strand
GCCGGGGAGATCGGGGCGCTGCATCTGCTGGGCCGGGAGGTGACGCCGGAGACGCTGCTGTCCACCACGGACGAGCCGCTGCACCCGCTGGACGAGCAGCAGGTCGCCGAGGTGTTCGCGCGGGCCCGCGAGGGCGACCAGCGCGCCCGCGCGGCGGTCGACCGGTTCATCCAGCGGCTGGTCCACGACGTGGCCGCGCTGGTCCTGGCGCTCGACCCGGAGCTGGTGGTGATCGGCGGCTGGGCGGCGGGCCTGGACGGCGTCCTCGATCCGCTTCGCCGCGAGCTGGCCCGGTACTGCCTGCGCCCGCCGAAGGTCGCCCTCTCCCTGCTGGGCGAGGCGGCCGTCGCGACGGGCGCCCTGCGGCTCGCCCTGGACCACGTGGAGGAACAGCTCTTCGCGGTCGAGGGCACGGTGACGGCACGCCGCTGACGCGCGCGGCGGCACGGTGGCCCCAGGGCGGGTGAGCAATGCCCGGCCCGGGAGCCGCGCCCGGCGCAGGCCTCGGGACGTGACGCCCCGGCGCGACCCGGATACCGGGTACCGGTGGTCCGGCCGCGCGCCCCGGATACCGGCTACCGGATCGGCCGTCCGCACGACCCGGCCACCGGATACCGGACAACCCCGTCCGCGCGCCCCCGCGTCAGGAGGCCCGGCGTTCCGGGTCCGGGTGGATCTCGACGCCGCCCGAGTCGCCGAAGGTCAGCCGGCAGGTGTCGGCGCGGTAGGTGGCGACGGAGAGCGCGGCGGTGCGGCCCTCGGCGAAGAAGCGGGTGGTGACGACGAGGACGGGGGCGCCCGGCAGCCGGTCCAGCTGCTTGGCGTCGTCCGCGCGGGCCGAGCCCAGCTCGACCGCGCTGTCGCGCCCTTCGAGCTCCAGCCGCTGGAGCTCGCGCAGCACCGCACGCGCGCGTGCCGGTCCGGACGGGGCGTCGATGCCGGTGAGGTCGGGCACGGAAGCCGCGGGGATGTGGAGCAGTTCGGCGGCGACCGGCTGGCCGTGGGTCATCCGGGTGCGGCGGACCGTGTGCACGGGTTCGTCAGGGCCGGTCTCCAGGGCGGCGGCGACGGCCGCGGGCGGGACCGCCGTGGTGCAGTCGACGGCCTGCCAGGCGTCGTCCCCGGGCGCGCCGGGCCAGGCGTGCTGCTCGGTGCCGACGGCGACCCCGACGCGCGGCGGCGCCACGGTCGTCCCGACACCGCGGCGGCGCTGGAGCCGGCCCTCCAGTTCGAGCTGTTCCAGGGCCTGGCGGAGGGTCGCGCGCGCGACGCCGAAGCGTGCGGCCAGTTCCCGCTCGTTGGGAAGGATCTCACCGACGGAGAACTCGGAGTCCAGTGCCTCGGTGAGCACGGTCTTGAGATGCCAGTACTTCGGTTCCGGCACCGATTCCAGCTGCGTGGTCCCCACCCTGTCCTCCGCAATCGCCGGTGTTCCCGCGGCGTTTTAGCGCCCTTGTTTATTAAAGGTTGTTGCACTTGTCTGCGACCATAGGGCGACCCCCACCCTTGGTCAAGACCAATCCTCGATCCCTGGCACGGCGCACGGGAGCGCCGCGGCGGAGCGTTCACGAGGCGTTCGCACGGCCCGGGGTTCGTGACACGACGACGAAGCCCCCGTCACGGGACGGGGGCTTCGCGGTCGGGAAGGGCGCCGGTCAGGCGTCGGCCGCGAAGGACCGCAGCTTGTCCGGGTTGCGGATGATGTAGACGGACTGGACGCGCCCGTCGAGGACGTCGAGCTGGAACACGGAGTCGGGCCGGTCGCCGTCCATCGCGAGGATGGCGGGACCGCCGTTGACCTCCAGCATCCGGAAGGACATCGGGCCACGCTTCTCGGCGGCGCCGAGGAGGAAGCGGCCCACCTTGTCGGCGCTCCGCAGGATCCGCAGCGGCGCCCGCGACTTGCCGCCGCTGTCGCCGACCAGCCGGACGTCGGGCGCGAGCAGTGCCATCAGGCCGGTCAGGTCGCCTTCCTCGGCGGCGGCGAGGAAGCGTTCGGTGAGGTCGCGGCGCTGGACCGGGTCGACGTCGTAGCGGGACCGCCGCTCGTCGACGTGCTTACGGGCCCGGCCGGCCATCTGCCGTACGGCCGGCTCTCCGCGGTCGAGCAGGGCGGCGATCTCGGCGTACGGGTAGCCGAAGGCCTCGCGGAGCACGAACACCGCGCGCTCCAGCGGTGACAGCGACTCCAGGACGACGAGAACGGCGAGGGAGACGGAGTCGGCGAGCAGGGCGCGCTCGGCGGTGTCCGGGACGGTGTCCTCGTAGGCGGTGACGTACGGCTCGGGCAGCCAGGGGCCGACGTAGGTCTCCCCGCGCGCCTTGATCTGGCGGAGCCGGTCGATGGCGAGGCGGGTGGTGATCCGTACCAGGTAGGCGCGTGGCTCGCGCACGTCGCTCCGGTCGGCGCCGGCCCAGCGCAGCCAGGCGTCCTGGACCACGTCCTCCGCGTCGGCCACCCGGCCGAGCATGCGGTAGGCGACTCCCAGGAGGAGGGGGCGGTGCTCTTCGAAGACGTCGGTGGGGGTGTCGGTGGTCACGGCCACATCCCAGCGGACGCGTGCGGTGGTGTCCAGGCGAATTCCGGGGTGTGCGCGGCGGGTGGCGGGCCGGGGCATGCGCTCGGGCGCGGCCGGGAGCGCCCAGGGGCTACCCGTCGGTAGTAATTGCTGACAAGGTGTCTGCGCGATGTCCCCCGGCGCAACCACGAGGAGCAGCATGCCCGCCACCGTCTCCTTCAAGGTCCCCACCCCCTCCGGACCGCGGCCGATGACCGTCTCCTACGCGCGCGAGGGCGACGGCGAACCGTTGCTCCTGCTCCACGGCATCGGCCACCACCGGCAGGCCTGGGACCCGGTGATACCCGTGCTGGCCAAGGAGCGTGACGTGGTCGCCGTCGACCTGCCCGGGTTCGGGGAGTCCCCCGCGCTCCCGGGCGGGCTGGCGCACGACCTGCCGACGATGACAGCCGTGCTCACCGCGCTGTGCGCGGCGCTGGGGCTCGAACGGCCGCATGTGGCGGGCAACTCGCTGGGCGGACTGCTGGCGCTGGAGCTCGGCCGCGCGAGGGTGGTCCGTTCGGTGACGGCGCTGTCCCCGGCCGGCTTCTGGTCGGAGGCCGAGCGGCGCTATGCCTTCGGTGTGCTGTCGGCCATGCGCGGCATCGCCCGCCGGACGCCTCCGTCGGTGGTCGAGCGGCTGGCGCCGTCCGCGGCCGGCCGGACCCTGCTGACGAGCACCATCTACGCCCGCCCGGCGCGGCGTCCGGCCGCGGCGGTGGTCGCCGAGACCCGGGCACTGGCCCAGGCACCGGGCTTCACCGAGACCCTGCGCTCGGGCCGCGCCGTGCGGTGGACGGAGGATGTGCCCGGCCTGCCGGTCACCGTCGCCTGGGGCAGCCGGGACCGGCTGCTCGTGCCCCGGCAGGGCGTCCGGGCCAAGACCGTCATCCCGCGGGCCCGGCTGGTCCGGCTGCCCGGCTGCGGCCACGTCCCGATGAACGACGACCCGGCGCTCGTCGCCCGCGTCCTGCTCGACGGCAGCCGCTAGGCCGTGTCGACCTGGAGCGTTGTCGACGCGGCTGATCGGTGGGTGGCCGCAGAGGCCGGACCGGGGACGTGACGCCCTCGCCGCTCGCGCCGGGCGCGGCGCGGGGTTCGTGCATGGAATCGCTGGTCAGGCACCCCGGCGTCTCACTCCCGCTCGCGCGCGAGCGGGCGCGCCCCCTCGTGAACGGGAAGCGGCCGCTGCCGTGAGGCCCGCTTCAGTGCTCCGGAGCCCAGCGCGACTCCCGCGCCGACCAGGGCGCTGCCCACGGCCTGGGCGAGGCCGTAGGAGCCGGTGCCGACGAGCGGGGCGGTGCAGGCGGCGGCGACGGGGATGAGCCCGGAGAAGAGCGTGGCGCGCTCTGCGCCGATCCGCTGCATGCCCATGTACCAGCAGACGAAGCCGATGACGGTGACGATGACCGCCTGCCACAGCAGGGCGGCGGTCTCGGTGGCGTCGGGGCGGCGCAGCCAGCCGGTGCCGTCGAGCAGGAGTGCGGCCGCCGCCGACTCCAGCGCCGCGACACCGCACACCGTGGCGGAGAGCAGGCGCGGTCCCAGCGGGCGCAGCACGGGGACGGCGAGGACCGCGAAGCCGACCTCACCGGCCAGCGCGCACACCGACCAGCCGAGACCGGCGCCGTCGGTGCGGCCCCAGCCCTGGACGGTGCAGGCGCCGACGGCGACGAGCGAGGCCCCGTACAGCACGGCGCGCCGGGGCCGCCTGCCGTCCAGCAGGGGGACGAGCACGGCGACGACCACGGGCGCGCAGCCGACGAGGACGCCGGGCACCGCGGGTTCGGCGGTGCGTTCCGCCGCCAGGATCGCCAGGTTGAAGCCGACCATGCCGACGGCCGCGAGCAACGCGAGGCGCGTCCACTGCCGGGGGGTGAGGGCGCGCAGCCGGGCGGCACCGCCGGGGCCGGCCAGCGGGACGAGCAGCAGACAGGCGAGGGCGTAGCGCAGGAACTGGCCGCCCGCGTACGGGTAGTCGCCGAGGAGGCTGTTGGCGGTGAAGGATCCCCCGACGAGGACGCAGGCGAGCGCGGCGAGCAGGGAGCCGCGGGTGGTGGCGTTCATGGGGCCGACGCTAGGGAGCGCGGCGGCCCGGTTTAAGGTCCACTTCCATGACGGTGTCCCGGACCAATTCGCTTCCCTCCGACGGCCGGGAGGACGGCTCGGCCGCCTGGGAGGTGCTGCTGCCGGCCGCCTCGGCGCCGGCGCGGTCGCGGGGGCGGGCCTTGCAGGCGGCGCTGCGGGAGGCGGTGCGCTCCGGGCGGCTGGCGGCGGGCACCCGGCTGCCGTCGAGCCGGGATCTCGCCGCCGAC
>NZ_MUND01000978.1 GCF_002154375.1 Streptomyces glaucescens | reverse complement strand
CACCCAGGCACTCGGCGGGCGGGCCTGGGCGGTGCTCGGGGCGGGCCCGCGCGGGCCGGTCTGCACGGACCTGGTGGCGGACGGCCCGCACCTGCTGATCGAGGGCCCGGCGGGCAGCGGCCGTACGGAGCTGCTGCGCGCGGTGGTGGCCTCGCTGGCCGCCGCCGAGCGTCCTGACCGGCTGGGGATCGTGCTGGTGGACGGCCGGGACAGCGTGGGCACGGGTCCGGCGCACGGTGACGGGCTGCGCGTCTGTACGGACGTACCGCATGTCACCACGCACCTCACCGCCAACGACCCGGTACGCATGCGGGAGTTCGCTCAGTCACTGAGCGCCGAGCTGAAGCGGCGGGCGGAGCTGCTGGGCCGCTCGGACTTCGCGGAGTGGCACACCGGGCGGGAGCTGGCGGGCCGTATGGTCGCGCAGCGTTCCGCGCCGGGGCGGCAGCCGGGGCAGGTCCCCGGCCGGACGCCGGGCCCGGGCGGCGGTTCCGGTGCCGCGGATCTGGACGGGCCGCCCAGTTCGACGCTGCGGCTGCGGCCGGGCGGGGCGCGCCGGCAGGCGGAGGCGGCGCCGCCGCTGCCGCGGCTCGTGGTGGTCGTGGACGATCTCGACGCGCTGGTGTCGCCCGCGCTGGGATCCCCGGGGCGGCCCGCGGCCGGGTCGGTGGTGCGGGCGCTGGAGGCGGTGGCCCGGGACGGCGAGCGGCTGGGCGTGCACCTGGTGGCGGCGGCCGGGCCGGGTGGCCGTACGGCCGAGTCGGAGGCGGCGCGGCGGGCCCGGCTGCGGATCGTGCTGGACGCGCCCGCGCCGGGCCCGGACGAGCCGTCGCCGGGGCGCGGCCGGCTGACCGGGCCGGACGGGCGGATGACACCGTTCCAGAGCGGCCGGGTCACGGGCCGCATTCCGCGCACCGCGACCCTGCGGCCCACGGTCGTGCCGCTGGACTGGCAGCGCATGGGCGACCCGCCGGCCCGCCGCCCGGTGCGGGAGCTGGGCAACGGGCCGACGGACCTGGCGCTGCTGGCCAGCGCGCTGGAGCGGGCCGCGCGGGAGGTGTCGGCGGCCCACATGCCGTCGCTGCTGTAGGCACCGCGGCCGCGCGCCCGGACGAGCCGTCGCCGGGCGCGGCCGGCGGACCGGGCCG
>NZ_MUND01000098.1 GCF_002154375.1 Streptomyces glaucescens | reverse complement strand
CGCCGTCCTCGCCGCGGCCGGTGTCGCGAGGACGCCCGCCAGGAGTGCGGCGGCCGCGGCGAGGACGGCGGGCTTGAGGGCTCTGATGCGCATGGGGGGTGGCCTTTCTGCCGGCACCGCGCGTTCGCATACGTGAGCGGCGCTTGGGTCTGTGAATGGCTGCTGATTCCGGAAGCTAGCGACGCGACATGGGCACGTCAAGGTCTAGACCTGCATCCGCCACACAGTGGCCTCACCCGAGGCTGAGCAGGACGACCGCTGCGGCCGGTCCGACCAGGCCGATCGCCCGGCCGCGCGTGACCCGTTCCCGCAGGACAGCCAGCCCGAGCACGGTGGGAACGGCCGGGTAGAGGGAGGCCAGGACGACGGCGACGGCGAGCATCTGCAGCCGGGTGGCCCAGAGATAGAGGATGAGCCCGAGCGCGGCGCCCGCCCCGATCAGCACCGCCCACCCCGCCGACCGGGCGGATCGCCGGAACTCGGATGCGTGCCGCGGGACGGTCGGCAGCAGGAGCAGCACGCGGCGAGGCGCCCGGCGGCCACCGGCCACAGGCCGCTCGCGGAATCCGCCTGGGCGAGGCCGATGTACTGCACGGCCACCCCCAGGCTGGCGAGCAGACCGTCGGCCGGCAACGGCGCGGAGCGCGTGCGGCCACCGGCCCCGGGACCGGCGCCACCGGTGGGGACCAGCCACAGGGCGGGCGCGGTGACACAGATGCCCAGCCATGTCAGGGACGTGGGGCGGTCCCCCAGGAAGAGGACCCCGCACACCACGGACAGGGCCACTCCGGTGACCGCGCTCACCGGTATCACCACGCTCATGGCGCCCCGGCTCAGCCCGCGATTGAGGCAGTGCATGGCCGCCGCGCTTCCGGCCCCGGACAGCGCTCCCCACGCCGCGGCGACGGCCGTGACGGCTTGAGCGGGTGACAGGAGCGCCGCCGCCAGCGCGAGCAGCAGACCTCCGGTCTGCCCGAGGAAGGTGACGACGGCGAAGTGGTCCCGGCGGGACAACAGCCCGCCGGCGAAGTCGACGGAGCCGTAGCAGAGCGCGGAAGCCAGCGCGTACAAGGCACCCATCCGCTGTGAGTGCCCGGCACCACCGCGGGATCCCCGGCCGTCGCGCACCGCCGCCCGGGCGCGGAGGGCGGTGGCCTGCGCGCGAGATGACTCACACGGAGATCGGAAAGGAGCCGGCGCGCGAGGGACAGGCGTGCCTGGTGACCAGCCATTTCCGCACACAAGGCTAGGAAGGGCTCACACTGCGTGCAGGGGCAAACGGCGCCTATCGTCGGCTTTCGGCCCGCCGACAGCGTCGCCGCGCGGACCCGTCCCTGTTCCCGTCGAAAGGTAGGCGAGCGAACTCTTGTCGACTGTCACAGTCGCCGCTTCCCCGTCCGCACCGCAGACCCACCGCGCGCACACCCCCGACGCCACGGTCACCGACCCCGCGCTCGTCAAGCGCGCCGTGAAGGCGGCAGCGCTGGGCAACGCCATGGAATGGTTCGACTTCGGTGTCTACAGCTACATCGCGGTCACGCTCGGCAAGGTCTTCTTCCCTTCGGGCAACCCCACCGCCCAGCTGCTGTCCACGTTCGGCGCCTTCGCCGCGGCCTTCCTGGTCCGTCCGCTCGGCGGCATGGTCTTCGGACCGCTCGGCGACCGGGTCGGCCGGCAGAAGGTCCTCGCGCTGACCATGATCATGATGGCGGCGGGCACCTTCGCCATCGGCCTGATCCCGTCGTACGCGGCGATCGGCGTCGGCGCGCCCATCCTGCTGCTGGCGGCCCGGCTGGTCCAGGGCTTCTCCACCGGCGGCGAGTACGCGGGCGCGTCCACCTTCATCGCCGAGTACGCCCCCGACAAGCGGCGCGGCTTCCTCGGCAGCTGGCTGGAGTTCGGGACGCTCGCCGGGTACATCGGCGGTGCGGGACTGGTGACGCTGCTGACGGCTGTGCTGTCGGCCGACGACCTGCTGTCGTGGGGCTGGCGGCTGCCGTTCCTGATCGCGGGCCCCATGGGCATCATCGGCCTCTACCTGCGGATGCGCCTGGAGGAGACCCCGGCCTTCGCGGCCGAGGTCGAGAAGGCGGAGGCCGCCCGGCCCAAGGTGCCGCTGCGGGAGATGGTCACCGGCCAGTGGCGGGCGCTGCTGCTCTGCGTCGGTCTGGTGCTGGTCTTCAACGTGACCGACTACATGCTGCTGTCGTACATGCCCAGCTATCTGACCAGTGAGCTGCACTACGACGAGACGCACGGGCTGCTCGTGGTCCTCGCCGTGATGGCGCTGATGATGATCGCCCAGCCGTTCGTGGGCGCGCTGACCGACCGGGTCGGCCGCCGACCGGTGATCGCGGTGGGCTGCGCGGGCTTCCTGTTCCTGTCCATCCCCGCGCTGCTGCTGATCCGGGACGGCAGTCTGGCGGCCGTCGGCCTGGGCATGGGCGCCCTGGGTCTGCTGCTGGTCTGCTTCACCGCGGCCATGCCGGCGGCGCTTCCGGCGCTGTTCCCGACCCGGGTCCGCTACGGCTCCCTGTCGATCGGCTTCAACGTGTCCGTGTCCCTGTTCGGTGGCACGACCCCGCTGGTGGTCACGGCCCTGATCGGGGCGACCGGCGACATGATGATGCCCGCGTACTACATGATGGCCGCTGCCGTCATCGGTGGTTTCGCGGTGTGGCGCATGGCCGAGTCGGCCGGTCGCCCGCTGCCGGGTTCGGCGCCCTCGGTCGAGGCTGCGAAGAGCTGAGCGGCCGGCCCTCGGACCCGGCCGGCACCGACGTCCGCCGCATACGAGCCGCCCGCCGCCCCCGGTCGTGACCGGGGGCGGCGGGCGGCGCTGTGATCGCTCTGGCTAGCCGTCACCGGGACCCGGCCTGCCACCCTGAGCGATGCTCCGCCGCGTGTGCCGTGAGGGGCGCCTGTGGACCGGAGCGGCAGATCTGACGGCGGCATGTGCTGCGAACGGGTGGTCGCGGTGGGAACAACGGCACGTCGGGCAAGGCGGAGCTCTCGGATGAGGACTGCCCGGGGCCACCCGGCCCCCGGGACAGCCCCAGCCGAAGAGTGGACGAATGGGACGTTTTACGGCGGGTGTCGTGGCGGTGACGGCGGCAGCCCTGACCGCGGTGGTCATGATGCGGCCCGCGCATGCGGCGGACGCACGCCCCCTGTGCCCGACACCACGCACGAGGCGTTCGACGAGGAGTGCCTCGCCGCGCACACCTCCTCGAATCCTTCGCGATCGCTGCGGTCTTCTCACCCGCCGCGAACCTCATGCCGGGCTGACACCGGATCCGCTCACGAACGCCCGACGCCCAGACCCGCCCTCTGGATCAGACGGTCTTCTCCCCCGAAGGGTTCGCGGAAGTCCACCGCTGCTGACGGAGTCGTTCGAATCCGTCCAGAAGGAGGTCCAGCGCGAACTCGAACTCGAACTGATCGTCACAGCCCTGGCCCACGACGGATTCCTCGTCGTGGGCGACTGCCATGGCCAGCTCCGTCACGTAGGGGAACTTCCCGGCATCCGCAGGGACCACGACCGCCTGCGCCTCCGGGGCGGGGCTCGGTGAGGCGTCGAACAGCTCCTGGGTGAACCCCAGCACCCGGCTGCCCAGCGCGTGCATCACATGGTGTGTCAGATCGACGGAGAAGCCGCCGGTCCGGAATATTCCGATCACCGAGTCCATGTAGGCGAGCACGGCCGGCGTCGGGCGGGCTCGCGATCGCACCACTTGCGCCGCCCAGGAGTGGCCCTGAAGAGCTCGTCGCGCCGAGAGGATCCTCTGTCGGACAGCGCTCTTCCAGTCGGACTCCGGCGCCGGAAGGTCGATCTCGCCGACGACGACATCGACCATGCCGTCCAGGAGCTGGTCCTTGTTGGCGACGTGCTTGTAGAGGGCCATCGGCACCACACCCAGCTCCTGCGCGAGCTTTCGCATGCTGAGCGCTTCGATCCCGATTTCATCGGCGAGCGCGACGGCGGCGCGCAGCACTCGGTCCCTGCTCAGGGGCGCCCGGCGCACTGCCTCCGCCTGCTGGGCCATTTCCGATCAGCTCCCTGATTGATCCTTCGAACCGGCTTCACGCCTTGACGAGTGTACGGCGTACGCCTATCTTGAGCCGCAGGTGTACGCCGTACACCATTCATGGGGTGGAGGGTCCAGGTGGACTCAACGAGAAAGACCGCTGTCGTCGCGGGTGTGCTCTTCCTTCTCACCGAGGTTTCCGCGATCGGCGGGCTCGCGCTGTACGGCCCCGCTCTGGACGGCGCCGGGCATGTCGTCGGCTCCGGCGCCGACACCCGGGTGTTCCTGGGGGCACTGTTCGAGATCGTCCTCGTGGCAGCCGTCATCGGTACCGGGGTCACGCTGTTTCCGATCATCAAGAGGCAGAACGAGGGGGCCGCACTGGGCTATGTCTGCGCTCGCCTCCTCGAAGCCGCCGTCATCGTCGTCGGCATCATCAGCGTCCTGTCGGTCGTGACGCTGAGCAGGGACTTCCCGCAAACACCGGGCACCGATACCGGGTCTCTCGTCACGGCCGGCGAAACGCTCGTAGCGATTCACGACTGGACGTTCCTCTTCGGACCGAACTTCATCCTGGGGGCGAACTCGCTGGTCTTGGCGTGGTTGATGTACCGCTCGGGGCTCGTGCCACGGTTCATCGCGGTCCTGGGACTTGTCGGAGGCTCGTTGATCTGCGCTTCGGCGACCGCTGTGATGTTCGGGCTCTACGAGCAGGTCTCCCTGGTCGGGGCGATCATGGCGATCCCCGTATTCGCCTGGGAGGTGACACTTGCCGTCCGGCTCATCACCAAAGGATTCACTTCAGCTCCCCTCGCCCCTGGTGGCGAGTGACACCGTGCCCCACATGGCAAGTTTGCCGTAGCGAAGGTATGGCAAGTCCGAGAAAGCCGGATAGTCGCGCTGGTGACGCTCGTGGCGAGGGGACACGGCGGCGGTGGCCGGTCAGCCAGGAGACGATGCGCTCGATGACCCATCGCCGGCGACCCAGTCGCTTCGCTGGGTGCACGACCAAGGCCAGTTGCCGCATCACAGCCTCGAGGAATCCCTGCCGGTCATTGCGGCCCAGGCGATCGGTGATGAAGCAGGAGACGATCTCCACCCCGTCCGGCCGCGCCGGACTACGAAGTCGGAGACCAGGGCTGATGCACCCGCCCAGGGCGGTGCCTGCCACCACAGGAGAGATGGGCGCGCGGCGGGCCGCACCCCGCCGCGCGCATTCGGGACGGGCACGGGGTGTCTGACGCCCCGTCGATACCGCCCGGCCGGGTCGCAGTACGGGTACGGCGGCGGCCGACACGCCGCAGACAGGCGGCGCGGCCGGAGCGGCGGGGCGGCAGGACGGCCGACATCCACGACACAGGGTCGTTCCCGCCCTGGCCTACGGGGCGCAGGCCTGCGCGATCGACAGGCTGTTCTCGTAGAGGTGGTGCCGGGTGATCCGGCCGTTCTCGACGGTCAGGTGCAGCGCGAACGGGCCCTGGAAGGACTTCCCCGTCGCCCGTACCGTGCCCGACACGTGTCCCATCAGGACGGCGTCGGTCCCGTCGACGAGGAACGTGTCGACGGAGGCGCGCGCGTCCTCGGGCACGGTGTGCGCCATCAGCTCCTCGGCCTGCGCGGCGCACTCCGCGGCGGTGGACCGCGGGCGGATCCACGGCACTCCCGGGTTCTCGGCGAGCTGCCAGTCGACTTCGTCCGCGAAGAGCCGGACCAGTTTCGCGGTGTCCCCCGCCAGCCGGGCCGCGAGGAACTCCCCCACGAGGGCCCGGGTGGCGTCGGCGACCGTCTGCTCAGGGGCCGACGACATCGCCTCGGTGGCGTTGCTGTGCACGGACATGACGCTCTCCTCGCTGCTGCGGGCCGATCCGGGGTTGCCCTGACGATCCTGCGCGATGCGGGAGCAACGGTCGATTACCCCTCAGGTAATGCACACGCGGACCGTCAGCCGACGGGGGCACGAGGGGGCAAAAAACAAGGCAAGGAGTCGTGTACGCACTCCTTGCCACTCTCAACTTATAGCGCACCGGGGGGCTTGCGGCAAGGCCCCCTTGATGCCGCAGAATCACCGGCCTGAAGCCAGGACCTGCAGAAATGGGATTCTCGTGATCGACGTGATCATTGCCGGTGCCGGGCCGACCGGCCTGATGCTGGCCTGCGAACTGCGGCTGCACGGCGTGCGCACGCTCACGCTGGAGAAGCTGACGGAGCCGACCCGGCAGTCCCGGGGGCGGGGCCTGCACACGCGCAGCGTCGAGGTGATGGACCAGCGAGGGCTGCTCGACCGGTTCCTCGCGGTCAGCGAGCAGTTCAAGGTCGGCAGTCACTTCGCCGGCATGGCCAGGCCGTGGCCCGACCGGCTGGACACCGCTCACCCCTACGGCCTCGCGACCGCGCAGACCGACACCGAACGGCTGCTCACCGAGCGCGCCGTCGAACTCGGCGCCGAGATCCGGCGCGGTTGCGAACTGGCCGGGCTGAGCCAGGACGAGCACGGCGTGACGGCCGAACTCACCGACGGCACGCGGCTGCGCTCGCGCTACCTCGTCGGCTGCGACGGCGGCCGCAGTACGGTGCGCAAGCTGCTCGGCGTCGCCTTTCCCGGCGAGCCGGCAGAGGTCGAGACGCTGCTGGGAGAGATGGAGGTGACCGAGGACGCGGCGACGATCGCCGCCGCCGTCGAGGAGGTCCGCAAGACCCAGCTGCGGTTCGGCGCCATTCCCGACGTGGACGGGAACAAGGGGGTGTACCGGATCGTCGTACCCGCCGAAGGGGTGTCCGAGGACCGGACGGCCGCGCCGACGCTCGACGACTTCAAGCGGCAGCTGCGGGCGTACGCCGGCACCGACTTCGGAGTGCACTCACCGCGTTGGCTGTCCCGGTTCGGTGACGCCACCCGGCAGGCCGAGCGCTACCGAGTCGACCGGGTGCTGCTGGCCGGCGACGCGGCGCACATCCATCCGCCGGCCGGCGGGCAGGGGCTCAACCTGGGCGTCCAGGACGCGTTCAACCTCGGCTGGAAGCTGGCCGCGGAGGTGAACGGCTGGGCGCCGCAGGGGCTGCTGGACACCTATCACTCGGAACGCCACCCGGTGGGTGCGCAGGTGCTGTCCAACACCCGCGCACAGATGGCGCTCATGGGTGACGATCCGAGGTCGACGGCGTTGCGGGGACTGTTCTCGAAGCTGCTGGACTTCGAGGAGGTGAATCGGTACGTGACCGAGATGATCACCGCGGTCGCAGTGCGCTACGACGTCGGCGAGGGCCATGAACTGCTCGGCCGGCGTCTGCGGGACGTGTCCCTGAAGCGGGGCCGCCTGTACGAGCTGACGCACGGGGGCCGCGGGCTGCTGCTCGACCAGACCGGCCGGCTCTCGGTGGCGGGCTGGGCGGACCGGGTCGACCATGTCGTCGACGTCAGCGACGAACTCGACGTACCCGCAGCGCTGTTGCGTCCGGACGGCCATGTGGCCTGGGTCGGTGCGGACCAACGGGATCTGGAGGAAAGGCTGGTCCGATGGTTCGGCACCTCCGCCGGCTGAGCCGCACCGGGCCGCGCGCGGCAGCACTCGCGCTCGGCAGGGTGGGGTGCGGGTAGCCTCCCTACCTCAACTGCGTCCTCAAATATACGAGTTGGCGCCCACGACCTCGGCGTGGGCACCACTGCCGCGGCTCGGTTGCGGGGAGGGGGCTGTGTTCGCACAGAAGTCCACCCATGAAGTGCGGAGCAGCGGCCCGTACCTGGAGACGGGCCGCTGCGAACCACCCCGCGACCACTGACGGGTTACCTCGGCTCGGCGCTCCCCGCGACACCCATGACTTGGCCGTACTATCGCTATCTCACGCTGCATGGCAGCATGTGCGGCCAACTGGCCAGCAGCGCGTCGGGAGACGCTCTCGGCGCTACCCGCCTGCGCACGCAGGCCATGCCGCAGCCGAGGAAAGGTTCAACCGTCATGCCCGAGAACACCACGGTCCCCAGCGACCTGGCGTCGCAGTACGCCGCCCAGGTGACGACCGACCTCGATCGCAACACCGAGGAACAGAAGCGCATCAGCTCGGAGATCGACGCCCTTCAGGAACAGTTGGCGGTGCTGCAGCGCGACCACGCCGTGCTGGTCACCATGCAGCAGGCGCTCGGTCTCGCCCCGGCCGCCGCCACCACCGAACCGGCATCCGGCCCGGCCGCCGTACCCGCCCCCCGCAAGAAGTCCTCCGCCTCCACGGGGACCAAGCGGTCGCGAGGCAAGAAGGCGACGGCCGCGCCCGCCCCCGCGAAGGCGGCCAAGCAGGCCACCCGCAAGGCACCGGCCGCCGCACGGAAGCCGGACCAGCCGACACTCGTCGACCTCGTCCGCGGCCACCTCGGCGAACTCAGCGAGCCCCGCTCCGCCGCCGAGGTCGCCTCCGCGCTCGGCCAGTCCCATCCCGAGCGGAACATCAAGACGGCCGTCGTGCGCACGACGCTCGAAGGGCTCGTGGCGAAGGGCCAGGCGCAGCGCTCCAAGCAGGGCAGCTCGGTCTACTACACCGCCGCCGACACGTCCGCACCGGAGTCCGCGCAGCTAGAGGCCGCCGAACAGCCCCGACAGACCGCGTGAGACCTGCCGCGCCGTCCGTGCAGGACTGGGCGGCGCGCAGGACGGACCGAGGTTCCCGCTCCTGTCCCCCGCGGCGGGCGAACCGGCCTTGACCCTCACACCGTGTCAGGCGGTCAGCTCGGAGACATCATGTTCACCATCGGAGACTTCGCCCGCCACGGTCGCGTCTCGGTCAGGATGCTGCGTCGCTACGACGCGACCGGGCTGCTGCGTCCGGCCCATGTCGACCCCGCCAGCGGCTACCGGTACTACACCGCCGCCCAGCTGGCCCGCCTCAACCGGGTCATCGCGCTCAAGGATCTCGGCTTCACCCTCCAGCAGGTCGGGGACATCCTGGACGAGAGGGTCAGCGCCGAGGAGCTACGAGGCATGCTGCGGCTGCGCCGGGCCGAACTGGAGACGGCCATGGCCGCCGCGCGGGCGCGGCTGGTCCAGGTCGAGGCGAGGCTCCGAGCGATCGAGAGCGAGGGGCACATGCCCACGAACGACGTCGTCATCAAGAGCGTTCCCGCCGTGCGGGTGGCCGAGCTGACCGCGACCGCCGAGAGCTACGAGCCGGAGCACATCGGCCCGGTCGTCGGCCCGCTCTACGAGGAGCTGTTCCGGCTCCTGCACGCGGCCGGCATCCCGCCCACGGGGCCGGGTGTCGCCTACTACGAGGACGCGCCGGAGGGCGGCGGCAGGATCCGGGTCCACGCCGCCGTCCAGGTCTCCGCGCCGCTGGGGGACGGCGACTTCCGGGTGCTCGACCTGCCGGCCCTCGACCGGGCGGCGACCGTCGTGCACCGCGGCTCGATGGACGCCGTCCTGCCGACGGCCCAGACGCTCGCCCACTGGATCGACGCCAACGGGTACCGGACGACCGGGTACCCCCGCGAGGTCAGCCTCGAGTGCCCCGAGAACCGCGACGACTGGGTGACGGAACTCCAGGCGCCGGTCGTCCAGGGCTGACCCGGCACAAACGGGTTGCCCGGCGCCACAGGGCGTGGCGAGGATGAGGCTCGCAAGATCGACAACGTTGTGAGGCTCATCCATGCACGTCACCGTGGACACCACCGCAGGCCGGGTTCGGGGACGCCAAGCAGGCGAGGTCACGGTGTTCGCCGGGATCCCGTACGCGGCCCCGCCGTTCGGGCCGCGGCGCCTGCGACCGCCGGAGCCACCCGAGCCGTGGGCGGGCGTACGCGACGCGTTCGCCCACGGCCCGTCCGCGCCGCAGGCCGGCTACCTGCCCGCAATGGCCGCGCTGCTGGGGGAGGCCGGCGAGCAGGGGGAGGACTGTCTCAGCGTCAATGTGTGGACGCCCGCCCCGGGCCGTACCGGGGGCCGGCTGCCGGTCATGGTGTGGATCCACGGCGGCGCGTTCCGCAACGGCTCCGGCTCGCTGCCCGCCTACGACGGTGCGCGGCTGGCCGCCGAAGGCGTCGTGTGCGTCACCCTCAACTACCGGCTCGGCGCCGAGGGCTTCCTGCTGCTGCCCGACGGCACCGCCAACCTCGGCCTGCTGGACCAGATCGCCGCGCTGGAGTGGGTCCGGGACAACATCGCCGGGTTCGGCGGCGACCCCGGCAACGTCACCGTCTTCGGCCAGTCCGCGGGCGCCATCAGCATCACCGCGCTGATGACCATGCCGCATGCCCGGGGCCTGTTCCGCCGTGCGATCACTCAGAGCGGCGCCGGGCACCACAGTCATCCCGAGGAGATCGCCCGGCGCGTCACCGAGCGGCTGGCCGCGCTGGCCGGCGCGGAGCCGACGCGCGAGGGGCTGGCCGCCGTACCGCCCCAGCGGCTGATCGCGGCCGACCGCGCGCTCGGCCTGGAGATCGCGCGGGCGGAGGATCCCGGGCAGTGGGGCGAGTCGGCGGGCGGCGGCACCACCGTGCTGCCCGTGGTGGACGGCACCACACTCCCCCGGCGGCCCATCGACGCCATCGCCGACGGGGCCGGTGGCGACATCGATCTCCTCACCGGTACGACCACGCAGGAGTTCCGCCTCTTCCTGGTCCCGCTGGGCATGGCCCCGCGCATCACGGACGAGGTTCTGCACGGTCTCCTCGCCGGACTCGGCCTCGACCCCGTCCGGGCCCGCGCGGTCTACGGCGCCGCGAACCCCGGCGCCTCCCCCGGCGACCTGTTCTCCGCCGTGATGACGGACCACGCCTACCGGATCCCTGCCCTGCGCGTGGCCGAGGCCCGTGCCGCCCGCCGAGCGGACACCTTCGTGTACGAGTTCGCGTGGCCGTCACCCGCGCTGGACGGTTCCCTCGGCGCCTGCCATCTCACCGAGGTGGGTTTCGTGTTCGGCCGTCTCACCGACCCGCTCCTCGGCCCCGACGCCCCGCGGGACCTGTCCGACCGCATGCGTCGGGCGTGGGTCTCCTTCGCCCGCACGGGCCGGCCCGGCAGTGACGGGGCGGCCACGGGCGCGCTGCCGCACTGGCCGGCGTACGGCGAACGGCGGTCGGTGATGCGGCTGGGCGACGGCGTGCCCGCCGTGCACGACGACCCCGGCGGCGGGACGCGGGCGCTCTGGGAGGGCCTCCGGCTCCCCGGGGCCCTCTCCTGAGCGTCACCGGCCGGCTCAGGCGCCGGGAAGGACGCCGGTGCGCGCGACCCGGGCGTACCAGCGGGCGCTGGCCTTGGGGATGCGCGTGCCGGTCGGGTAGTCCACGTACACGGCACCGAATCGCTTGCTGTAGCCGTGGGCCCACTCGAAGTTGTCCAGCAGCGACCAGAGGAAGTAGCCGCGCACGTCGGCGCCGTCCCTGATCGCCTCGTGCACGGCGGCCAGGTGGCCGCGGAGGTAGTCGATCCGCTCCGGGTCGTTGACGTTGCCCTCCGGGTCGGCGTAGTCGTGGAAGGCCGCGCCGTTCTCGGTGATGATCAGCGGCAGGTGCGGGAAGTCGGACGACAGCCGCCGCAGCAGCTCGTACAGACCGCTCGGGTCGATGGCCCAGCCCATGGCGGTGGTGTCGCCCGGGGGCTGGTGGAAGGCGACGTCGTCGGCGCCCGGCCAGGGGCTGTACGCGCTCCTGCCGTGCCCGTCGGAGGTGTGGGTGCCGCTGCCGTCGGTCCGGGAGACGAGGGTGGGCGAGTAGTAGTTGACGCCGAGGAAGTCCAGCGGCTGGTGGGCCGTCGTCAGGTCGCCGTCGCGGACGAACGACCAGTCCGTCAGCGCGGCGGTGTCCTTGAACAGGTCCTCCGGGTAGGCACCGTTCAGCATCGGGCCGGTGAAGACCCGGTTCGCCAGTGCGTCGATCCGGCGGGCGGCGTCGGTGTCCGCGTCGCTGCCGGTGCGGGGGCGGACGTGGTGGATGTTGAGGGTGACCGAGCAGCGGGCGTCCGCGCGGAGCCGGTCCCGCAGGGCCTGTACGGCCAGACCGTGGCCGAGGTTGAGGTGGTGGGCGGCGCGCAGCGCGGCGACCGGGTCGGTGCGGCCGGGGGCGTGCACGCCGGAGCCGTAGCCGAGGAAGGCGCTGCACCAGGGCTCGTTGAGCGTGGTCCAGGTCCGCACCCGGTCGCCGAGGGCGTCGGCGGCGAGGGCGGTGTACTCGGCGAACCGTTCGGCGGTGACGCGTTCCGGCCAGCCGCCCGCGTCCTCCAGGTCCTGCGGCAGGTCCCAGTGGTAGAGGGTGGCGACGGGCTGGATGCCCTTGTCCAGCAGGTCGTCGACGAGACGCCGGTAGAAGTCGAGTCCCTTCTGCACGGCGGGGC
Organism: Streptomyces glaucescens; assembly: GCF_002154375.1. GTDB lineage: Bacteria > Actinomycetota > Actinomycetes > Streptomycetales > Streptomycetaceae > Streptomyces > Streptomyces glaucescens. Next base: position 4,675 of record NZ_MUND01000098.1, on the reverse strand, counting down.
CGCGGCCGGTGGGCTGGATGCGCGGCCAGGCGAGGGAGAAGCGGTAGGCGCCGACGCCGAGTTCGGCCATGAGGGCGACGTCCTCACGCCAGCGGTGGTAGTGGTCGGTGGCGATGTCACCGGTGTCGCCGTTGCGCACCCGGCCCGGGGTGCGGGCGTAGGTGTCCCAGATGGACGGGGTGCGGCCGTCCTCGCCGGCGGCGCCCTCGATCTGGTAGGCGGCGGTCGCGGTGCCCCAGAGGAAGTCCCTCGGAAAGGTGCGGGAGGCGTCCGGTGCGGACGCGGTCTGCTGCTGTGCTGCGGTGACCACGGAGGTCCTTTCGGGTGAGGAGGGGATGGGACGGGGGTCAGCCCTTGACGGCGCCCTGCATGATGCCGCTGACGATCTGCCGGCCGAAGACGATGAACATCACCAGCAGGGGCAGGGTGCCGAGGAGCGCGCCCGCCATGATCAGGGACTGGTCGCGGATGTAGCCGGCGCTGAGCTGGGTGAGGGCGACGGGCACGGTCGGGTTGGTCATGTCGAGCACCACGAACGGCCAGAAGAAGTCGTTCCAGGCGTGCACGAACGTGATCATGAACAGCACGGCCATCGCGGGGCGGGCGACCGGCAGCACGATGCTCCAGAAGATCCGCAGCGAGTGCGCGCCGTCCACGCGGCCGGCCTCGACCAGCTCGTCCGGCAGTGCCTCGGACAGGTACTGGCGCATGAAGAAGACGCCGACCGCGCTCACCAGCGTCGGGAAGATGACCGCGGGCAGCTGCTGCGACCAGCCCAGCTCGGACATCATCATGAACAGCGGGACGACACCGAGTTGCGGCGGCACCATCATGGTGCCGATCACCAGCATGAGCAGGACGTTGCGGCCCTTGAAGCGGAGCTTGGCGAAGGCGAATCCGGCGAGCGTCGCGAACATCACCGTGGACAGGGCGATGACACCGGCCACGATGGTGCTGTTGATCATGGCCTTGCCCATCGCCGCCTCGTCCCAGGCGCGGGCGAGGTTGCTGAACAGGTTAGGGCCGGGCAGGAAGGGCGGCGGGGTCTGGCTGACGCGGGTGTTGTCGGTGGAGGCCGCCACCATCGTCCAGTACAGCGGGAAGATCGACAGGATCGCGGTGACGGCGAGCAGGACGTAGGCGAGCGGCCCGGCGTGGTGCTGGCGTCCGGCACCCTGGCGCAGCAGCCGGCGGCCACCGCGGGCGGTGCTCTTCCTGGCGGGGGTCCGGGCCGGGGCGTCCGCCCGGACCGGGAGGCTTTCGGTGGTCATTGGGGGCTCCTGGTCAGGACGGTCGGGCCGAGCGCAGACGCCTGATCAGGCGTTGTGCCACGAAGACGAGGACGAGCAGCAGGAACATCGCCCATGCGACGGTCGCCGAGCGGCCCATCTGGTAGTTCTTCCAGCCCTCCTCGTACAGCAGCAGACCGAGCGTCTGGTACTGGTTGTCGGCACCGCCGGACACCCCGTTGGGTCCCTGGCCGAAGATCAGCGGCTCACCGAAGAGCTGGGTGGCGCCGATCGTGGAGAGCACGATGGTGAAGACGATGGTGGAGCGGATCCCCGGCACGGTGACGTGGGTGAACTGCTTCCAGCGGGAGGCGCCGTCGATGGCTGCGGCCTCGTAGCGGTCGGCGGGGATGGCCTGCATGGCGGCCAGGTAGAGCAGCGCGTTGTAGCCGGTCCAGCGCCAGATGACGATGGTCGAGATCGCGATCTGGGCGGGCCACTTGTCGGCCTCCCAGTCCACCGGGTCCAGACCGACCGTGCCGAGCGCCCAGTTGATCATCCCGAAGTCGCGCTCGAAGAGCATGGTGAAGACGAGGGCCGCGGCGCCGACCGAGGTGGCGTACGGCACGAGCGAGGCGACGCGGAAGAACAGCGAGCCGCGCATCCGGTAGTTGAGCAGATGGGCCAGGCCGAGTGCCATCAGCAGCTGCGGCACCGTGGAGATGACGCCGATGGTGATGGTGTTGCCCAGCGCGTTCCAGAACCGGGAGTCGTTCCACAGCTCGACGTAGTTGTCGAACGCCACCCACTCCATGACGTCGAGGGTGGCCAGTTCGACCCGGTGCAGGGAGATCCACGACGTGTAGACGAGGGGGTAGAAGCTGAAGGCGGCGAAGACGACGAAGAACGGCGCGACGAACGCGTAGGGCGCGCCCTTGACGTCGACGCGGTGCAGCAGCGCGCCGCGCCGCCGGCCCGCGCCGTCGCCGCCCGGCGTGCGGGACGGGCCGGGACGGCCCTTGCCCGGCTGGGCGTGGGTGGTGGAGGTGGCCACCGGATTTCCTTCCTGAGAGCGGATCCGAGCGGACCCGGGCAGACCTGGGCAGACCTGGGGGCGGACGGGTGAGCCGGGCCCGGGCCCAGCGGCGGAAGCGGCCGGGCCCGGGGCGGCCCGAGGGGCGGGAGGGTCAGCCGACCGCCTTCTCGATGCGCTCCGCGGTGGTCTCCCACGCCTCGTCGCGTGCGGTGCCCTGCTGCTCGATCAGGGTCAGGCCCTGCGAGAAGGTGTCCTTGATGGTGCCGTCCTTGCGGCCGAGGACCTGCTTGTCCGGGATCTCCTGGGCGGCGGCGCCGAAGATCTCGCCGATCGGGGCGTTGTCGAAGTACTCCGCGGTGACCTCCTTGACCTCGGGGCTCTCCAGCGCCTGCTGCGAGGACGGGACGCTGCCCTGCTTCTTGAAGATGTGGGCCTGCTGCTCCGGCGCGGTCAGCCAGGCGACGAGCTTCCTGGCCTCCTCCTTGACCGGGCTCTGCTCGACCACGCCGAGGAAGGAGCCGCCCCAGTTGGCGCCCTTGGGCGCCTTGGCGACGTCCCACTTGCCCTTGTTGGCCTCGCCGGCCTTCTCGCCGATGTGGCCGAGCATCCAGGCCGGGCAGACCGCGGTGGCGAACGTGCCATTGGCCAGACCCGGGTCCCAGCCGGGCTGGAACTGGCGGAGCTTGGCGGTCAGATCGGCCTCGGCCGCGTCGGCGGCGAGGTTCCAGGCCTCCTTGACGGCCGGGTTCTTGTCGTAGATCAGGTCGCCCTCGGCGTTGTAGTACTGCTCGGGATAGCCGTAGACCATGGCGTTGAACAGGCCGCTGGCCGCGTCCATGTACGCCACGTCACCGCCTTTGAAGTCCTTCTTGAAGGTGCGGCCGACCTCGACGTACTTCTTCCAGTCGCCCGCCCACAGCCTGGCGACCGCCTCGCGGTCGGTGGGCAGTCCGGCCTGCTCGAAGTAGTCCTTGCGGTAGCAGACGGCCATCGGTCCGATGTCGGTGCCGAGGCCCAGCACCTTGCCGTCCTCGGTGGTGATCTGGGACTGCTTCCACGGCAGGAAGTGGTCGGTGCCCGGCACGTCGGCGAAGTCCGCGAACTTGTCGGCCTGGGTGTCGACGATCTCCTTGGCGCGGCCGATCTCGATGCCCTGGATGTCCTTCAGGCCCTTGCCGGCGGCGAGTCGGGTCTGGAGCGCCGTGTAGTACGTCTGCTCGTCGCCGGCTATCTCGGCCTTGATGTCGACGTTCGGGTTCTCCTTCTCGTACTGCTCCAGCAGGCCGGTCTCCTTGAAGCCCATCACCCCGTACATGCCCATGGTGATGACGACCTTGCCGTCCTTCTTGCCGCCGCCCGTCGCGGACTCGTCGCTGCCGCTGCAGCCGACGACGAGCGAGAGCGCCCCGGCGGTGGCGAGGGCCGCGACCGTTCTTCTGCGCGATGAGCTGTGCAGGGTTGCCATGGTGTGTTCCTCCAGGGAGCGGCGCGACGCACCGGAGCGAGGGGTGCGACGAATGCGCCGATGACTACGGCGGGTGGCTTTTGTAGGTGGGCACGTTCCCACCAAGGGGTGGGAACGTGCCCACCAGTGGAGTGAAGACTCGTGGCCGCGCTCGGCTATGTCAATGACTTGTAAACAATTCGCGCCCGTGCCGGGGGTCGGCCGTTCGCCTCATGACTCCGGACGGGTGCTGCCCCCGCCCCGGTGTCTGCCACAATTGCCGCTGGTCACGTCCGCGGCAGGTGCCGTCGCGGTTGCCGCCGGGAGGAGCACATGCCAGGGAACCGCCGCCCCACGATCAAAACAGTCGCCGCTCGCGCCGGGGTGGGTCGGACCACGGTCTCCCGCGTCATCAACGGCTCGGAACTCGTCAGCACCGACGCGCGCGCCCGGGTCCTGGCGGCGATCAAGGAGCTGAACTACGTTCCCAACTCGGTCGCCCGCGGGCTCGTCACCAACCGCACCAACGCGGTCGCGCTGGTCATCCCGGAGTCGGAGAGCCGGCTCGGCTCGGAACCCTTCTTCGCCGCGCTGATCCGCGGCGTGAGCGGCGCGCTCTCCGAGACCCGGACCCAGCTCCAGCTGATGCTGGTGCGCGACCGGGCCGAGCGGGACCAGCTCACCGCGTCGGTGGCGACCCGCCGGGTCGACGGCGTGCTGCTGGTCTCGGTCCACGCCCACGACCAACTCCCGGGCCTGCTCGAGGAGATGGGTCTGCCCACCGTCCTGGCCGGGCGGCGCGACGAGCGGGAGCGGCTGAGCCACGTCACCTCCGACAACGCCGGGGGCGCCGCCGCCGCGGTCCGGCATCTGCTGGAGCGCGGCCGGAACCGGATCGCCACCATCGCCGGGCCGCTCGACATGGACGTCGGCCGCAGCCGGCTCGCCGGCTGCGGCCGACGTCCA
>NZ_MUND01000977.1 GCF_002154375.1 Streptomyces glaucescens | reverse complement strand
ACGACCCCGGTGATCCGGTGCGAGCGGCACCGGATCACCGGGGTCGTCACGGAACAGCAGATGGACCGGGATCTCGGTGGTCGCCTCGTTCTGGATGAGCCGGGCGGGCCGGGACGGCCCCTCGGGCTCGGGTGTGGGTGACGTGGTCATGGTCATGCCTGCCTCCAGCCTCCGCGCCAGATGCGTCCCCAGGAGGGGGTGTCCCAACAGGGGTGTGCCGCGACGCGGGGCGCGTCGCGACAGGGGGTTCGGGTCGTCACGAGAAGAGCCGCCGCCAGGTCTCCGGCCCCGGACAGCCGTTCGCGGCGCTGCCCCGCCACCCCTGGGCGCGCTGGAAGGCCTCCACGCTCCGCCGGTCCGCCTCCCCCCAGCGGGGCCCCGGCCCGGTCGTGTAGTGCTTGCCGAACCCCTTCTTCACGAGCTGCTCGCCGAGCAGCGTGACGTACGGGTTGCTCGCGCCCGGCCGGAACATCCCCCGCCCCGGGAACCCGGGGATCCGCGGGGCCGGGGCGCCGGGCGGGCCGGCCGCCCCGGCCGTGATGTCCTTGCCCCGGCCGCCGGCCAGCAGCGCCCAGGTCTTCGGTCCGGGCAGCCCGTCCGCGGCTCCGCCCGTCCAGCCCTGGGCCAGCTGGAACGCCCGGGTCGCCCGGCGGTCGGCGTCGGTCCAGCGGGGGCCGGGGCCCGAGGTGTAGTAGGGGCCGGCGCCGCGCTCGACCAGCATCCGGCCGAGCCGGGTGACGTGCCGGTTGTTCGCGCCGGGACCGAAGTAGGCCGCTCCGGGGAAGGGGTCCGCCGCCGTGCCGTCGTCCGGCCGGGCGCCGGAGGTGCCCGTGCCGAGCCCCTTGTGGCGGTAGGCGACATAGCGGTCGGAGTGGGTCCAGTAGGCATACGGCGTGACCTGCGCGCGGGCGTGCGGGCGGGTCGCCTCGTAGGCGGTGTAGGAGGTGCGGGTGTGGTCCGTCCAGCCGCCGAAGATCACCACGTGCGAGCCCCGCTCCGGGTCCTCGGGGTTGTGGAAGAGCAGGATGTCGCCGGACCCCAGCTCGTCCTTGCCGATCCGCACCCCGTACTGGCCGAGGGTGCCGGTCCACTCGTTGCCCGGCAGGTTCCAGGCCATGGAGACGAAGCCCGAGCAGTCCTGCCGGTACCCGTCCCGCCAGAACCGGGTCATGCTGTACGGCACCTTCTCCGCCACCCAGGTCCTGGCCCGCCGGATGATCTCCGCCCGGGTGGTCGCGGGCGCCTCGGCCGGGACGGCCGGCAGGGCGGGCTTTCCCCCGGGGCCGTGCAGCGGGGCCTTGCCGCCCTGCGGGGTCTCGGGCTCGTCACTTGCGGGGACGCCGGGCCGCTGGGAGGCGTGCGGGGCGGCGACGGCGGACGCCGGGTGCCCGGCGGCGAGGGCGGCGGACACCGCGGCGGTGACGGCCAGCGCGCGGGAGGTGAC
>NZ_MUND01000976.1 GCF_002154375.1 Streptomyces glaucescens | reverse complement strand
GTCCCCGACCCCGCCGCCACCGTCTCCGCCTCCGACGGCATCAAGGTGTCCGTGCAGGACACCGACAGCCGCTCCTGCTCCTACGACAGCGCCACCGTCGGCGCCTCCCGCAGCCCGCGTCCGATCACCGCCTGGGGCACGCGTGAGGCCGGCAAGGCGCGCTGCGAGGGCTCCGGGACCTACTACGTCGTCGTCGAACGCACGGGCGCGACGGCGGGCCCGGTGTCGGACCCGTGGGAGCTGGAGCTGACCGTCGCCACCGAACCGCGGACGGCGCGGACCGGCGCCACCAGCGCACCGAAGGGCTGGGACTCCGCCTCCCCCGCACCGCCCGGCGACGAACCCGAGCGGCGGCCCGGCGGATCCGGGTTCGACACGGCGACGGCCGTCGGGCAGGGCGTGTGGACCGCCGACGTCGAGCCGGGACGGACGCTGTTCTACGAGGTCCCGGTCGACTGGGGCCAGCAGCTGTACGCCACCGCGGAGCTGGGCAGCGCGGGCGGCACCGACGGCACCGGCCACGATTTCGCCGCCGCCGCGCTGAACCTCTCCCTCCACAACCCCGTGCGGGCCCTCGTCGAGGACGCGGGCACCGGATACGACGGCAGACAGCAGTCGGCCTCGCTCGATCCGCTGCCACCGGTCGACTACGCCAACCGGTACGCCCCGACCGACCGGGTGCGCGGGCTGCGCTTCGCCGGCTCCTACTACCTGGTCGTGCATCTCGCCGCCCGTGTCGCCGAGAAGGTCGGCCCCGGGCCGTACGGGCTCACGCTGCGGGTGCGGGTGAAGGGGGACGCACGGAACGGCCCGTTGTACGCCGGCCGGTCGGTGCCCGCGGGGCTCTTCGAGGTCACGGACGGGGAGCGGCAGGCCTCGGCGGGCGGGACCCGGGGAGGCGTGCCGCTCCCCGTCCGTGACC
>NZ_MUND01000975.1 GCF_002154375.1 Streptomyces glaucescens | reverse complement strand
GGGGGCGGGGTGGTCGTCGAGGAGGTCGAGGCCTTCCGGAGGGTCGAGGTCGCCGAGGTGGCCGAGATCACCGGCTTCACCGAGGCCGCCGAGGCCGCCGAGCGGGTCGGGGGTTCCGGGAGTGTCCGGGTCGGCGGGCGTCAGACGCTCGGTGGCGGGCGTCAGGGGCTCGGCGTCCGGCGACAGACGTTCGGCGTCGGGCGGCAGAGGCTCGGTGGCGTATGCCGGGTACTCCCCGGCATGCGGCAGGTCCTCGTCTCCGGGGGGCCGCCGCGCGGGCGGGGGCGTCTCGTCCGCCAGGTGGTCGAGGACGCGGGCCAGGGTGGGGCCCTGGGCGTCGGGGGCGGTGCGGCGGACGCCGAGGGTGTCCAGGACGCGGTGGAGGCGGGCCGCGTCGGTACGCCATTTGCGGTCGACGACCTCCTCCGGATACTCCTGCCAGTCCACCGGGGACCAGTCGGGGCCGGGCTCGGCGGGGCCGCCGTGGAAGAGGCGGGCGGCGAGCAGCGAGGCGGCCTCGTCCACCGCGCCGGGCTCCTCCAACAGGTCGCAGGCCGGGCGCTCGCCGAGCCGGGAGGCGAAGCCCTCGGCCAGTCGGTCGCGCCGGGACAGCTCGGTGAGGGCGGCGACGACGCCCGCGTCCAGCCGGGAGGGCCAGCGGCCCATCCGCCAGGCGGGCAGCGCGACCCGGGTCAGCAGCCGGTCCCAGCCCGCGTACGCCAGGCCGACCTGTTCCTGGGCGACGATCCGCAGTCCGTAATCCACAGCCTGTGCACGCTCGGCGGCGGCCGCGGCGACGCCGCGCTCCATCTCGGCGATGTGCTCCCGGCAGCCGCGCAGCAGCAGCCGGGCCAGCCAGGCGGCACCGGCGCCCGGCCACCGGGTCAGCGGGCCGCGTCCTGGGGCGGAGGCGACGGCCACCGCGGCGTCCAGACCGCGCACGAAGCGCCGGGCGGCCGCTATGTCGGGGTGGGCCGACGGGCCCGTACCGGCGACGACCGGGGCGAGGACGGCCCGCAGCTCGCCCACCCGCATCCACCACAGGAACGGGGAGCCGATGACGAGGACGGGCGCGGCCTGCGTACGGCGCTGGGCGCGGCGGCCGAGGCCGGGCGGCAGGTCCGGGTCCTCGGGCGGGGGCGGGCCGTGGGCCGGATGGGTGCGGTCCTCCAGCCAGCTGTCGCAGTCCGGGGTGAGCGCTATGGCCGAGGGGGCCGGGACGTCGAGGCGGTCGGCGAGGTCGCGCACCAGCCGGTACAGATCCGGGGCGGCCTCCTCGGCGATCGGGACCGTGGGGCTCATGGCGGGGCGCGCGCGGGCGACGACCAGCGCGAAACCGCCCGCGGCGAGCAGCACGAGCAGGGCGAGCGCGCCGACGGCCCAGCGGGCGGCGCCCCAGCCGGGTCCCGTCAGCCGGCCGGTGGAGCCGCCGACCAGCAGGACCACGGCGACGGCGGCCGGCAGCAGGGCCACGGCCAGCGCCCGGCTGCGGATCCGCAGCACGGCCAGCGCCCGGGCCCGCGCGGCCTGTGCTCCCGCCTCCACACCGATACCGGTCACGACCGGACCTCACCCCCTCTCGTCCTGGCTGCTCTGGCTCTCCTGGCGTTGCTCACTCCCCCACTGTGGCACCCGCCACTGACATCGCAATGCCGGTGGGCCAAGTGCCGGAACGCTTGCGCCGCACCCTAGTTGGGGGTTCGGTCCCCGTCAGCCGTACAGCGCATCGGTCACTCGATGGAATGGCTTTGGGGAAAGGTGGATGACGCAGGGCAAAGGTCAGGCCCCGGATTCCGTCGGGAGTCCGGGGCCTGGATCGTGCCTGGTGGACGGGTGCGCCGCCGTACGCGCTACTGGCCCGCCGCCGCCTTCGCCGCGATGTCCGTGCGGTGCTGGGAGCCGTCGAGGCGGATGCGGCCGACCGCCTGGTAGGCGCGCTCGCGGGCCTCGGTGAGGTCCTCGCCGGTCGCGGTGACGGACAGCACCCGGCCGCCCGCGCTGACCACGGCGTCCCCGTCCCGCCTGGTGCCGGCGTGCAGGACGTACGCGTGCGGGGCGTCCTGGGCGGCGACCTCGTCCAGTCCGGTGATGGGGTCACCGGTGCGCGGGGTGCCGGGGTAGTTGTGCGAGGCGACGACCACGGTCACGGCGGCCTCGTCGCTCCAGCGCAGCGGCTCCAGGTCGGCGAGGTTGCCGGTGGCGGCCGCCATCAGCAGGCCGGCCAGCGGGGTCTTCAGCCGGGCCAGCACCACCTGGGTCTCGGGGTCGCCGAAGCGGGCGTTGAACTCGATGACCCGCACGCCCCGGCTCGTGATCGCCAGACCGGCGTAGAGCAGACCGGAGAACGGGGTGCCGCGGCGGCGCATCTCGTCGACCGTCGGCTGGAGCACGGTCTGCATGACCTCGTCCACCAGCTTGGGGTCGGCCCACGGCAGCGGGGAGTACGCGCCCATGCCGCCGGTGTTCGGGCCCTCGTCGCCGTCCAGGGCTCGCTTGAAGTCCTGGGCGGGCTGCAGCGGGACGACCGTCTCGCCGTCGGTGACGGCGAAGAGGGAGACCTCCGGGCCGTCCAGGTACTCCTCGATGACGACCCGGTCGCAGGCCAGCGCGTGCGCGCGGGCCTGGTCGAGGTCGCCGGTGACGACGACGCCCTTGCCGGCGGCGAG
>NZ_MUND01000974.1 GCF_002154375.1 Streptomyces glaucescens | reverse complement strand
CCTCGGCCCTCAGCGCGTCGGCACACCGCATGCGGTGTGCCGACGCGCTGAGGGCCGAGGAGGCGACCTGGGAACCGGAGCTGTCGGTCGCTCAGGACGCGGTCCGGCTGGCCGCCGGAGAGCCCGGGCGGGCGGTGCTGGAGCGGCTGGCCGACGGCTCGGAGCGCGGCCGGGAGGAACTCTCGGCCGCCGTACGGGCCTGGGAACAGGGCGGGGTGACCGCCCTGTCGGTGTTCGAGGAGGAGTGGGCGGTCGAGGGTGACGCGCTCGCACGCGCGCGTGCTGCCCTGGAAGCGGCCTGGGACGAGGACGAGCGGCCGCCGCTGCGGGCGCGGGGCAACCGCTGGACGGTCGTCGGCGCTCCGGGCCAGCTGCGCCTGGACCGCGACGGCCGCTGGTGGCCGTACCGCAAGGAGCGCGGCCGCTGGACCCCGGCCGGCGGCCCGGCGCAGGACCCGGCGACCGCCCTGGCCTCGGCGCAGGCCCGGCCGGAGGACGGGGCCTGCTGACGGGCCTGCGGGCCTGCCGTGCCTCTGCGGGCGCCGGCATGGGCTCCATCAGCGGGGCTGGGCCCACCGCGGTATCCGTCGGGGCCTGGGTCCGGTGGCGGCGGACGAGCATGGTGACGGGCGTAGGAAGGCAGGCCTGCGGCCGAGCCGTGTGATCGCCGGGCCGAGGCCCGCGCATCCGGCCGGGCCGTCCGGTCGCCCGGGCATGCGGCCGAGCCCCACGGTCACCAGGCCCTCAGGGCAGATCCCCCTCGGCGAAGGACGGGATCAGTGATTCCAGCCCGCTGGGAAAGTGGCTGGGGAAACCGCTCGGCAGCTCGCTGGGGAAACCGCTCGGCAGCTCGCTCGGGAAGCCACTGGGCAGGTCGCTGGGAAAGCCGCCGCTCGGCAGCTCGCTGGGGAAGCCGGACGGCAGGGAGGGCACACCGCTGGGCAGCTCGCTCGGGAGTCCGGAGGACGGTGCCGGGGAGCTGCTCGTGCTGGTGCCGGGCTGGGCTGGGGGCCGGTCGTCCGGCGAGTCGCCGCTCTCCGACGTCACGAGCATGACCGCGGCGACGATCGCGACGGCCACCATGGCGGCCAGGGCCAGCAGGAGCGGGGTGCGCCGCCGTGGCGGGGGCTCGGGGTCCCCGGGAGGCGGCCCGAAGCCGTCCGGGGGCGGCGCGTCGGCCGGTGGTCCGGGCGGCTGAGGCGGTGGGGGCGGCATGGCCATACGCCCAGCCTCCCGCCGAACCGGCCGTGAGGCGACCCCCGCGCGGGGTCCGGCACGGACTCATGTCGTGGATCGCACGATTCCGCGACACGAGTCCGCAACGAACGGCGCGGGGGCCTCATCGGGCCGGTCGACCGGCC
>NZ_MUND01000973.1:251-658 GCF_002154375.1 Streptomyces glaucescens | reverse complement strand
GCCGCCCTCGGCCCCGGCCGCTGGCCGGTGACGACGCTGCTCGCCCACCGCGCGAGCACGCGACCCGCCCCGAGGAGGGAGGTGGCAGGCACGCACGACACCTGACCCACAAGTTGTCATGCGCACGCAATTCGCGGGNNCCCGCGATCCCCGAACAACCGGAGGAAGCGCACCATGAACCACGCACTCGCAACACCCGCACACCGCACCGCGCTCGGCGCCGGCGTGCTGGCCACCAGCCTGCTGTGCCTGCTTCCGCTCGCACCGTCGGCCTCCGCTCACGGCACGGTGATCACCCCCGAGACGCGCAACTACGGCTGCCTCCAGCGGTGGGGCTCCAGCGAGCCCGACGAGGCCCAGGACCCCATGTGCTACCGCACCTACCACGAGAACCCGAACGCCATCAC
>NZ_MUND01000973.1:0-219 GCF_002154375.1 Streptomyces glaucescens | reverse complement strand
ACGACGAGGCCCGGCACGGCGCGGACTGGCTCGAGGTCTACGTCACCAAGCAGGGCTTCAACCCGGAGTACGAGCTGATCGGGTGGGACGACCTCGAGCTGGTGAAGAGGACCGGCCGCTACCCCTACCAGGCGCACTACGTCACGGACGTCAGTACGTCGGGCTACAGCGGGCGGCACGTCGTGGTGACGGTCTGGAAGGCGTCGCACATGGACCAGA
>NZ_MUND01000972.1 GCF_002154375.1 Streptomyces glaucescens | reverse complement strand
AGCGCTGCCCGCCGGGCCGCCAGTCGTCCCGGCGCCGGGTACGGGCCTGGTGCGCCCCGGTCTCCCGGGCGGCCCGGCGGGCAGCGCTGGTCGGCCCGCTCGATGAAGACCGCGTTCTCGCTGTTCGCCGCGAGCCTCACCCTGGGCGGCGTCGCGGTCGCCGGGATCGGCTCGGGCGGCTCCGCCCCGCAGGAGCCCGCCGAGGACCGCCGCCGCACCGCCCCGTCCGGCAGCGCCCCGGCCCCGCGCGCCGACCGGCCGGCCGGCCGGGCCTCCGGCACCGGTCCCGCGCGGCCGGCCCACCCGCTGACCGCGGCGGACATCGAGGCCCACTGCCGCGCCTACGAGCGGGCCGGGGGCCGCGGCCGGGCGATGGCGGCACAGGCCTGGGAGCGGCTGATCGCGGCGGCGGACGGCCCGGAGGAGGTCTCCGGGTACTGCGCGCGACGGCGGACGGACGACCGGGCGGACCCGAGGGACCCCGGGAGTCCCGCGAACCCCGGGAGCCCGGAGAGCCGGGGGAACCCGGCCGCGCCGGCCGCGCCGGTCACCCCGACGGCCCGTCCGGCGGACCCCGGCAGCCAGGCCGAGGAGCACAGGCCGGACCGGGACACCGGAAAGCAGCCGGGCCGGAACTGAGGGATCGGCGGGCCTCGGCGGGTGTGTCTTCTCCACCCGCGGGCTCCGCGAAGGCCGCCAAGGCAACGGCCGGGGCCGCCACCCCCCACAGGAGAGGCCCCGGCCGTCGCGCGGCACGGGCCGCGCGGCGACCCGTACTTCCTACAGCGCCAACGGGGCGTCTCGTGTCACACCCCGGCTTTCGCACCCGCGCCCACCCCGCCAGGACCCGGTCCGGGCAAGGTCGCGTCACGAGTTAGTTGCATCTTCTACGTAACTCCCGTGGACATGGACGGGGAGCGGTTTCAGGTCGTAACGTGCCATTCGCACCGGACCGCGGCCAGGGGAAGACAGAGCGAACGTGGCAGACGCCCGCGCGAAAGCGGCGCCGGTGAGGCGCAGAGGGAGTGCGGTGCTGGGGGACGACGCCGAGCTGACGGCAGCGGTGCTTGCGGCACAGGACGGGGACGAGACCGCGTTCCGTACCGTGTACCGCGCGGTGCACCCGCGGCTGCTCGGATACGTACGGACGCTGGTCGGCGAACCCGACGCCGAGGACGTGGCGTCCGAGGCCTGGCTGCAGATAGCCAGGGACCTCGAACGGTTCAGCGGCGACGCGGACCGCTTCCGCGGCTGGGCCGCCCGGATCGCCCGCAACCGCGCCCTGGACCACATACGCATGCGCGGCCGCCGCCCCGCCATCGGCGGCGACGAGACCGAACTGACCGGCAAGCCCGCCGAGTCCGACACCGCCGGCGAGGCCATCGAGTCGCTGGCCACCGACCGCACCCTCTCCCTGATCGCCCGGCTCCCGCAGGACCAGGCCGAGGCCGTCGTGCTGCGCGTGGTCGTCGGCCTCGACGCCAAGACCGCCGCCGAGACGCTGGGCAAGCGGGCCGGCGCGGTCCGCACGGCGGCGCACCGCGGGCTGAAGCGGCTGGCCGAGCTGCTGGGCGAGCCCGGCGGCGATCCGGAATCGGCCGGGGTGCTCGACGCCCTGCCACCTCAGCGAGAACCGCGCGGGCGCGCGGTGACGTCCGCGAGTGTGACGCATACGCGCGCGCGGACGCAGAAGGACATGTGATGGCCGACGAGCAGTACAGGTGGCTGGACCGTGAGACAGCGGAGCGGTTGCTGCGCGGCGAGTCACCGGACGCCGTCGACCCCGCCGCCCGGGACCAGGCCGAACGGCTCGCCGAAGCGCTCGGCGCACTCTCCGCCCCACCCCCGCCGACCAGCGAGGAACTCCCCGGAGAGGCCGCCGCGCTGGCCGCCTTCCGCAAGGTCCGCGCGGAGCGCGACGAGGAGCGCGCGGCGCTCGCCGACCCCGACCGCACGCGCCCGGCCGACGCCGGGCTGATCCGTATCGGCGCCCGCGCGGGCGACCGCGGCGCGAACGGCCGCCGCCCGCGCCGGCCCCGCGCGCTGCGCCTCGGACTGGCCGCCGCGCTGGCCGCCGGCATGGTCGGCGGGGTCGCCTTCGCGGCCGGAACCGGAGCGCTGCCGACACCCTTCGACGACTCCCGCCCGCGCCCCGGCGCCTCGGTGTCGGCCGCCGCGCCCTCGGGCCGCCCGCTCGCCACCCCGACCCCGGAGGGCACGCACGGCGGGGCCGGCGGCTCGGTCGTGCCCGACGGCGGCCGGCCCTCGCGTGACGTGGCCGAGGAGGACGCCCGCGACCGGGACCGGGGTCCCGAGGGCGGGTCCGGCCCGTCCGGCGGGGCGGGCCGGTCCTGGACGGAGATCGCCTCGTCCTGCCGGGCCCTGCGGGACGGGCGCGGGCTGGAGGCCGACCGCCGCCGCGCCCTGGAGGGGGCGGCGGGCGGCTCCGCCCGGGTGGACCGCTACTGCGACGGCGTGCTGCGGAACACGAAGGCCGACTCAGGATCCACCGGCGGCTCCTCCGGCGAATCCGCCGCGTCTGGACAGGGCCAGGGCAAGGGCGACAACGCCAACGGCGGCAACGGCAACGGCAACGGCGGCGCGGGCGGTGACGGGGACGGCAAGGGCAACGACGACGGCAAGGGCAACGGGGACGGCAAAGGCGCCGACGGCGGGAACGGCATAGGCCGCCCCGGCGGCAACGGCCAGGGTCACTCGGGCGGCGGCAACGGTCACGCCGGAGGCAACGGCAACGGTCAGGGTCACTCCGGCGCCGGCCGGCCCGCCGCCGGACAGGACGCGCCCGGCCCCGCGCACCGCGAGGTGCGGACGGCCGCGTCCCCGGAACCCTCCTTCACCCCGCCCTACACAACGCGCTGACCTGCGGTTTCTTCTCTCTCTCAAGATTTTTCCGGAGGGGTGTGACGTTTTCGGCCGCCGGGGCGCAGTACTGAGTGAGCCGACTGGTCATCGGCCGTCGCACGGAGCCGGGGTTCCCCCCGTACCCACGGCTCGTGCACACGGCGCGGGCGGGACACGTTCCCCCGGTCCCGCCCGCGCCCCGCAATCCCCTCACCCCGCGGCACCGCCGTACGCCTCACCAGTGGACGACGACCTTGTCACCGGTCCGCACCTGGGCGAACACCTCCGCGATCGCCGTCTCGTCCCGCACGTTGACACAGCCGTGCGAGGCGCCCGCGTAGCCGCGCGCGGCGAAGTCCGCGGAGTAGTGCACCGCCTGGCCGCCGCTGAAGAACATCGCGTACGGCATCGGCGCGTCGTAGAGCGTGGAGTGGTGGTGGCGGGACTTCCAGTAGACCTCGAACTCGCCCTCGCGGGTCGGGGTGTACTCCGAGCCGAAGCGGACCGGCAGGGTCGTCACCGTCCGCCCGTCGATCATCCAGCGCAGCGTCCGGCTCGACTTGCTGATGCACAGCACCCGCCCGGTCAGGCAGCGCGGGTCGGGTGCTGTGCATCAGCAAG
>NZ_MUND01000971.1 GCF_002154375.1 Streptomyces glaucescens | reverse complement strand
AGGAGATCGAGGAGCTGGAGCGCTCGGTCGAGGTGTTCCGCGCCTGGGACGCGGCCCGCGGCGGCGGGCTCCAGCGCAAGGCGGTCGTGGGCCAGCTCAACGAGGTGGGCGGCATCCTCGCCTACCACCATCCACCCCATCTGCAACGGCGCCTGTGGGGTGTGGCGGCCAACCTCGCCGTCCTCGCGGGCTGGATGTCGCACGACGTCGGCCTGGAGCCCACGGCCCAGAAGTACTTCGTGATCGCCGCCCATGCCGCGAGAGAGGGCGGCGACCGGCCCCGGGCCGGCGAGGCGCTCTCCCGGGCGGCCCGCCAGATGGTGCACCTGGGCCGGCCCGACGACGCGCTGGACCTGATGAAACTCGCCCAGTCCGGCTCCGGCGAACAGGTACTGCCCCGCACGAGAGCGATGTTCCACACCATCGAGGCGTGGGCCCAGGCGTCCATGGGCAAGGGCCAGGCGATGCGCCGCACCCTCGGCCGGGCGGAGGACCTCTTCGTCTCCGACAAGGGCGACGTGCCGCCGCCCAGCTGGATGCAGTTGTTCAACGAGGCCGATCTCTACGGCATGCAGGCCCTGGCCTATCGCACACTCGCGGAGTTCGAGCCGGCGGCGGCCGCGCACGCCCAGCACTACGCGGACAAGGCGCTGGCCCTGCGGGTCGACGCACAGGAGCGGTCGAAGATCTTCGACCATCTCTCCATGGCGTCCGCCTGCTTCATCGCCGACGACCCGGAGCAGGCGGCCGGGTACGCGCGCCTGGCGTTGGTGTCGATGAGCTCCAACTCCTCGCGCCGCACCTGGGACCGGCTGCGCCAGATGTACCGGCTCACCGCCGAGTACGCGACCTATCCGAAGATCCAGGAGCTGCGGGAGGAGATCAAACTGGCGCTGCCCAAGGACCAGGCCAAAAAGCCGGGCGGCGGCAGCACCGCCCGGGCGTGAGCGCCAGGCCGGGGAGACGAACGGCAGACACGAGGGGGAGCCGGGGCGGCGCGGGTCCTACGCGGTCACCCTGGCGACGAGCACACAGGCGTCGTCCTCGCGCTCGGTCTCGCCGAACTCCTCCACGACCACCCGCACACAGTCCTGCGCGGTGCGCGCCGCGGCGAACCGCGGGGTCAGGCCGAGGAGGCGGTCCACGGCAGCCGGATCCGCCGCGGCCCGCCCGGGCACCAGTCCGTCGGTGTGCAGCAGCAGCAGGTCGCCGGGCTCCAGGGTCTCCTCGGCCTCGCCGTAGGCGGCACCGGAGGCCGCGCCGAGCAGGACGCCGTCCGGCGCGCTCAGCCTGTGCCCCGTCCCGTCGCGGAACAGCAGCGGGGCGGGGTGTCCCGCGTGGGCCCACACCAGGGTGCGGGTGCCGGACCGGTAGCGGCAGCAGACGGCGCTGCCGAGGGCCGGCTGGACGGTGGTGTCGAGCAGTTGGTTGAGCCAGGCCATCAGCTGGCCCGGCCGGGTGCCGGCCATCGCCATCCCGCGCAGCGCGCCGAGCAGCATCGCCATGCCGGAGGTGACGGCGGGGCCGTGTCCGGTGAGGTCGCCGACGCTCAGCACGGTCTCGCCGCCGGGGAGTTCCAGCGCGTCGTACCAGTCGCCGCC
>NZ_MUND01000970.1:1954-2123 GCF_002154375.1 Streptomyces glaucescens | reverse complement strand
CGCCCTTCTCCTCCCCCACGCTCTTCTCCTCCCGCGCCGCCCGCAGCCCCCGCGCCAGCACCCCCGTCACCGCGACCGACGCCGCCGCCATCGCGGTCATCGCCACGCCCGGTGCGGTCAGTTGGGCCAGCGCGCCCGCCAGCGCCGCGCTCACCCCCTGCATGGTGAG
>NZ_MUND01000970.1:0-1885 GCF_002154375.1 Streptomyces glaucescens | reverse complement strand
GTACCCCGAGCCGGGCCCGGCGCGCCGGCGCCAGCAGCCTGCCGACCGTCACGTCCCCGGCGAACATGCCGAGCGCGGCGCAGGCGAAGAGGGTGCCGGCGGCTTCGGGCGCGTAGGAGACGTACAGCGACTCGCAGCCGACGATCAGCCCGTTGGGCACCCACAGGGCGAGGTACACCCACCGGCGGGCGGGCGACGACCACAGCAGCGTGTTGGCCCGCCAGGTGACCCGTGCCGAGGGGCGGCCGGACGCGCGCGGCGGGCGGGCCGTGAGCCCCAGCCGCAGTCCGAGCGCGGCCCCGGCGTACAGCAGTGCCGCCAGCAGCAGTGCGGTGCTCGGGGACAGGACGGCGACCAGGACGCCGCCGGTCGCGAAGCCCGCGACCTGCGCGAGGCCGCTCGTCATGTTGAAGAGCGAGCGCCCCAGCAGGTAGCGCTCCTTGGACAGGATCTCGGTGAGCAGCCCCCATCGCACGCCCCCGCCCAGCGAGGCGACCAGGCCCTGCGCGAGGACGACGGCGAGGACCGCCCAGACCGGCAGTCCGGGCGCCGCGAGCACCGCCGTGCCGGCCGCGAACGCCACCGCCACGCCGGTGAGGGTGGCCCTCGGCGGGAGCCGGTCCGCCCCGGACAGCAGGAAGGTGGCGCCGACGACCTGGGCGAGCGACGGGCCGAACATGCTCACCGCCGCCAGCAGCGGCGAGCCGGTCGCCCGGAACACCTGGGTGCCGAGCGCGAGCCCGCCGAGTGTCTGGGCGGCGGTCTGGGCGGCGGTGGACAGGAAGAGCGGTGTGAACTCCGGTGTGCGGAAAAGGCCTGAGTAGCCGGGTGATGTGCGCATGCCCGGAGTCTGCGGCGCCCGCGGGCGCCCCGTTATTGTTTCGCGCACCGGCGAAACGAGGAGGCGGCCGATGGGCTGGTGGCAGGTCGACGCCGACACCCTCGCCCGCAGCCGGTTCCTGGTCTCTCCGTACGCCGAGACCTTCGCGAGCCTGAGGCTGCTGCACACCGCGAGCGGCCGGCACCCCGGCGAGCAGGCCTGGCTGCGCGCCCATCTCCCCGGCTACCGCGCCCGCCTGGCCGCCGACCCGGTGACCGCGCTGCTGGTGCGCGCCGGGCTCGGCCGGGACTGGATCGCCGACTTCCTCACCCCGACCCCGCTGGACGGTGAGGACTTCGCGCGGGCCGCGGCCCGGGTCCGCGCCACCGACCCGGCGGCGGCCCGCGCGCATCTGCGCATGTCCCTGGGCGGTCCGCTCCCCGCCGGGCTGGACCGCGACGACCTGCCGCAGCGGGCGGCGGCGCTGCTCACCCACGTGTGGACCGAGGCCGTACGGCCGTACTGGTCCCGGCGCCGCCGCGTCCTGGAGGCCGATGTGGTGGCCCGGACCGCGCGGATGAGCCAGGGCGGCTGGGCGGCGGTGCTGGACGCGCTGCGGCCCGGCACCCGCTGGCTGGGCGCCAACCGGTTCCAGGTCAATCTCCACGAGTACCCGCCGCGTGACATCTCCGGCGCCGAGCTCCTCCTCGTCCCCGTCACGCCCCGCACCGGCTGGGTGAGCTGGGAGGAGCCGGGGCGGCAGCGGTACGCCCTCGTCTACCCGTGTGCCGGCCCGCTCGCCGACGAGCACGCCCGGCCGGTGCCCGCGAGTCTCGGCGCCCTGCTCGGCCGGGCCCGCGCGACCGTTCTGGTCCTCCTCGACTCGCCCCTGAGCACCACCCAGCTGACCGCCGTGACCGGGCAGGGTCTCGGCTCGGTGGGACGGCATCTGCGGGTGCTGCGGGACGCGGGCCTGGTGGACGGGCGACGGGCGGGACGCTCGGTGCTGTACGCCCGGACGGCGGCGGGCGACGTGCTCGTACGGGCGTACAGCACCGAGCGTCC
>NZ_MUND01000969.1 GCF_002154375.1 Streptomyces glaucescens | reverse complement strand
GACTCGAGCAGTTCGCCGATGCGGGCCCCGGCCCGGCGGCCCTCCAGGTGGAGGCGGCCGACGTTGACGCGGTCCTGCGCGAGCAGCGTGAGCACGGCGGTACGGCCCGCCGCGTACGTCGCCACATAGCCGCGCTCGCCCCGGACGAGCAGCTCGCGCAGCCCGCCCCGGCCGGTGGCGTCGCTGAGCCGTACCGCGACGCCGAGCGACGCGGCGGTGAGCGCGGCCAGGCCGTCCGGCTCGACGCCGGGGGTGTCGTGCGCGAGGACGAGGCCGTCCACGCTGGCCGCGAGGGCACCGGTCAGCTGGGGCATCCGGGCCCTCAGCCGGTGCAGTTCGTCGAGGATGCCGGGCTCGGCCGCCATCGGTGCGCTCCTCTCGGCGTGCGTCTGGGCGGGCGATCGGTGCCGTTCAAAGGGCCTCCAGCGCATCCCTGAGCCTCTTCAGCAGGGTGATGTCGGGGTCGGTGAACTCGGGCAGGGAGCCTTCGGCGGGCGGCGGGGACTGGGGAG
>NZ_MUND01000968.1 GCF_002154375.1 Streptomyces glaucescens | reverse complement strand
GGGGGGGGGGGCGGTCAGGCGTCGAAGTCGAGGGTGATCTCGGGGGTGCGCGGCCGGGCGCGGCAGACGAGGGTGTAGCCGGCGGCGCGGTCGCGTTCGTCCAGGGCGTGCTGGCGGTCGGCCGTCACCTGCCCGGACAGGACCTTCGCGCGGCAACTGCCGCACACGCCCTCGCGGCAGGCGTACGGCACGTCGGGATGGGCGCGCAGCAGCGCGTCGAGGAGGACCGGGTCGCGGGGCAGGACGGTGGCGACGCGGCGGCGTCCGTCGAGCAGGGCGGTGACCCGGGCCTGTCCCGTCCCGGGTGCCGGTGCGGCCGGCCCCGCCGTGGGTGCCGGTGCGGCCGGCTCCGGTGGCCGCTGTGCCGTCCCGCCGCTCGTGAACAGCTCCCAGCGGACGAGCGCCGGATCGGCGCCCTCCTCGGCCAGGACCCGCCGTGCGGTGCCGAGGAGCCCGGGCGGTCCGCACAGGGCGTACGCGGTGTCCGGGCCGGGGCGGGCGTCCACGGCCGCCAGCAGGTGGCGCAGCGCGGCCGCGTCGAGCCGCCCCGCGAGCGGCCCGCCCGCGCTCCCCCGGTCCTCGCGGGTCAGCACGTACAGGACGGTGAAGCGGTCGACGAACTCGTCCTTCAGCTCCGCCAGTTCATCGGCCAGCACGGCGTCGGCGGTGGTGCGGACCGAGTGGACGAGGGTGACGTGACAGGCCGGGTCGCGGCGCAGCGCGTGGGCGGCCATCGGGGCCAGCGGGGTGATGCCGGTGCCGCCCGCGAGGAGGACGTGGTGGGCGCCGGGCAGCTCCGGCAGGGCGAAGGTGCCGACGGGTGGGGAGAGTTCGAGGTGGTCGCCGGGTGCGAGGCGGGTGGCGGCGTGCGTACCGAAGCCGTCGGGGCCGCCCCGCTTGATCACCAGGCGGAGTGTCCCGGGGGCGTGCGGGGGCGGGCAGAGGGAGTAGCTGCGGCTCAGTTCGCCGTCGCCGTGGCGGTGCCGGACGACGACGTGCTGGCCGGGACGGTGGGTGAAGACCTCGCGCAGGGCGGCGGGCACGTCCAGGGTGACGGCCACCGTGTCGGCGCTCAGGGGGCGGACCTCGGTGACGCGGAGCCGGTGCCGGCGCGGTCTCTTATAATCATCT
>NZ_MUND01000097.1 GCF_002154375.1 Streptomyces glaucescens | reverse complement strand
GCCCACCGGGTGACCAGTTCGGCCCGGCAGGCGTCCGCGCCGACCACCAGGGTGCGCAGGTGCGGCAGGGTGCCGGGGGTGTCCGGCGGGAGGGTGGCGAGCGCGGCGGGCGGCAGCAGGGTGTGCGTGACGCGCGCGGTGCGCAGGACGTCGGCCAGTTCGGCCCCGAGCAGTGGGCCGGGCGGCGGTACGACGAGGGCCGCGCCGTGCGGCAGGGACATGCACAGTTCGAGCACGGAGGCGTCGAAGCTGGGCGTGGCGAAGGCCAGCACGCGGTCCCCGGCGCGGACCTGGTAGTGCGCGGCCTCGGCGGCGGCGAACGCGGCCAGTCCCCGGTGGGTGACGACGACGCCCTTCGGGATGCCGGTGGAACCGGAGGTGTAGATGACGTACGCCGGGTCGTCGAGGCGCAGCGGGCGGACGCGGTCGGTGTCGGTGGGCCGGTGGCCGGGCGTGCCGTCGGGCGGTGCGGCGAGCAGGCCGGCGACCTCCTCGGCGGTGAGGGTGACGGCGGGGTCCGCGTCGCGCAGCATCAGCGCGACCCGCTCGGCCGGGTAGCCGGGGTCGACCGGGAGGAACGCGGCGCCCGCCTTGGCCACGGCGAGCTGGGCGAGGACCATGTCCGCCGAGCGCGGCAGGACCAGCGCGACGATGGCGCCGGGCCCCGCCCCGCGTGCGATGAGCCGGTGCGCCAGCCGGTTGGCGCGCGCCTCCGCCTCGGCGAAGGTGAGCGGCGGCTCCCCGGTGTCGAGGGCGGGCCGGTCGGGCCACCGGTCGACGGCGGCCTCGATCAGCGCGGGCAGCGTCGCCGGGGACGGCGGCGCAAGTTGCGGGCGGGCAGGGCCGTGCAGCAGCCGGTGCCGTTCGCCGGGGGGCAGCACGTCGACCCCGTGCAGGGGTGTCCGGTCCTCCGTGCCGGCGAGCGCCGTCAGGGCGTGCGTCAGCCGGTCGGCCAGGGCGCGGGCGGTGGTCTCGTCGAAGTACCGCGGGTCGTAGCCGAGTTCCACGGTCAGCTCGTCGCCGGGCGAGATCACCACGGTGAGCGGGTAGTTGGTCGCCTCGCGGGCGTCGAGGTCGCGCACGCGCACGCCGTGCGCGCCGGCGGTGGCGTCGCCGACCGGGTAGTTCTCGAACACCAGCAGGCTGTCGAAGAGGGGCGTGCCGGGGGGCAGTGCGCTCCACTGGTGGAGGTCCGTCAGCGGCACGTGGTCGAAGCGCCGGTCCTCGGCGCGGGCGGCCTGCAGCTCCCTCAGCCAGGCGGCGCACGGCGTGGACTCGTCCACGGTGACCCGGGCGGGCAGGGTGGTGATGAACAGGCCGGTGATGGTGTCCGCGCCCGGCAGGTCGGCGGGCCGGCCGGAGACGGTGGTGCCGAAGCAGACCTCCCGCTCGCCGCTGAAGCGCGCCAGCAGCAGCGCCCAGGCGCCCTGGACCAGGGTGTTGAGGGTGAGCCGGTGGCGGCGGGCGAAGTCCGTCAGCCGGGCGGTGCCGTCCGCGTCGAGCCGCTGCGACAGCCAGGTGCCCGACCTGGCGGCGGCGCCCGGGGCGGGCCTGCGGTCGTACGGCAGCGGGGTGGGCGCGGCGTGACCGGCGAGAACGGTCTTCCAGTGTTCCTCGGCGGCGGCGGTGTCCCGTCCGGCCAGCCAGGCGGCGTAGTCCGCGAAGGGCCGCCGCCGCGGCAGCCGCGGCTCGGTCCCGGCGGCGAGCGCGGCGTGCGCCTGAAGTACGTCCGACAGCACGTGGAAGACGCTCCAGCCGTCCAGCAGGACGTGGTGGAAGGTCCACACCACGCGCACCTCGTCCGGGCCGAGCCGGATCAGTGTGACGCGCAGCAGCGGGGGGCGGTCCAGGTCGATGCCGCGGGCGCGGTCCTCGTCGAGCAGCCGCCGCAGTGCGGTGTCCCGCCGCGCCGGGTCCAGGCCGCTCCAGTCGAGCTGGGTGACGGGCAGGGTGACGCGGCGGTGCACGGTCTGCAGCGGGGCCGGGCCCCGGCCCACGGCGACGGCGGTGCGCAGGACGGGCGTGGCGTCCACGACGTGCTGCCAGGCGCCGGCCAGCAGGGCGGGTTCGCGCACGCCGTCGGCGACGAAGGTGATCTGCTCGACGTACAGGCCCTCGCCGGGCTCGTCCATGCCGTGGACGACCATGCCGGTCTGGGTGGGGGTGAGCGGGTACACGTCCGTCACGTCGTGCCCGTCGCCGACGAGCCGGTCGACGGCGGTCTGGTCCAGGGCGGCCAGCGGGAAGTCGGACGGGGTGCGGCCGCCCGCGCCGGGCTCGGCGCAGTGCCGGACGATTCGGCGCAGTTCCTCCGCCGTCTCCTCGGCGAGGCGGGCGACGGTGTCGTGCCGGTGCACCCGGCGGGAGTACGACCAGATGAACTCGAGCCGCTTGTCGGTGACCCGGCCGAGCACGTCGATGAGGTGGGGCCGGTCCGCCGAGCGGTCCATGCCGCCGGTCAGGCCCTCGTGGGGCGCCCGCAGCAGACCGTCCCCGGCCGCGTTCCAGTCCTGCTGCCCCAGGTAGTTGAAGCCCACCTGCGGCAGGGCGGGCAGCTCGGGCCCCGCCGTGGGGTGCAGGTGCCGCAGCGCGCCGTAGCCCACTCCCCCACGCGGTACGGCCCGCAGGTTCTCCTTGACGGTCTTCAGCGCGGTGCCGAGGCCGGCGTCGCGGGGCACGTCGAGGCCCACGGGGAACATGGTGGTGAACCAGCCGACGGTGCGGGAGAGGTCGATGTCGTCGAAGAGGTCCTCGCGGCCATGGCCCTCCAGCGCGACGACCACCCGGTCCTGTCCGGTCCAGCGGGCGAGGACCCGGCCGAGCGCGCACAGCAGGACGTCGTTGACGCGCGTGCGGTAGGCGTCGGGCACCTCCTGGAGGAGCCGGCGGGTTTCCTCGGCGCCGAGGCTCACCGTCACGGTCTCCTCGTCCGCGGCGGTGTTGCCGCCGGGGAGGTCGGCCGGCAGAGCGGTCGGGTGCAGGGCGCTCCAGTGGGCGATCTCGTCGTCGAAGCCGCCGTCGGCGGTGCGCGCGGCCAGGCGCCGGGCCCAGTCACGGAAGGAGGTCGTCTTCGCCCCCAGGTCGGGGGTCTCGCCGGCGCGCAGTGCCCGGTGGGCGGTGTCGAGGTCCTCGAGGATCACCCGCCAGGACACCGCGTCGACGACCAGGTGGTGGGCGGCCAGCAGCAGGACGGGCGGCCGGTCGCCGTCCCGGTGGCACAGGGCGGCCTTCAGCAGCGGCCCGCGCGCCAGGTCGAACGCGGAGCACAGGCGGGCGGCGACGGCGGCCGGCTCCTCGGGTGTGTGGTGCACCTCCAGGTGCGGGTCGGCGCCGGGCGCGGTCCCCAGCTGCCGCCACTGCCCGTCACCGGCCGGTTCGTAGCGCATGCGCAGCGCGTCGTGCTGCTCCAGTACCGCCGCGAGGGCGGCGCGCAGCGGTGTCTCGTCGGTGTCGGGCGCCACCTCGAAGGAGACCGCCTGGGTGAAGCGGGCCGGGTCGCCGGTGAGGGTGTCGAACAGCCAGTGCTGTACGGGCGTGAGGGGGACGTCCCCGACGACCGGGCCCTGGTCGGCCGTGGCGGTGGCCGGGGAGACCGGTGACTCGTCGACCGCCGCGGCGAGTTCGGCGATCG
Organism: Streptomyces glaucescens; assembly: GCF_002154375.1. Classification (GTDB taxonomy): domain Bacteria; phylum Actinomycetota; class Actinomycetes; order Streptomycetales; family Streptomycetaceae; genus Streptomyces; species Streptomyces glaucescens. The sequence continues at coordinate 5,997 of NZ_MUND01000097.1, read as the reverse complement.
TCTGGTGCTGGAACAGGTGGCGGGGCGTGAGGGTCAGTCCGGCCCGGCGCGCCGCGGAGACGATCTGGATGCCGAGGATGGAGTCCCCGCCGAGCGCGAAGTAGTTGTCCGTCGCGCCCACTTCGGGCACGCCCAGCACCTGCGACCAGATCGCGGCGAGGGTCCGCTCGGTGGCGGTCCGCGGCGGCCGGGTGTCCTCCGTGGTGACGGCCGCGGACCACACCGGTTCCGGCAGGGCCCGCCGGTCCAGCTTGCCGGTGGCGCCCAGCGGCAGCCGCTCCAGCGGCACCACGGCCGCCGGGACCAGGTGGTCGGGCAGGGTCCGGGCGAGGAACGCCCGCAGATCGGCCGGTGCCGGGGTGTCGCCGGCGCGCGGCACGGCGTAGCCGACGAGGCGCTTGTGGCCGTCGTGCTCCACGACCCGTGCGGCGGCCCCGGCGACCTGCGGGTGCCGGGCCAGCGCGGCCTCCACCTCGCCGAGTTCGATGCGGAACCCGCGCACCTTCACCTGGTCGTCGGTGCGGCCCAGGTACAGCAGGTCGCCGTCGGCGGTCCAGCGGACCAGGTCGCCGGTGCGGTACATCCGGCTGCCGGGCGGGCCGAAGGGGTCGGCGAGGAAGCGGGCGGCGGTCAGGCCGGGCCGGTTCAGGTAGCCGCGGGCCACCCCGGTCCCGGCGAGGTACAGCTCACCGGGCGCCCCGACGGGCACGGGCCGCATGCGGGCGTCGAGGACGTAGGCGCGGGCGCCGCCGACGGGCCGGCCGATGGGCGGGACCCGCTCGGGGTCGGCCGGGTCGCAGGTGAAGGCGGTGGCGTAGACGGTGGCCTCGGTGGGGCCGTAGATGTTCATCACCCGGCAGCCGGGGATCGCCGCGCGCACCTGCTGGACGGCGCGGGCGGGCAGTGCCTCGCCGGCCAGGACGACGGTGTCGGCACCGACCCGCACGGTGTCCTCGGCCAGCAGCCGGCCGAGGGCGGAGGGGACGGCGCTGAGCAGCCCCGCTCGCCACGGCTCGGGCCGTTCGGCGAGGGCCAGCAGGTCACGGACGACCTCCACCCGGCCGCCCGCCAGCAGCGGCGAGAAGATCTCGAACACCGACACGTCGAAGTTGAGCGAGGTGGAGGCCACCACGTGGGCGAGCCCGCGGCCGGTGAACTCGGCCGCGGCCCAGTCGGTCAGCGCCACCACCGAGGCGTGGGAGACGACGACGCCCTTGGGCCGGCCGGTGGAGCCGGAGGTGTGGATGACGTAGGCGGGGTGGTCCGGCAGCAGCCGGGCGCGCCGCTCGCCGTCTCCGACGGGCGCGGCGGACGCGGCGGCCAGCCGCCCGGCGCAGGCCGGGTCGTCCAGGGCGATGCGCGTGTACGGGCCGTCCGGCAGCCGCGCCGAGGTCTCCGCGCAGGTGATCACCGCGTCGGGGCGTACGTCCTCGAAGAGGAACGCGATGCGCTCCGCCGGGTGGCCGGGGTCGACGGGCAGGTAGGCGGCCCCGCTCTTGAGGACCGCGAGGATCGCCACGATCAGGTCGGCGGTGCGGGGCAGGGCCAGGGCGACGAACCGCTCCGGCCCGGCGCCGGCCTCGATCAGCAGGCGGGCGAGCCGGCCCGCGCGCTCGTCGAGCTGCCGGTACGTGAGGTGGTCGGCGCCGGCGCTGACGGCGGGGGCGTCGGGGGTGCGGGCGGCCTGGGCCGCGAAGGCGTCCGGGACGGTGTACCGCGGCAGCTTCGCCACCGGTCCGGCGAGACGGTCCAGCAGGCGGCGTCCGTCGGCGGGTTCGAGCGGGGCCAGGTCGGCCAGGCGGCGGCCGGCGGCCTCGTCGTCATCGGCGGCGGCGAACTGGGTCAGGAGCGTGCGCAGGCTCGCGCCGATCCCTTCGACGGTGGTCGCGTCGAAGGCGGCCGGGTCGTAGTCGAGGGTCACGGTGACGTCGTCGCCGGGGGCGACCACCACGCTGAGCGGATAGTTGGTCGGCTCGACGTCGCGTTCCTGTTCGACGGCGAGTCCGTGCCGGGCCAGGGCGCCCGCGTCGAACGGGTAGTTCTCGAAGACGACGATGCTGTCGAACAGGCTGACACCGCCGGGCACCTCGCTCCACGACTGCAGCTGGGCGAGGGAGACGAAGTCGTGCCGCCGGGACTCCGACTGGGCGGCCTGCACCTCGCGCAGCCACTCCAGAAGGGGGCGCCGCCGGTCGATGCGCAGCCGGGTGGGCAGGGTGTTGATGAACAGGCCCACCATGGAGGTCACGCCGGGCAGTTCGGCCGGGCGGCCGGACACGGTCGTACCGAAGACGACGTCGTCCCCGCCGCCGTAGTGGTGCAGCAGCAGCCCCCAGGCGCCCTGGAGCACCGTGTTGACGGTCAGCCCGGCCCGCTGGGCGGTGTCCCGCAGCCGCGCCGACACCTCCTGTCCGAGGGCGACCCGCACCGTGCCCGACGAGGACGCGCGGTGGGCGTCGGCGGGGCGCCGGTCGCGGGGCAGTTCGGTGGGGACGGCGAATCCGGCGAGGGTGTCGCGCCAGTGGCGTTCCGCCCGGGCGGTGTCCTGGGCGGCCAGCCACTCCAGGTAGCGGGCGAAGGGGGCCCGGTCGGGCACCCGCGGGCGGCGGCCGGCGGTCAGGGCCGCGTACCGCTCGCACACCTCGTCGAACACCTGGGCCGCGCTCCAGCCGTCGAGCAGCACGTGGTGGAACGTCCACACCATGCGCACCCGGTCCGGTGCCAGCCGGATCAGTGCGAGCCGCATCAGCGGGGCCGCGCCGAGGTCGATCCCGGCCGCCCGGTCCGCGTCGAGCAGCGCCTCCGTCTCCCGCGCGCGCCGCTCGGCGGTCCAGCCGGTCCAGTCGTGGTGGGTGACCGGCACGACGGCCCGCCGTTCCACCACCTGGAGGGGTTCGGCGGTCTCCTGCCACACCAGGCGGGTGCGCAGGATCGCGTTGGCGTCCGCCGTGCGCTGCCATGCCTCGGCGAGGGCGTGCGGGTCGGTGACGCCGTGCAGGACGACCTGCACCTGGTTGACGTAGGTGCGGCCCTGGGGGTCCATGAGGCTGTGGAACAGCATGCCCGCCTGCATCGGGGTCAGCGGGTACACGTCCTCGACGCCGCGGCCGTCGCCCACGACGCGGTCCACGGCGGCCTGGTCGAGCCGGGCCAGCGGGAAGTCCGAGGGCGTACGGCCGCCGGCCCGCGGGGCGGCGCAGTGCGCGACGATCTCCTCCAGGGACCGCAGCATGCCCTCGGCGAGGGAGGCGACGGTCTCCTCGCGGTGACGGCCGCCGCTGTAGTGCCAGGTGATCTCCAGTTGGTCGTCCTCGACGCGGGCCACCACGTCCAGCAGGTGCGGACGCGGCGCCCCGGGGTCCTCCGCGCCGCCCAGACCGCCGGGAACGGCCCGGACCAGCGCGGCGTCGGCTGCGGACCAGTCGAACCGGCCCAGGTAGTTGAAGCTGATGCCGGGCAGCGGCGCGGCGGAGAGCCCTTCGTCACCCGCCAGGTGGCGCAGGGCGCCGTAGCCGATCCCCCGGTCGGGCACGGCCCGCAGCTGTTCCTTCACGGCTTTCAGCGCGGCGCCCCAGTCGCTCTGGGGCAGGTCGAGGGCGACCGGGAAGAGGCTGGTGAACCAGCCGACCGTGCGGGACAGGTCGAGGTCGTCGAAGAGCTGGTCCTCCCGGCCGTGCCCTTCCAGTCCCACGGCGACGGTGCGGCGGCCGGTCCAGTCCGCCAGGACGCGGCCGAGGGCGGTCAGCAGGACGTCGTCGACCCGGGTGCGGTACACGCCGGGAACCTTGCGCAGGAGTTCGTCCGTGCGCTGCCGGTCGAGGCGTACGGTCACGGCGCGCAGGTCGGCGGCGGTGTTGCCGCCGTCGAGGTCAACCGGCAGCGGTTCGGCGCAGTGCCGCGAGACGTCCGCCCAGTGGGCGCGCTGCGCGGCGAGGTCCGCCTCACCGGTGCGTCCGGTGAGGCGCCGCACCCATTCCTGCACGGAGGTGGTGCGCTGCGGCAGCCGTACCGGCTCGCCGGTCCGGGCCTGCCGGTAGGCGGTCTCCAGGTCCTCCAGCAGGACGCGCCAGGAGACGCCGTCGACGATCAGATGATGGGCCGTCAGGAGCAGGCGCGGGGTCCGGCCCGCGCCGGTGAAGAGGCGGGCGGCGATCAGCGGGCCGGTGTCCAGCCGGAAGCCGGTGTGCGCCTCGTGGGTGAGGCGGGCCTCGGCCTGCTCGGCGGCGCGGGCGTCCGCACCGCTCAGGTCGTGCACCCGCAGCAGCTCCGGAACCTCGGTGTCCGCGGCGGCGTACTCCTGGCGCCAGGTGCCGTCCGCCGCGCGGGTGAAGCGGGCGCGCAGGGCGTCGTGGTGGGCCCACAGCGCGGCCAGGGCGGTGTTCAGCGCGCCGGGGTCGACGTCCTCGGCCGTCTCGACGACCACGGACTGGTCGAAGTACTCCGGGCGCGGCGGCTCGGCGTCGAGGAACCAGTGCTGGATCGGGGTGAGCGCGACCTCCCCGGACACCGGGGCGGTGCCCGCGACGGTGGCGGCGGCACCGGTCGCGGCGGCGGCCAGGTCGGCGAGGATGGGGTGGCGGAACAGGTCTCGCGGGGTCAGCGCGAGCCCGGCGGTGCGGGCTCGGGAGACGACCTGGATGCTGACGATCGAGTCACCGCCCAGCATGAAGAAGTGGTCGTCGAGGCCGACGCGTTCCACGCCGAGCAGCTCGGCCCAGATGCCGGCGAGCACCCGTTCGGCCTCGGTGCGCGGCGCGCGGTGGGCGGTGTCGGCCGCCGCCGACCACTCGGGTTCGGGCAGCCGTCGCCGGTCGACCTTGCCGTTCGCGGTCAGGGGCAGCTCCGCCAGGGTGACGAACGCGGCCGGGACCATGTAGTCGGGCAGTTCCCCGGACACGTGGGCGCGCAGCTCGGCCGCCTGCGGCACGGCCGCGCCGGGGGCCGGCACCAGGTGCGCGACCAGGCGCTTGCGTCCCTCGTGCCGTGACACCGACACCACCGCCTCGGCGATCGCCGGGTGGGCGGTGAGCCGGGCCTCGATCTCGGCGGGTTCGACGCGGAAGCCGCGGATCTTGATCTGGTCGTCGACGCGTCCCACGAAGTGCAGTTCGCCGTCGGCGCTCCAGCGCACGAGGTCGCCGGTGCGGTACATCCGCCCGCCGGGCGGCCCGTAGGGGTCGGCCAGGTAGCGGGCCGCGGTGGCGCCGGGGCGTCCGGCGTAGCCACGGGCCAGTCCGGCGCCCGCGAGGTACAGCTCCCCCGGCACGCCGGGCGGTTGCGGCTGGAGCGCGCCGTCCAGGACGTAGACGCGGGTGTCGTCCAGGGGACGGCCGATGGGCAGCGTCGCGGGCAGCGCGTCACCGGCGCGGAAGGCCTGGCGAGTGGCGAAGGTGGTGGCCTCGGTCGGGCCGTACACGTCGACGACGGTGAGGCCGGGGCAGGCGTCCAGCACGCGCCGTACGGCGGCGCCGGGCACGGCCTCGCCGCCGGTCCACACCTCCCGGGCGCCGCGCAGGCAGGCGGGGTCCTCCTGGGCGAGCAGGCGGAACAGGCCGACCGTCAGGAACAGGCAGCTCACGCCCTGCTCGGTGATCGCATGGCGTACGGCGGCGGCGTCCAGGTCGCCCGGCGGGGCGAGGACGGCCGTGCCGCCGCGCAGCAGCGGCACCCACAGCTCGTAGGTGGAGGCGTCGAAGGCGTGCGGGGAGTGCACGAGGACGCGGTCGTGTCCGGCGAAGGCACGGTCGAGGGCGAGCGCGGCGACGTCCCGCTGCCGCGCGGCCACGCCCTTGGGGGTGCCGGTGGAGCCGGAGGTGAACATGAGGTACTGGACGTTGTCCGGGTGCACGCGCGGCACGGTGGTGAGGTCCGCGGTCGCGGCGGTGTCCTCGTCCGGGCGCAGCACGCGTCCTTCCGGGAGGAGGTCCGCGCCGGCCTGCTGCTCACGGACGCGGAGTGGCACGGGACGGCCGCGGACTCCCTCCCGGAAGGACGCGT
>NZ_MUND01000967.1 GCF_002154375.1 Streptomyces glaucescens | reverse complement strand
GGGGGCCGCCGGGCGCCGGGTCCGGCCGGAGGGACAGCTCGCGGGCGAAGTCGCGGACGAGGTCGTGCGGCGCGTATCTGCCGTACGCCGTCTCCTCCAGCAGGGCCACGTCGACCAGCCGGTCCAGGGCCGCCTCGGCACGCCGTTCGTCGGTGCCGGTGAGGCGGGCGATGAGGGGGGCACCGTAGGCGGGGAGGTCGAGGGCGCCGATGCGGCGCAGGGCGAGGGCCGCGTCGCGGTCGGCCTCGCGGTCGGAGGCGGCGAGGGCGTCGTGGGCGACGGCGAGGGAGCGGCGCACGCTCAGGTCGTCGTACTCCAGGTGGTGCAGCCGGCCTTCGGTCGCGGCGAGTTGGTGGGCCAGGACGTCCGGGGTGAGGGCGCTGCGCGCGGCGAGCCGGGCCGCGACGACCCGCAGGGCGAGCGGCAGCCGGCCGGTGAGGTCGACGAGGGGGTGGGCGGCGTCCAGGCCGGCCCGCCCGGACACCGCACGCAGCAGTGCCGCGCTGTCGTCGCCGGTGAGCGGGGAGAGCGGGAAGCGGCGGGCGCCGTCGAGGGCGGTCAGCGGTGAGCGGCTGGTGACGATGACGGCGCAGCCGGGCCCGGCGGGCAGCAGCGGCCGTACCTGGGCGGCGGTGGCGGCGTCGTCGAGGACCAGCAGGGTGCGGGTGGGCGCGAGCAGGGACCGCAGCAGGGCGGCGGCGGCATCCGGGTGGTCGGGGACGCGGCGGGGCTCGGTGCCGAGGTCGCGCAGCAGGGCGGCGAGGGCCTGGGCGGAGGTGAGAGGGGTCATGCCGGGGGTGGCGCCGTGCAGGTTGATGTAGAGCTGGCCGTCGGAGAAACGTTCCGTCAGGGCGTGGGCGACATCCAGCGCGAGCGCGCTCTTGCCCACCCCGGCCATCCCGGTGACCACGGCGACCGCGCCCGGCTCCAGCAGGGCCGCGCGCAGCGCGTCCCGGTCCGCCCCGCGGCCGGTGAAGTGCGGCGGCGGCGGGGGCAGCTGCGCGGGCCGCGGCGCGGCGGGAACGGCGGGAACGGCGGCCGGGGCCGCCGGACCGGCGGACGGCTCCTGCGACGGCTCGTCCCGCGGCACCCCGCGCAGCACCTCCACATGTGCGTCCCGCACCGTCGGCGCCGGTTCCACGCCCAGCTCCTCCAGCAGCCGGGCGCGCAGATCGCGATGGACGGCCAGGGCCTCGGCGCGCCGGCCCGTGCGGTGCAGGGCGAGCATCAGCTGCCGGTGGTACGCCTCGCGCAGCGGATACTCCGCGGCCAGCTCCGCCAGCTCCGGCACCAGCTCGCCGAGCCGGGCACCACCGACGGCCAGTTCGGCGTCGTAGCGCCACTCCAGCAGCAGCAGCCGGGCCTCCGCCAGACGCTGGACGAAGGCGTACCCACCCAGGTCGGAGGAAAGGCCGCTGAGCGGCGTGCCGCGCCACAGGGCGAGCCCGGCGGTCGCCTCGCGCACCACCCGCGCCCAGTCCCCGGCGGCGTGCGCGCCGCGCGCGGCGGTGACATGGCGTTCGAACACATGGACGTCCAGCTCGTCCGGTTCGACCCGCAGCAGATAGCCCGGCGGCACCGCGCGCAGCCGGTCGGGGTAGTCGAGGAGGCGGCGCAGCCGGGTGACGTGATTGTGCAGGGAGGCGTGCGCGGAGGCGGGCGGGTCGCCGCCCCACAGCGCGTCCTTGAGCGACTCGACGGAGACCACCCGGCCGGCCTCCAGCAGCAGCGCGGCGAGCAGCGCCCGCGCCTTGGGACTGCGGATGGTGCGCACCGCGCCGCCGTGGGGACGGGGGGTCTGATCGGCTCGCGCGGCGGGGTCCCGCGGGCCGGATCCGTGATCGGCTGGCGCTGCGGGATCCTGGGCGCCTGGTGCGCGATCGGCTCGCGCGGCGGGGTCCTGCGGGCCGGGGGCCGTGGTCGGCTGGTAGAGCACGGGCGGGCCCAGCAGTCCGAACCGCATCACACCCTGGCGCATTTCCGCCCTCGTCACGACGGTTTCCCGCCACCCGCTCACTGCCGGTCCCCGGCGGGGACCCCGCTGCTGATTCCTTGCCGTACCCCGGCGTCACCCGGGTCGCGCGTCCGGCCCCGGAAGACGGCTTCGCGCCAACTGGCAGACAGCACTCCGGAGAACCGTTGGCCACATGTTAGCGATCCGTTGGTGTCACCTGATGTGATCACTTCATCGGAACCGGCGCGACGGTGCGCGCGTAGAACGCGTTGCTCGGGGGAGTGTCGCCGCCGCGGCCGGATCCGGGACGCCAGTGGGCCCCGGTCGTCAGAGGTGAACGACCGGGGCCCGCGTCCGCACCTTCGCGCGCGACCCGGGGACACTGCTGCCATGCGACTGCGCTGCGCCCTCCTGGACGACTTCCAGAACGCCGCGACCACCGCCGCCGACTGGTCCCCCGTGGCCGACCGCGTCGAGGTGGTCCCCTTCACCGAGCACTTCGCCGACGAGGACGACCTGGCCGCCGCCCTCG
>NZ_MUND01000966.1 GCF_002154375.1 Streptomyces glaucescens | reverse complement strand
TACCGGCAGTGGTCGCAGGCGATGGCCGAGTACGCCCGTCGGCGGCCGGAGGAGAGGGCCTACTGGGAGGACCTCCTCACCGACCTCGACGAGGCCCCCGTGCTGCGACAGGACACGGGCGCCCTGGTGGACACCCACGTCACGCTCGACGCCTCCCGTACCGCACAGCTCCTCGGTGACTGCCAGCGCGTTCACGGCACGCGCGTCGACGAGTTCCTGCTCGCCGCGTTCACGCAGGCCCTGGCCGACGTGACCGGCCGGCCGGTGCAGCATCTGATGGTGGAGGGGCACGGCCGCGAGGACTTCGAACCCGGTCTCGACGTCAGCCGCACGCTCGGCTGGTTCACCACCCTCCACCCGGTGCGCGTGGAGACGTACGACGACGCCCGGCGCACCCTGGCATCCGTCAAGGACGGGCTGCGCACCGTGCCCGGGAAGGGCCTCGGCCACGGCCCCCTGTGCGGCTACGACCGGCCGTTGCCCCGCGTGTGCTTCAACTACCTGGGGCGCCTCGACGCCGCCACCGGCCCCTGGCAGATCACCACGGAGCCCGGCGGCGACTGGAGCCACCCGGACAACCTGCTGCCGTACGCGGTCACCGCCACCGGCATGGTGAGGGAGGGGCAGCTGCGGTTCACGCTCTCCTGCCGGCTGCCCGAGCCCGACGCCCGCCGGATCGCCCGGGCCTTCGAGGACCGGCTGACCGCGCTGGTCGACACCACGGCACGCGGCACCCGCACCCACCTCACGGTGAGCGACATCGACGGACTGCTGCCCCAGGAGCACCTCGACCGGCTCCAGGCCGACCGCGAACTGGACGGCGTCTTCGCCGCCACCAGCCTCCAGCAGGGATTCATCCAGCACGCCGTCGCCCAGGGCGACATCGACGACGCCTACCGGGTACAGGCGGTCTGGGACTACGAGACCGCCCTCGACCCGGACCTGTACCGCGCGGCGTGGGAGCACGTGCAGCGGGACTTCGCCGCGCTGCGACTGCGGTTCGACTGGCAGCACGAGATGGTGCAGGTCGTCGACCGCGAGGCGCCGCTGACCTGGCAGTACCTGGACCTCAGCGGCCACCGGGACACCGCCGCGCGCGACGCCGCCTTCCAGGCGCTGCTGGAGAGCGACCGTGCCACGCCGTACGATCTGCGGGTCAGTGGTCTGTTCCGGGTCCACCTCGTCAAGCAGGACGCGGAGCGCTTCACCTGCGTGCTCAACACGCATCACGCGATCCTGGACGGCTGGAGCAGCCCGCTGCTGCTGCGCGCCCTGCACGACGCCTACCTCGCGCTGCGCGACGGCCGCCCCGTGGCCCAGGCCGGCGACGACTACGCCGCGGTGCAGCGCGGCCTGCGGCACAGCGCCCACGCCCACGACGCGTTCTGGCGCGCCTACGTCGCGGACGCCGGCGACGGCTGCGACCTCGGCGGGCTGCTGCGGCCCGAGGCCCGCGGCACGGACCTCGCCACTCACCGGCGCGTCCTGCACCAGGAGCAGCAGACGCTGCCGCTGCCCCCCGACCTGCTCACGGGGCTGCGCACCGTCGCCCAGGACCACGGGGTCACCCTCAACGCGCTGCTCCAGTACGCCTGGCACAAGGTGCTCGGCTGCTACGGCCGGGCCGACACCACCGTCGTCGGCACCGTGCTCGCCGGGCGCGACGTGCCCGTCGACGGCATCGAGACGTCCGTCGGCCTCTACCTGAGCACCGTCCCGCTGATCGCCCGCCACGGCACCGGCGCCGACAGCGCGATCGAAGAGGTCCAGCGGCTCCAGGACGACCTGCACGAGATCAGCCGCCGCGGCAGCGTCGACCTCGCCGCCCTCCAGACCGGCGGGCGGCGGCTGTTCGACAGCCTGTTCATCTACGAGAACTATCCGGCCGTCACCGACGAGCGGCACGAGCGGCGGCTGCGGCCCCGCTTCCGCTTCCGGCACCAGAAGCGCGACTACCCGCTGGTGGTGTCGGTGACCGAACAGGACGGGCACGTCACGCTCGTCCTGGACCACGCCGGAGAGCTGTTCGCGCCCGGGACGGCCCGCCGCCTGCTGGCCGGAATGGAGACGGTGCTGCGCACCGTCGCCGGCGACCCCGGTGTCTCCCCGTCGGACGTGCTGCTCACCGCACCGCGGACGGCCCCGCGGGACGAGGCCGAGTGGAACGACAGCGGCACCGCGGAGCCCGCCGAACCGGTCATCCACCGCGCCTTCGAGGCACAGGCCGCCCGCACTCCCGCCGCGCCCGCGGTCACCCACGGCGGCACCACCCTGACGTACGCGGAACTCAACACGGCGGCCAACCGGCTGGCCCGCGTGGCCCGGCGGCAGGTTCCGCTCGCCCCCGAGGAGCCGGTCCTGCTGCTGCTCGACCGCGGCACCGACACCGTCACCGGCCTGCTCGCCGTCCTCAAGGCGGGCTGCGCCTACGTGCCGCTCGACCCCGGCTACCCGGACGAGCGCATCGCCCGGATCGCCGACGGCAGCGGCGCCCGCCTGCTGCTCACCCACGCCCGCCACCGCGACCGGCTGACCGCACGGTTCCCCGGCCTGACCGTGCTCGCCGTCGATGCCCCCGAGACGCGGGCGGCGTGCGCCGCCGAGCGCCCCGACGACCTGGACCTGCCCGTCACCGGGGACTCGCTCGCCTACGTCCTGTACACGTCCGGCACCACCGGACAGCCCAAGGGCGTGATGGTGGAGCACCGGGCCTTCACCACCACCATGGCGGCCCTGCGGCGCCGCCACTTTCCCGAGGCCGGCCCGCTGCACACCTACAGCCTGACCAACTACGTCTTCGACATCTTCGGACTCGAGTACGGCCTGACGCTGCTCGGCGGCGGCAGCACGACCGTCGGCGACCATCCGGTGGCCGAACTGGACTGCTCCTTCTACGACTTCGTCCAGATGACGCCCAGCCTGCTGGAGATGACGCTGCCCGCGCTGCGCGGCCTCGGGGACACCCAGCTGCTGGTCGGCGGGGAACGCCTGGACAGGCATCTGCTGCGCGCGGCGCTGCGCCGCTGCCCGCGCGTGGTCAACGTCTACGGCCCCACCGAGACCACCATCTGGTCCACCTCCCGCGCCTACACGGCCGCGGACGCCGACGGCCCGCTCCTGGTCACGATCGGCCGGCCCCTGCCGAACGAGACGGCGCATGTCCTCGACGCCCGGCTGCGGCCGTTGCCCCCCGGCGCGATCGGCGAACTGTACCTGGGGGGTGCCGCCCTCGCCCGCGGCTACCTCGGTGACCCGGAACTGACACGGGACCGCTTCGTGGACGCGTCCGCCGCCGGGTTCGGCCGTCTCTACCGCACCGGCGACCTGGCACGCCGACGGGACGACGGGGAGATCGAGTTCGTCGGCCGCGCCGACGACCAGATCAAGCTGCGCGGCCACCGCATCGAACTCGGCGAGGTGGAGAGCGCGCTGGTGTCGTTCGAGGGGGTGCGGCAGAGCGCCGTCGTCGTCGGCTCCCTCGACGGCTCCGCCGACACCCCGGACAGCGCCCGCAGCCTGATCGGCTACTACGTCGCGGACCGGGCTCTCGGCGAGGACGCGCTCCGCGCCCACCTGGCCACCCTGCTGCCGGAGTACATGCGACCCGCCGCGCTCGTGCACCTGACCGAGCTGCCGCTGACCTACAGCGGAAAGCTCGACGTCAAGGCGCTGCCCGCAGCACGCCGCCGGGCCGCCCGCAGCACACCGGCGGCCCCGTCGGACGACACCGAACGGCTGCTCGCCCGGCTGTGGCAGGACGTCCTCGGCCTGGACGAGGTCGGCGTGCACGACCGCTTCTTCGACGTGGGCGGCAACTCCGTCCTGCTGACCAAGGTCCATGCCCGCCTGCCGGAGGACATCCGGCGCACGGTGACCCTGACCGACCTGTTCCGGCTGCCGACCATCGCCTCCCTGGCCGCGCACGTCACCGGCCGAAGCGTCACCGGCCGGCGCGCCGGCGAACCGCAGCCCCTGGAGCCCGCCGCGCACCCGGCCGCCCCCGGGCACCGGGACGGCGGCGACGGCCGGGACATCGCCGTCATCGGCATGGCCGGCCGCTTCCCCGACGCCGACGACCTCGAGGAGTTCTGGCACAACCTGGTCACCGGCCACCACAGCGTCGTCCGCCTCACGGGGGCCGAACTGCTCGCCGCGGGCGTGCCGGAGCGGGAGATCGACCAGCCCGGATACGTCCGGGCCCGCAGCGCACTGCGCGACATCCGCTCCTTCGACGCCGAGTTCTTCGGCTACTCGCCCCGCGAGGCGCGGACCATGGATCCGCAGCACCGGCTGTTCCTGGAGTGCGCCTGGCACGCCCTGGAGGACGCGCACTGCGACCCCGCCGCGTACGACGGTGACATCGGGGTGTACGCGGGCGCGGGGCACAACGACTACGCGCAGGAGCACGTGCTGCCCTCGCTCGGCGAGACCGACCTGGCCACGCGCTACCAGGTGATGATCAACAATCAGGCGAACTTCCTGTGCACCAAGGTCGCCTACAAGCTCGGCCTGACCGGCCCCGCCGTCACCGTGCAGACCGCCTGCTCCACCTCGCTGGTGGCGGTCCACCAGGCGTGCACGGCACTCCTCGCGGGCGACTGCGACGTGGCGCTGGCCGGCGGAGTCTCCATCGGCAAGCTCCGCACCGAGGGCTACGTCCACCAGGACGGCATGGTGTTCTCCCCGGACGGCACCTGCCGCGCCTTCGACGCGGACGCACAGGGCACCATCGAGGGCCAGGGGGTCGGCATCGTCGTCCTCAAGCGGCTCGACCGCGCCCTCGCCGACGGCGACCGTGTCCGCGCCGTCATCAAGGCAACGGCGATCAACAACGACGGACGGAACAAGGTCGGCTACACCGCCCCCAGCCAGGAACGGCAGGCCGCCGTGATCCGCCGCGCCCACGAACGCGCCGGGATCGACCCCGCCACCATCGGCTACGTCGAGGCCCACGGCACCGGCACCCCACTCGGCGACCCCATCGAAGTGGCCGCCCTGCACGAGGCGTTCACCTCCGGCGGTACAGCGCCGCACCGGGTCGCCCTGGGCTCGGTGAAGACCAACATCGGCCACCTC
>NZ_MUND01000965.1 GCF_002154375.1 Streptomyces glaucescens | reverse complement strand
CGACGCCGTGCGGGCCGCCTTCCAGGCGCACCCCGGGGAGATCGCCTGTGTGATCACCGAGGCCTCGCCCGGCAACATGGGCGTCGTGCCGCCGCTGCCCGGGTTCAACCAGGGGCTGAAGGACGCCTGCGCCGAGAACGGCGCGCTGTACATCTCCGACGAGGTCATGACCGGGTTCCGGACCAGCCGCGCCGGGTGGTTCGGGGTCGACGGCGTCGTACCCGATCTGCTGACCTTCGGGAAGGTCATGGGCGGCGGGTTCCCCGCCGCCGCGTTCGGCGGGCGGGCCGATGTCATGGCGCATCTCGCGCCCGCCGGGCCCGTCTACCAGGCCGGCACCCTGTCGGGGAACCCGGTCGCCACCGCCGCCGGGCTGGCCCAGCTGCGGCTGCTCGACGACGCGGCGTACGCCAAGGTCGACGCGGCCTCGCAGCAGATCCAGGCGATGGTGAGCGAGGCACTGACGAAGGAGGGCGTGGCGCACACGCTGCAGAACGCCTCCAACATGTTCTCCGTGTTCTTCACCGACCGGCCGGTGCGGAACTACGAGGACGCCAAGGGACAGGAGTCGTTCCGCTTCACCGCGTTCTTCCACGCGATGCTGGCGAACGGCGTGTACCTGCCGCCGTCCTCCTTCGAGTCGTGGTTCGTGTCCACCGCGCACGACGAGCGGGCCCTGCAGAAGATCGCCGACGCCCTTCCGGCGGCGGCCCGGGCGGCTGCGGAGGCGACCGAGCGATGAGTG
>NZ_MUND01000964.1 GCF_002154375.1 Streptomyces glaucescens | reverse complement strand
GCGGTCGAGGGGGAGCTGTCGTTCCATGGCGCCGCGGTGCCGGCGGACGGGCGGCTGGACGTACGGTTCCGCCCCGCGATCACGGGCCTGCGGCGGTGCCGGACGCTCCCGTGCGGCTGCGCTGGTCGGCGCCGCCGGAGGACCGGCTCGCGCTGTCGCGCGGGGGAGCGGAGCCCGCTGCGGGTGGGGCTGCGCGGGGCGCCGTCCGAGGTGCTGATGGAGTGCGACGCGGTGGGGAGCCGGACACCGGGGACACCTACGGCTTCCGGCCGTCTCCGGCCGCTGCTGGGCCGCGGGTGTGCCTAGGAACTGTCAGACAGGCCCTAGTGACCGGCGTCGTCGCCGTCGTAGCGCCGGCGGGCCCGGTGGACCTCGTCGAAGTGGGTCTCCGCCCAGTCCTTCACGGCGGTGAGGAGGAGGCTGAGGCTGCGGCCGAGCGGGGTCAGCTCGTAGTCGACGCGGACCGGGACGGACGGGGTGACGGTGCGGCTGAGGATGCCGTCGCGTTCCAGGGAGCGCAGGGTCTGGGTGAGCATCTTGGGGCTGACGCCGGCGATCTTGCGGCTGAGGTCGCTGTAGCGCATGGGGCCGGCGGCGAGGGCGGCGACGACGAGGCTGACCCACTTGTCGCTGATCCGGTCCAGGAGCTGGTTGGTCGGGCAGGCCTTGAGGAACGCGTCGTACTCGGTGCGGGCCCGCTCGCGCCGCTGGGCCGCGGTCATGGTCGCCATCGCTCACCTCTGGGGTATGAACGCACTTCCGGGTAACTACTTACCGATGGATAGTAACTCTTCCTAGGGTTGCGGGCAGCTGGGGAGACGCCTCAGCTGCCATGTGAACCAAGGGAGTTGTTCATCGTGCGTGCAGTGGTCGTGGAGCGGTTCGGCGGTCCCGAGGCGGTCGAGGTCGTGGAGACCGCGGTGCCGCAGCCGGGTGCGCGGCAGGTGCGGATCAAGGTGGCGGCGGCCGCGCTGAACCCGGTGGACGCCGGGGTGCGGGCGGGCGTCTTCGGG
>NZ_MUND01000963.1 GCF_002154375.1 Streptomyces glaucescens | reverse complement strand
GGTCGGAGCCGAGCGCCGGGCTCGCCGCTGGGGACGTCGATGTGGCCCTGCTGCAGTTGCCCTTCCCCGGCCAGCACGAGCTGCGGACGGCCGTACTGCTCACCGAGCCCCGCTGGGCCGCCCTCCCCGACGGGCACCCTCTCGCCCTGCGCGACGTGATTCCCTTCCGGGATCTGTGGGACGAGCCGTTCGTGGCCGCACCGCCCGAGACGGGCTGGTGGCGAGACCGCTGGCTGGCCACCGACGAACGCGAGGGACACCCGGTCCGGATCGGCGCCGTCGCCGACAAGCCGGACGACTGGCTCAGCGCCATCGCCAACGGCTACGGCATCGCTCTGGCCCCCGCGTCCGCCGCCCGTTTCTACGCGCGTCCCGGCGTCACCTACCGCCCGGTCAGCGGTGTCAGCCCCAGTCGGATCGGAGTCGCCTGGGCCTCGTCCGACGACAACAATCCCGTGGTCCAGGACTTCGTCCACTGCTGCCTCGAAACACCGTGGCCGGACGAGACCGGCACCTGATCATGTGGCGGATGCCGACGTGCCGGCTCTGTGCGCGTTCGGGGGCGTGGCGACGACGGGGCTTGACCCTGACCGTGCGTCAGGGTTGGAGCCTCGTCGCATGACGAACAACAGCACTTTCTCGGCTCGGCTCGCTCCGCCGGTCGGAGGGTTCCAGGAGATCGACGGCCGCCGTCTTTTCGTGCACCGTTCGGGCAGCGGCGGGCCGGCCGTCGTGTTCCTGCCGGGCGCCAGCGCGGTCGGCCTCGACTATTTCGGTGTCCAGCAGGGTGTTGCGCAGTTCACCACCGCGGTGGTG
>NZ_MUND01000962.1 GCF_002154375.1 Streptomyces glaucescens | reverse complement strand
GCGACCCCCCGCTCACCGCCGGGGGCGACCCGTACGGGCACGGTCTCGGCGCCCTCCCGCCGGGCACGGCCGGCGAGGACGCCGGCGACTCCGCGCACGAAGGCGTCCGGCGCGGTGGCGACCGTACGGCCGCCGAGCAGGACGAGGTCGATGTCGAGCAGCCCGACGAGGTTCGCGGCGCCCGCACCGAGCACGCGCGCGGCCTCGTCGAGGTCGCCGCCCGCGACGGCGGCCAGGCACAGCGCCTCGATGCAGCCGCGTCCGCCGCAGGTGCAGGGCGGGCCGTCGAGCTGGATGACCTGGTGCCCGAACTCGCCGGCGCCGGTGCGTGCGCCCCGGTGCACGGTGCCGCCGATCACCAGGCCGGCGCCGAGCCCCGTACCGAGGTGGAGGTAGGCGAACGACCCCACGGCCCGGCCGACCTCCTCCCCCACCGCGAGGTTGAGCGCCGCCGCGTTGGTGTCCTTGTCGACCACGACCGGCATGCCGAGCCGCCGGGCCAGCGCGTCGCGCAGCGGGAAGCCGTCCCACTCGGGGAATCCGGTGACGCGGTGCAGTACGCCGCGCGTGTGGTCGAGCGGGCCGGGCAGAGCGACGCCGACTCCGAGCACGCTCCCCGCACGGACCGTGCCCGCGACTGCACCCGCACCCGTGTCCGCCTCCGCGACCGCCCCCGCGACCGCCGCCGTCACCTCCCGGGCGACGGCCGCGACGACGGCGTCCGCGCCCGCTCCCAGGTCCAGCGGGGCCCGCCGCTCCGCCACCACCGCGCCGGTGAGATCCACCAGCACGGTGCGCAGTTCGTCCCGGTCCAGGTGGGCTCCGACGGCGTGGCCCGCGCCCGGTACCAGCCGGAGGACGGTGCGCGGCTTGCCGCCGGTGGAGGCGCGGCGGCCCGCCTCGGCGACGAGCCCTTCGGCCCGCAGCCGCGCGGTGATCTTGCTGACCGCCTGCGGGGTGAGCCCGGTGCGCTCGGCCAGCTCCAGCCGGCTGATGCCCTCCTCGCCGGCGGTGCGCAGCAGGTCGAGCACGAGCGCGGTGTTGTGGCTGCGCAGCGCCAGCAGATTCGCACCCTCGGCCACTGCGTTCGTCCTGTTCACGCCCCCCATTCTGCCTCGCGCTTGCACTTTGGCAACAGCGTTGCGAAAGTGGACGCATGACGACTGGCACCTCAGGCACCCCCCTCCGCGTCGGCCTCATCGGTTACGGCCTCGCGGGCTCCGTCTTCCACGCGCCGCTGATCGCCACCACCGAGGGCCTCGCCCTCGACACGGTGGTCACCGCCAACCCGGAGCGGCAGGAACAGGCCCGCACCGAACACCCCGGCGTCCGGATCGCCGCCACGCCGGACGAGCTGTTCGACCGCGCCGGCGAACTCGACCTGATCGTCATCGCGTCCCCGAACAAGACGCACGTCCCGCTCGCGACGGCCGCCCTCGAGGCCGGTCTGCCGGTCGTCGTCGACAAGCCGGTGGCGGGCACCGCCGCCGAGGCGCGCGGGCTGGCGGACCTGGCCGCCGGCCGCGGACTGCTCCTGTCGGTGTTCCAGAACCGCCGCTGGGACAACGACTTCCTCACCCTGCGCAAGCTGCTGGCCGAGGGCGAGCTGGGTGACGTCTGGCGCTTCGAGTCCCGCTTCGAGCGGTGGCGTCCGCAGCCGAAGGGCGGCTGGCGGGAGTCCGGTGACCCCGCGGAGATCGGAGGCCTGCTGTACGACCTGGGCAGCCACGTCGTCGACCAGGCGCTGGCCCTCTTCGGCCCGGCCACCCACGTGTACGCGGAGGCGGACGTCCGCCGGGCGGGCGCGGAGACCGACGACGACACGTTCATCGCGCTGACGCACGCGAGCGGGGTCCGCTCCCACCTGTACGTCTCGGCCACCACCGCCCAGCTCGGACCGCGTTTCCGGGTGCTGGGGTCGCGGGCTGGGTACGTCAAGTACGGCCTGGACCCGCAGGAGGCGGCCCTGCGCGAGGGACGGCGCCCCGGGAACGGAGAGGACTGGGGTGTGGAGCCCGAGTCGCTGTGGGGCCGGGTCGGTTCCGGCGAGTCCCCGGTGACCGGCGGCGGCCGGCCCGAGCCGACGCTGCCGGGCGACTACCCCGCCTATTACGCGGCGATCGCCCGCGCCCTGCTGGAGGATGGTCCCAACCCGGTGACCGCGCTGGAGGCGGCCGCCGCCCTCGACGTACTGGAAGCGGCCCGCCGTTCGGCCCGAGACGGAGTGACGGTGACCCTGTGACACACCCCCAGAAGCACACCCCGCACGCCCCCGCCATGACCCCGAAGATCGCGCCCGAACTGGTCCCGAGCATCGAGGAGCTGGAGGCACAGGAACGCCGCCTGGTCTTCCGCCGGTTCACCCCGGACGACGCCTGGGAGCTGGGCTCCCTCCTGGTCCGGCTGGCCCGGGAACGGCAGGCCCCGGTCGCGATCGACATCCACCGCGCCGGACAGCAGCTGTTCCACGCCGCGCTCCCCGGCTCCACCCCGGACAACGACGCCTGGATCGCCCGCAAGCGCCGGGTGGTGGAGCGCTACGGCTCGGCCTCGTACCTGGTGGGCGCCCGCTTCCGGGCCAAGGGCACCACGTTCGAGGAGTCGTCCCGGCTCGACCCGGACCTGTACGCGGCGCACGGCGGCTCGTTCCCCGTCCACGTCGAGGACGTCGGGGTGATCGGGGCGGTCACGGTCTCCGGACTGCCGCAGCTCCAGGACCACCGGCTCGTGGTGGAGGCGCTGGAGGAGTTCCTGAAGGACTGAGCGTCCCTCAACTGAACGTTCGCCACCTGAGCGTTCAGGAGGACGTACGGAAGTACCGCGGCCGGGAATGCCCCGGCCGGTCCCTCCGGTTGCCACAGCCGTAACTGCCGTCGCACGCCGGAGGGACCACCCGTATGAGCACGCTCCTCAAGGACGACATAGGCCGGTACGGCATCTGGAGCATCGGCCTGCGCTCGGAGGACCCGGCCCTCGCCGGCGAACGGGCTGAGGCGGTGGCCGAGTTGGAGGAGCTGGGCTTCGGCGCCGTATGGCTGGGCGGCAACAGTGCCGCGCAGCACGCCGCCCCGCTGCTCGCGGCCACCTCCACGCTCACCGTGGGCACCAGCATCCAGAGCATCTGGCAGTACGAGGCCACCGAGAGCGCGGCGTCCTTCGCCGGGCTGGAGGCGGCGCACCCGGGCCGCTTCGTCCTGGGCCTCGGGGTGAGCCACGCCAAGCTGGCGGCCCAGTACCGGCGGCCGTACTCGGCGCTGGTCGGCTACCTGGACGCGCTGGACGAGGCGGGCGTACCGGCGGACCGCCGGGTCCTCGCGGCCCTCGGCCCGAAGACCCTGGAGCTGTCCCGCGAGCGGGCGGC
>NZ_MUND01000961.1 GCF_002154375.1 Streptomyces glaucescens | reverse complement strand
CGAACTCGTGCCCGGGCACGATCGGCAGCTTCGGGGCGAACTCGCCCTGGAGGATGTGCAGGTCGGTGCCGCACAGGCCGCACGCGGCGACCTCCACGACCACCTCACGGGGTCCCGGCGTCGGGTCCGGGACCTCGGCGACGACGGCCTTGCCCACGGACTCGATGACGGCGGCCTTCATTTCACGGCTCCCAACGACAGGCCCTGGACGAGTTTGTCCTGGGCGGCGAACCCCGCGGCGAGCACCGGCAGGGAGATGACGAGCGACGCGGCGCACACCTTGGCCAGGAACAGGCCCTGGCTGGTGATGAAGCCGGTCAGGAAGACGGGGGCGGTCTCCGCGACCACGCCCGTCAGCACACGGGCGAAGAGCAGTTCGTTCCAGCTGAAGATGAAGCAGATCAGGGCCGTCGCGGCGATGCCGGGCAGGGCGATCGGGGCGACCACCCGGGTGAGGATCACCGGCAGGCGCGCGCCGTCCACGCGGGCCGCCTCGATCACCGCCACCGGGACCTCGGCGAGGAAGGACTGCATCATCCACACCGCGATCGGCAGGTTCATGGAGGTGTAGAGGACGACCAGGAGCCAGATGTTGTCGAGCAGGCCCGCGTTCCTCGCGAAGAGGTAGATCGGGAGCAGGCCCGCCACGACCGGCAGCATCTTCGTGGAGAGGAAGAAGAACAGGACGTCCGTCCATTTGCGGACACGGTTGACGGACAGGGCGTAGGCCGCCGGGAGGGCGAGGAGCAGGACCAGCAGGGTCGAGGCCAGCGACGCCACCGTCGAGTTGATCAGCGCCGGCCAGGGGCTCGCGCCGCCCGTGAGGCCGAAGAACTCCCGGTAGCCGTCCAGGGTGAGGGCGGCGGTGAAGGAGGGCGGGTTGGCCGCCGCGTCCGCCTCCGAGTGGAAGGACGTCAGCGCCATCCAGGCGATGGGCAGGAAGAACCCGATGCCGGCCAGCCAGGCCAGCAGGCCCGGCCCGGTGCGGCGTACGGCGTTCAGGCGCGGGGCGCTCATGCGCGGGACACCTCCTCGCGGAAGAGGGACGACACGACCCGCAGCGCGAAGGTCGCGATGACGAGCGAGCCGAGGACGACCAGGACGCCCGCGGCCGAGGCGAGGCCGTTCTCGTGGGCCTGGTAGAAGCTCTGGTAGACGGTGTACGGGAGGTTGGCGGTGCCCAGGCCGCCGGAGGTGATGGTGAAGACCGCGTCGAAGTTCTGGACGATGTAGATCGACCCGAGCAGGGCTCCCAGTTCCAGGTAGCGGCGCAGGTGGGGCAGGGTGAGGTGGACGAAGATCTGCCAGTCGCTCGCGCCGTCCACCCGGGCGGCCTCGATCTGCTGCGGGTCGCGGCTCTGCAGCCCGGCCAGCAGGATCAGCATCATGAACGGGGTCCACTGCCAGATCAGCGAGGCCTCCACCGCCAGCAGCGGGGTGGTCGAGATCCAGTCCGGCTGGGGGCCGCCGACGTAGCTCAGAAGGCCGTTGAGCAGGCCGTACTCGGGGTTGTAGAGGACGTGCTTCCACAGCAGCGCCGCCGCGACCGGGACCACCAGGAACGGGGCGATCAGCAGGGTGCGGACCACGCCGCGGCCCTTGAACCGGCGGTCCAGGAGCAGGGCCAGCAGCAGGCCCAGGACCAGGCTGACCAGGACCACCGTCGCGGTGAGCAGGATCGTCGTGCCCACCGAGTGGCGCAGATCGGCGTCGGTGAGCACGTGGCGGTAGTTGTCCAGGCCGGTGAAG
>NZ_MUND01000960.1 GCF_002154375.1 Streptomyces glaucescens | reverse complement strand
GGCGTTGTTGCTGGCGGCCTCCGCGTTCGGGCTGGACAGGCCCATGCCGACGGCGATCCAGGTGAGCGCCAGGGAGACGAGCGCCAGCAGACCGACCGCCAGCAGCCACTCCAGCGCGGTGGCACCGGTGGCCCGGAACCCGATCGCCACGGCTACGGCCCCGACGAGCAGCAGGCTCATCATGCACTGCAGCACGCTGCCCACCACGTGCCCGATCAGCACCGACCCGCGGTGGATCGCCAGGGTGCGGAAGCGGGCGATGATGCCCTCGGTCATATCCATGGCGACGGACACGGCAGTGCCGATCGTCGTGCCGCCGATGGTCAGCAGCAGGATGCCCGGGACGATATAGGCGACGTACTCGGAGCGGTCCGGGGTGCCGCCCCCGATACCGGCGCTCATCACATCGCCGAAGACGTAGACGAAGAGCAGCAGCAGCATGACCGGCGTGAGCAGCAGGTTGAGGGTGAGGGACGGGTAGCGCCGGGCGTGCAGCAGGTTCCGCCGGAGCATCGTGGAGGAGTCGCGCACGGCGAGGGAGAGGGAACTCATCGGACGGTCTCCTGGGTCTGGCCGGGGACGTCGGAGCCGCCGGTCAGGGCGAAGAAGACGTCGTCGAGGTCGGGGGTGTGGAGGGTGAGTTCGTCGGCTTCGACGCCGGCGGCGTCGAGCCAGTCGAGGAGGGAGCGCAGTTCGCGCTGGGTGCCGTTGCTGGGGATCTGGAGGGTGAGGGCTTCGTCGTCGCGTGTGGTCTCGGGCAGGGTGGTGGCGGCGGTCCGGTAGGTGGTGGGGTCGGTGAAGCGGAGGCGGACGTGTCCGCCGGGGACGATCCGCTTGAGTTCCTCGGGGGTGCCTTCGGCGGCGAGGTGGCCGTTGTGGAGGACGGCGA
>NZ_MUND01000959.1 GCF_002154375.1 Streptomyces glaucescens | reverse complement strand
CGGGGGCGCACCAGCACAGCAGCATCCGATAGCCGTTTCGAAAGAGGCAGACGTCGCACCATGACTTCCGTGGGAGAGGCAATGGACACCGCCACCGCCGTGACCGGGCCTGACGCGCCGGTCGCCGAGCAGAGCGAGCGGGCCGGAACCGGGTACGGCCCGGTGCCGGCGGTCATGGACCCGCAGGCCGTGGCGCCTCGCGACGCACGGGAGCTGTCCCGCCAGTTCTTCCGCCGGCTCCAGGAGCTGGAGGAGGGCACGCGCGAGTACCAGTACGCGCGCAACACCCTCATCGAGATGAACATCTCGCTGGTGCGCTTCGCGGCCGGGCGGTTCCGCGGCCGCGGGGACGACATGGAGGACGTCGTCCAGACCGGCATGATCGGCCTGATCAAGGCCA
This sequence comes from Streptomyces glaucescens, assembly GCF_002154375.1. Taxonomy (GTDB): domain Bacteria; phylum Actinomycetota; class Actinomycetes; order Streptomycetales; family Streptomycetaceae; genus Streptomyces; species Streptomyces glaucescens. Next base: position 1,119 of record NZ_MUND01000959.1, on the reverse strand, counting down.
TCGACCGGTTCGACCTCAGCCGCGAGGTCGAGTTCACGTCGTTCGCGCTGCCGTACATCGTGGGCGAGATCAAGCGGTTCTTCCGGGACACCACGTGGGCGGTGCACGTTCCGCGCCGGCTCCAGGAGCTGCGGGTGGAGCTGGCCAAGGCACGCGAGGAACTGTCCAGCCGGCTGGACCGCGAGCCGACGGTTGCCGAGCTGGCCACCCTGATGAACATCTCCGAGGACGAGGTGGTCGAGGCCCAGATCGCGGCCAACGGCTACAACTCGGCGTCGCTGGACGCCGCCCTGACGGGTGACGGGCCCGAGGACGGCGAGGCGGTGCTGGCCGACTTCATCGGTGTCGAGGAGCACGGGCTGCGGCTCGTGGAGGACTTCCAGTCGCTGGCCCCGCTGATGGCCGAGCTGGACGAGCGGGACCGGCGGATCCTGCACATGCGGTTCGTCGAGGAGGCGACCCAGGCGGAGATCGGCGAACAGCTCGGCTGCTCGCAGATGCATGTGTCCCGGCTGCTCAAGCGGATCATCGTCCGGCTGCGTGAGGGGATGCTCGGCGAGCTGGACCGCATCTGAGGCCGGGAAGAGACACGCCCGGGCGCCGTGCCGTCCGGGCGGTTCACCCGTCGCCGAGTGTCACCACCGCCCAGACGCGCTTGCCGACCGGCACCCGCTCGACGGCGACCCGGGACGCGAGCGCGTGCACGATCTCCAGGCCGTGCCGGCCGATGCGCTGCGGATCCCGGGGAAAGCGCCGGGGCAGCGCGTCGCTGCTGTCGTAGACGGACACCGTCACCGCGCCGTCCGTGCCCTCCAGGTCGAGGATGTACGGTCCGTCGCTGTGCCGGTCCGCGTTGGTGACCAGCTCGCTGACCACGAGGAGCAGACTCTCCCTGACACGCTCGGTGATCTCGGCACACCATTCGGTCCTGAGCTGGTTCATGAACTGCGCGGCGAATGCCCGCGCGTCCGCTATGCACCCGGGTTCCCCGGTGTAGTGCGCCGCCCGCCGCAACGGTTGCACGGGCACGTCGAAACCGGAGGGTGCGACCGTGCCGTCCCGGTGCTCGATCATGCGTCTCTCTCTCCCACGCCGGCTTGGCCGGATACTGCTGCACCA
>NZ_MUND01000958.1 GCF_002154375.1 Streptomyces glaucescens | reverse complement strand
CGGCATCCTCACCTGGCGCTGGTGGACCAGGGCGGAACTGGCCGAGGCGGCCGAGCCGGTCTGGCCACCGGAGCTGGCGCGCCTGCTCGACGAGTGGGAGTCCTGACCAACTTTCGGCGCGCGGCCGGTGTCAGGGCAGGTCGGGGCGGCCGTCGCCGTACAGCCAGTCCTCCCAGACGCCGCTGAGGTCGTGCTCCGGTGCCTGCCGTTCGACGTAGTCGGTGAATTCCCCGGTGTGGGCGTTGCCGTGCCGGTGCTCGGCGGCCCAGCCGCGCAGCAGGCGGCGGAAGGCGGCGTCGCCGACGGTCTGCCGGATCCTGTGCAGCACCATCGCGCCCCGGTCGTACACCGGGCGCCCGGAGACGTCGGCGGCGGTCGGCGGCTTCGCGGGCGGGAACGCGAACACGTCCTCGTCGGCGTACAGCGCGTCGAAGGTGCGCTCGGCGCTGTCCCCGCCGTGCTCCTCCTCCCACAGCCACTCCGCGTACGTCGCGAAGCCCTCGTTGAGCCACATGTCCCGCCAGCTCTTCGGCGTGACCGAGTTGCCGTACCACTGGTGGGCCAG
>NZ_MUND01000096.1 GCF_002154375.1 Streptomyces glaucescens | reverse complement strand
GCTGTCCAACCACGACGTGGTGCGGCACGCCTCCCGGCTGATGCTGCCGCCCGGCACCGACACCGACGCCTGGCTGCTCTCCGGCGGCCACGCCCCGGCCGTCGACCAGGACGCCGGGCTGCGCCGGGCCCGCGCCGCGACCCTGCTGATGCTGGCGCTGCCCGGGTCGTCGTACCTCTACCAGGGTGAGGAACTCGGCCTGCCCGAGGTCGCCGACCTGCCCACCGCCGTCCTCCAGGACCCGATCTGGGAGCAGACCGGCCACGTCCGCAAGGGCCGCGACGGCTGCCGGGTGCCACTGCCGTGGACCACCACCGGGCCGTCGTACGGCTTCGGCGCGGGCGGCGCCTGGCTGCCGCAGCCGGACTCCTTCGCGCACTACGCCGTCCAGGCGCAGGACGGGGTGGAGGGCTCCACGCTGGAGCTGTACCGCAGCGCCCTGAAGCTGCGGCGCAAGCTGCTGGACGGCGAGGAGCTGACCTGGCTGGAGGACACCCCGCCGGGCGTCCTGGCGTTCGCGCGCACCGACGGCTGGCGCTGTGTGGCCAACCTGTCCGACGCGCCCATGCCCCTGCCCGCCGGAGAACCCCTCCTCGCCAGCACACCCCTGCCGGAGCGCGGGGTGCTGCCCCCGGACACCACCGTCTGGCTCGGCTGATCACGGGCCGGTCCCGGGGGCGGGGCCCCGGGCCGGCCCGCTCAGTAGCGCATGGCGCGGGCCACCTCGGCCCGCACGTCCTCGACGAGCGTGCGGTTGCTGCGGGCGGTCGCGGAGCGCTCGCCCCCGGCGGGGACGCCGTCGATGGTCACGACGGTGGTGTCCTGGAAGGTGCCCTTCCCGTCGGTGAAGTCGACCTGGACGGCGAAGGACTTCGCCGAGTCGGCGGTGTTGCGGACGGTGATCTCGACCGTGGTCCGGTCGTCGCGGTCGGTGGCGGGACTGCCGAGCCGCACGTCCCCCTTCACGTCGAGGCCGCCGGTGATGTCGGCGAACCGCCGGTCCGCCTCCGCGGTCGCCGATGCCACGGCGTCCCCGGCGCGTGACGCGGCGGACTCGACCGCCGAGGCGGCGTCGCCGACCCGGTCCGCGGGGTTGTCCTCGCCGGTGCAGCCGGTGAGGACGAGGACCGCGGCCGCCACCGATGCCGTGAGCGTGGACCAGGTCCTGCGGTGACCGGGCATGCTGCCTCCCAGGGTGCGGGTCTCCTTCCAGTGAAGGCCCGACCGGACCGGCGCGCATGCCGGGTCACCCGGACGGAGTATTCCGCGTGGTCGGGGTGCCCGTTCGGGCGGAGGGTCGAGGCACGGCACAGCACCCGTTCCCGACGGAGACAGAGGTACGGCCATGGCCCAGCAGCCGCACGCACCCGAGCCGCCGGTGTGGGATCCGTCCCACCAGGGCACCGGCTCCGCCCCCCCGGTCCGCCGCCCCCCGGTCCGCCGGGAACGACTGGGCGTCGGGAGGCACCGTCTTCGCGGGCGTCCTGATGCTCGTCAACGGTCTCCTGGCGGTTCTCCAGGGCATCGCCGCGATCGCCGAGGACGACGTCTACGCCCGGCTCGGCGACTACGTGTACGAGGTCAGCCTCACCGGCTGGGGCTGGATCCTGGTGATCCTCGGCGTGGTGGCCGCGGCGACCGGCGCGGGCATCCTCCAGGGCGCCGCCTGGGCGCGGGCGGCCGGCATCCTGCTGGCCTCGCTGAGCCTGATCGCCCAGTTCCTGTTCCTGCCGTACGCGCCGCTCTGGTCGATGATCATGATCGCCATCGACTTCTTCGTCATCTGGGCCCTGGCGACGCACCACCCCAAGGCGTCGCCAGGGACCTGACCGGCCGCACTGCGGTCAGTGCGGCCGGCCGGCGGACGGCTAGTTGGTGAAGTACAGGTACTTCCAGGAGCCGTACGTCGTCGAGTTCACGCTGTCACCGGAGGAGCCGTTGACGTAGACGGACCGCATCCGGGCGCGGATGCCCGCCTCGCCGGGCGCTCCCAGGGAGACGGCGGACCTGCCGTCCAGGGCCAGCGCGAAGTACTCCGAACCGGAGGAGTACCACCGGCCGTCGAAGTAGACCTGGAGGTCGAAGCGCTGCTGGCGGCCCGGGTAGTACGTCATGGTCGTGGTGAGCAGCGGGTCGGTGCTCTTGCGGAACCAGTAGTACGTGGTCGAGCCGATCTTGCCGGTCCGGTAGTGCCGGGAGACGGCGGTGGAGACGCGCACCTTGGCGTAGGCGGTCGACTTCACCGTCTTCGGCAGGTACCGGGCGTCGCCCTTGAAGACGGCGCTGACGGTGGTGTCCCGCTTCATGTCGACGACCGCGGAGACGTTGCCCAGGGAGTTGACCGTGGCGGTCTTCAGCAGCTTCCTGGGCTTGTCCGCGCCGAACGGGTCCGCCCAGATCTCGACCGTGCGGTTCTTGTACGTCTTCCCCAGGTGCGCGGTGAAGGTGACGTTCGCGTCGTACGCGTACAGCTTGCCGTTGTTGTTGAGCGTCAGCGTGGTCGAGGCGCGCGAGACGGTCACCTTGTCCGACGCGGTGACGGCCGTGTGGTCGGCGTCGCCCGCGTACGCCACCTTGTAGGTGACGGTGCCGCCGGCCGGCGGGGTGTCGGAGAAGGAGTACGTGCCGTCGGTCTTCACGGTGACCGTGGGCAGCACCTTGCCGCTCGGGCTCTCCAGGTCGACCCGGGTGACCTTCAGCTTGACGCCGGCGGGCAGCGGCACGGACGCGGAGATCCTGCCGGTCACCGTGAGCGGCTTGCCGCGGGTCGCGGTCGACGGGGCGTTGACCGTGAGGGCGGGAACGCTCTTGGCGGGGTCCGCGAGGACCTTCACGGTGTAACCGGACGCCGTCTGGACCAGGGCGAACAGCCGGGAGGAGTCCGGCGCCCAGACCAGGTCGGCAGCCCCCCAGGTGCCGACGTTGGCGTAGGTGCGCAGCGGCTTGCCGGTGTTCGGCCGGTAGACCGCCACATTGCTGCCGGTGGCCTGGGCGACCAGGCCGGTCTCGGAGAGGTCGGCCTGGCTGCCCGCCGGGTACGCGCCCGCCGCGCCGAACGTGCCGTTCGCGTGGGCCAGCCGGTCGGTGCCGTTGACCAGCAGCTGCGGGGCCCCGGGCACGAGGTCGACGTCGTACACACCGTTGGTCAGGGTGTAGTTGCCGTCGTGCCAGGCGACCGGCTGGGCCGTGCCGCCGGAGACGTCGAGCACCGCCACCGACCCGGTGGAGTCGCCGGTCTCGCCCAGCGCCAGCAGGCCGGGCGCCGACGGGTCGGTGTCCAGCAGCACCTGCCCCCACACCTTGTCCGAGAACTGGCCGAGCGCCACCGGGTCGGTGCCGCTCGCCGGGTCCACGGCCGGGTCGAGCGAGCCGATGTCGCCGTCCCACTGGTCGCCGTAGCTGAACCACACCTTGCCGCCGGCGAAGGCGATGTGGCGCGGGCCGGCGGTGACGGCCACGGCGTACCGCGCCTTCACGTCCAGGGTCGCCGGGTCCAGCGCCACGATCTCGTGGCTGTCCGGCAGGGCCGCGTAGAGCGTGCCGCCGTCCTGGGAGAGCGCCAGGTCGCCGACCGCGCCGAGGCCGGTCACCGAGTCCACGACGGAACCGGAGTAGTTGGCGGCGACGATCCGGCCGAGGCTGCTGTCACCGACGAAGACCCGCTGGTGGACACCGTCCGCGACGATGCCGCCCGGGGCGGCGACGCTGACGCCGGCCGCCGACGCGGGTGTGGCCACGGCGACGCTCAGGGCCGCCGAGCCGACGAGGACCGCGAACGCCGTCGCGGTCGAGATGCTGCGCGTACGCACAGTTGCTGTAACCCCCACAAGGAAACCCGGCGCGGGGCCGGGGAGATGAGAGCGCCGCGCAGCGCCCGCGTGTCGTCCTGCCTACGCGGGGCGCGGCTGCCAGGGGCAGCGTATGGCATGGCGGTGACAATTGAGGAGTGGGTTTCGCTGTGTGGGCGGTGAGGCGGGCGGCCCTCGGCGGCACCGGACATCTCGTGGGATGACCGCATGGCCCCGTTCGGGGGACCTCGCCTCATCCGATGCGGGCCATGCGGCCCGGCGGGCGCACCCGGACGTACGGGAACGCGTTGCCCCGGCATGGCGCGACTCGCAGTCCCCCGGCACCGTTGTCACGACCGTCACCGCATCGGCGTGCCCCCGCTCACCGCGTCGGCGGGCGTGGTCCGGCCGCCGCCGTGGCCGCCGCACGCCGGGCACCCGCGGGACGCGGAGCAGGGCGTCCAGGGCGAGCGCGCGGTCCGCGCGTCCCAGAACCGCCCGCACGCCGGCAGGGAACTCCCGGCCTGCCCGGCCCGCCGGCGTGTGCAGGCCCGTGGGCCGGTCGCCGCCGGCCACTCCTCGGCCCGTCTCCGGGCGCCTCGCACGGCGCGCCTCCGGGAGCCGGAGCAGGGGTGCTCATGCTGGTAGATACTTCTACCGTGCGGAAGGGGTGGCGAACCGTGGCGAAAGCGTACGAGCGGCTCCTGCGCTCCGTGCGCCACCTCGTGCGCCCCCGCCGCCGGGATCCGCTGGACGCCCTGGTGGAGACGGCCCGGCGGCTCGACTACGGAGCGGCTTCCCCGGCGGCCCGCGCCGAGCCGCCGCGACGCGCGGACGGCGAACGGCCCTGACGCGAGGCCTCCGGGGCCTGGCTGACGATTCCCGCCCGCCCCGCGGCGCCTGGCCCTGGGTTGCCCGGTGAGCGGCGATCACCGGCCAAGTCGTCCCAACAGGCAACCCGGCTACCGGATTTACCGCTCTCACAGGGTGCTCACAGTGATGGCCGGGGCGCGTGGGGTGCGTCCGCAGTCGGCCGGGTGTGGGCTGTCCGGTCCGATGCCGCCCGACCGCGGCACTCGCAGACGAGGAACCCGATGACCAGTCAGAAACGCACCACACGCCTCAAGCGGGGCGCACTCGCGGCGGGAGCGGCGCTCACCGTCGTCGTCGCCGGGGCCGGGGCCGCTCCCGGTGCCGGGGACGGCAAGGCGAGCACCGCCGGCAAGCCGAAGCTCAAGCTGATCGCCGCGTCGAACTCCGTGACGCTCGACCGCTGGGAGGGGGAGCCGGGGGTCTATCTGGACCTGGGCACGTACGTCACCGTCGACGACGCGCCGCTGGAGTTCCGGGTGACCCGGAAGTCGTACAAGGACCCCGTCGTCGCCAAGCAGGTGCTGCGCAACGGCACCACCACGACGACGAGGACGCTGCCCGCCGGCCTGGTGAAGGACTTCTCCGGCCTGCCCGGCTTCCTGGAAGTGAGCGTCACCGACGCGACCGGCGCCGAGGTCGCGAAGAGCAAGGGCACCTTCTGCCCGAACAACGCCTCCGGCCGGCTCCGCCCGGACGCCCCGGCCACCTCGCACTACCCGGAGAGCTGCCCCACCAACCCGTTCACGCTGGGTTCGGTGTGGGGCGTGGAGAAGGGCTGGGCGTCCAACTCCAGCACGGTCGACTACGACAAGCCGGTGGACCTGCCGGCCGGTGAGTACACCGCGAAGGTGCGGGTCGCGAAGAAGTACCGCGACCTGTTCGCCATCCCGGACGACCAGCCCACCGTCAAGGTCACCGTGCGGGAGACCGGGGACAGCGGCGGCGCGGGCGTCGCGGCGGCCGGCAAGTCCGGCCACGGCGCGGGTCACGGCTC
>NZ_MUND01000957.1 GCF_002154375.1 Streptomyces glaucescens | reverse complement strand
GGACATCGGTCCACCCGGGGCAGGTGGCCGAGTCCGTGGCGGCGGGGGCCCGGTTCCTGGTCAGCCCCGGGTGGACCGATGTCCTGCTGGAGGCGATGCTCGGCTCCGGGGTGCCGTTCCTGCCGGGGGTGTCGACCGCCTCGGAGGTGGTGGCGCTGCTGGAGCGCGGGGTGCGGGAGATGAAGTTCTTCCCGGCCGAGGCGGCGGGCGGTACGGCCTATCTGCGCTCGCTGTCCGGACCGCTGCCGCAGGCCCGGTTCTGCCCCACGGGCGGGATCGGCCCCGACTGCGCGCCCCGCTATCTCGCGCTGCCCAACGTCGGGTGCGTCGGCGGGAGCTGGATGCTGCCCCCGGACGCGGTCGCGGCGCGGGACTGGGCGCGGATCGAGCGGCTGGCCCGGGAGGCGGCGGAGCTCGGCAGGGGCACGTCCCGTGTGGACGCTCCCAGCGGGGACGCGCCCGGTGGGGATACGCCCGGCGGGGACGCGCTCAGCGCAGGTGCGAGGTGTCGTTGAGCAGGCGGAGACTCGGGTTGCCGTCGGCGTAGTACGCCACCACCGACAGGGACGCCGCCGACAGCTCCATGCGGAACAGGGACTCCGCGGGCGCGTTCAGCGCGAGCCGGACCAGCGTCTTGATCGGCGTGACATGGGTGACCAGCAGCACCGTGCGGCCCGCGTACGCCGCGATCAGCTTGTCGCGGGTGGCGGCGATCCGGGTGGCGGTCGCGGCGAAGCTCTCGCCGCCGCCGGTCGGCTCGGCGTCCGGGGAGGCCAGCCAGGCGGCCAGGTCCTCCGGGTGGCGCTCCTGCACCTCGGCGAAGGTGAGGCCCTCCCAGGCACCGAAGTCCGTCTCGCGCAGCCCGTCGTCGATGCCGACCTCCAGGCCGAGGCGGGCGGCGACGATCCCGGCGGTCTCGCGGGTGCGGGCCAGCGGGGACGACACGATCGCCTGGATCGTGCCCCGCCGGGCCAGTGCGGCCGCGACCCGCTCGGCCTGCTCGCGGCCGATGCCGGAGAGGGACGGGTCGCTGCCGCCGCTGCCCGAGAAGCGCTTCTGGGGGGTCAGCGGTGTCTCGCCGTGCCGCAGCAGCACGAAGGTGGCGGGCGCGCCGAGGTCGGGGGCGGAGCCCCAGCCGACGGATGGGGTGGGGGCCGCGGCAGTGACGGGCGTGGC
>NZ_MUND01000956.1:740-997 GCF_002154375.1 Streptomyces glaucescens | reverse complement strand
ACAGGACACCGATCAACGCGCTCGGCACACTCGTCGACGCCGGCCGGCCCCGGCACCTTCCCGTCTAGGCCCTCGACTTCGCGACCGGGTACGTGATCGCCGCAGCCGCGGTCCGGGCACTGACACACCGGGTGACGACCGGCCAAGGCTCGGTCAGCCGTCTCTCACTCGCTGGCACCGCGGCGGCGCTGACCAGCGAAGGCCGCGCCGCGGAGGAAGCCGAGATCCGGCTGCCCCTCGACGGGCCGCATGAGGGC
>NZ_MUND01000956.1:0-587 GCF_002154375.1 Streptomyces glaucescens | reverse complement strand
CGGCCGCGGCTTCGTCGGCCCCGGCCGCCCGTGGAAGTTCCTGTGGTTCGCGCGGTGCTCCAGCCACCCACACGGTGCTTGGTCAGGCCTGCGAACCCTCGGCCAGCGCGGACACCTCCGCCCAGTCGTTCCACGTCTTGAGCCGCTCGGCGTAGACCTGGCTGACGACCGGGAGGGAGGCGCTGCCGAAGAAGACCCGCAGCAGCGGGTTAACGCCGGCGTCAGATCCGTGCCCTGCCGTGACTGCACCAGCAGCCCATCCGGGCGGGCGAGGGCACAGCGCGGAGACCGTCGCTCTTGGCTTCCGTCACCAGGCCGCCGGGCAAACGCCCCATCCGGCGGCAGCTCCCGGCACGTCTCGCCGAGCATCGGCTCGACAGGAAGAGTCAGCGCCACACCGCCACATCTACACCCTGCACACCGACCGCCGCGTACCGACTCCCTTGACCGGTCTACAGCGCACGGTACAGGGAGGGACGGAGAGAGGGGCTGGCGGCCCGCCGCGTACGGTATCGGCATGGCCGCTACCTCGCCGCCACCACCCTGATCAGCATGACCCATCGGGCTCGACATGTGATCGACAAGAC
>NZ_MUND01000955.1 GCF_002154375.1 Streptomyces glaucescens | reverse complement strand
CGGTGACCGTCGGCGAGCCGGTGTCGGGCGCGCCCCCTGCCGACCGCATGCGGCTGCGGGTCGGCCCCGGGGGGCAGCGCCTCAGCTGGGCGTGACGTGCGGAAGGCCGACCCCGCCCGGGGCCGCCTCGTCCGTCGCCAGCCGGGCGTGCAGGTGGGTGTCGCGGAAGGTGTCTCGGCTGCCCGCCTCCCACATGGCGCCGCGGAGGGTGCCTTCGGGGCGGAAGCCGCAGCGTCGCGCGATACGGCAGGACGCGTCGTGGCCGAGGGCGTGGCCGAGTTCCAGGCGGTGGAGGTCCAGGTCGGTGAAGGCCCAGTGGGCGGCGAGGGTGAGGGCGCGGGTGGCGACGTGGTGGCCGCGGGCCTCGGGGAGGACCCAGTAGCCGACGCGGGCGCAGCGCATCGACCGGTCGATCAGGTTGACGCCGATGTGGCCGAGGATCGTGCCGGTGTCCGCGTCCGCGATACGGAACGACACGGCGCTGCCGTCGGCCGCCTGCCGCGCCTTGGAGCGCAGCGACGCACGGGCGCCGTCCCGGTCCGTGACGGGGACGAGCGGGGTGTTCCAGCGCTGGAACTCCGGGTCGGCGTGTCCGCGCAGCCATGCCTCGGCGTGCGTCTCGGACTCCGGGTCCCAGGGGCCGAGGCACAGGCCGTCGCCGTACAGCTCCGGCTGGGAGGGCCGGGACGGCTGGGAGCGCTCGCGTATGTGCGTCATACGGCCATTGAACCGTGCTGAACGTCCGGCGCGAGGCCGTGTGTTCGCCGTGATGCCACGGGGATGCCGGCGTGTTCGCCGTCGGTGCCGGGACGACCGCCCCGGCGCGGCCCCGGGCGCCGCGCCGGGGCGGTCGTCC
>NZ_MUND01000954.1 GCF_002154375.1 Streptomyces glaucescens | reverse complement strand
TCCGTTGAAGACTTCTTCCCAGCGGTCGAGGCGGGAGTCGACCAGGACGACCTCCTCGTCGTCGCGAGGGGTGGCGTGGCAGAACAGCACCTTTCCCAGGCCGTTCACGGACAGGGAGAGTGATCGTGGTAGCGAGCTGAGAAGGTCGAGGTGATCCTCGCGGAGTTGTTCAGCTGCCCAGGGGGCGATCGGATCGGGGATCGTCCCGCGTTGCCCCCGACGGTATTCGAGGAGTTCGCGGTCGGCGTTGCCGCTGATCCAGATGACGCGGTCGCCAAGGCTGGTCAGCAGGTCGAGAACCTGGGTCGGTTGTGGGCCGGCGGCGATGTCGCCGGTGAGCACGATGTGGTCGGCTGTGAAGACGTCCGGTTCGGCGAGCACTGCCTCCAGGGCCGGCAGGACTCCGTGAATGTCGGACAGGACGGCTACTCGGTTCAGCATGGTCACCACTGTGAGGTGAAGACAGCCGAGCGGTGCGATCTTTCGCCCGGCGCGTACTCCAAGGGGGCCGGCAGAGGCTTCGACACCCTCGTACAGTTCAGACCGGCCTCGCCGACGCCACGACGGCCTGGGCACGCGCCGACCCGGAGCACAGGACACCGATCAACGCGC
>NZ_MUND01000953.1 GCF_002154375.1 Streptomyces glaucescens | reverse complement strand
GCCCGCCCCGACATGGGCACCAGCGGCGGGCCGGTGCCCATGTCGGGGCGGGCCGGGATCTCGTCCGCGCTCGTGGTGGACGGGCGGGTGTACCTGGTGGACTGCGGGCCCGGGACGTTCGGGCGGTACGCGGAGGCGGCGCTCGCGGCGGAGCAGCTGGAGGCCGTGTTCCTGACCCATCTGCACTCCGATCACCTCGCCGATCTGTATCCGCTGCTGTGGCTGCGGTTCGGCGGGTTCCAGGCGCTGGGCGGGCCCGTCCAGGTGTACGGGCCGGGGTCGGCGGGGGAGCTGCCGAAGGTGTGGCCGGCCGGGCGGGCCGTGGACACGGTCAGCCCCGCGTCGCCCGCGCCGGGCACCGCGGAGCTGCTGAGGCGGCACATCGAGGGGACGGCGTACGACATCAACGTACGGATGCGCAGTGAGGGGTGGCCGGACATCCGGGAGCTGATCGTGCCGCACGACATCCGGTTCCGGATGCCGAGGGGCGCAGGTCCCGACCGGCTGATGGCGCCGCCGATGAAGCCGTTCGAGGTGATGCGGGACGAGCGGGTACGGGTGACGGCGGTGCTGGTGGAGCATCCACCGGTGTTCCCGTCGTTCGCGTTCCGCTTCGACACCGCCGACGGGTCGGTGGTGTTCAGCGGCGACACCGCGCCGTGCGGCAACGTGGAGCGGCTGGCGTGCGGCGCGGACGTCCTGGTGCACGAGGTGATGGACCTCGCCACGCTGAAGCTGGGCGGGCTCAGGCCCGCGCAGTTGCGGCACATGGAGATCAGTCACACCGACGCGGGCAGGCTCGGCCCGCTCGCCGAGCGCGCCGGGGCGGGCACGCTGGTACTCAGCCACCTCGTGCCGGGCTCCGTCGGCCTCGTCCCCGACTCCGCCTGGCACGCCAAGGCGCAGCGGGGCTACTCGGGGCGCGTCGTCGTGGGCCGGGACCTCGTGCGGCTGCCCGTGCGGCGGGCGCGGCGCGGCTGAGGGCCGCGCGGCCGGTCTCGCCGCGCAGCCGCTGGGCGCGCAGCACCGGCTCCAGCTCGAAGCGCCAGAGGGCCGGCCCGGCCGTGCCCGGGCCGGTGTCGTCCCGCCGATGCCGTCGCGCCGCAACTCCCGTATCCGGCGCGATCGGTAGCGGACGGTCTGAGGACGCACACCGAGCCGGACGGCCACTACGGGCGCGCCGCCCCACGTCCCCAGCCACGCCGGCGGCGTCCTGCTCGGCTACGACGGCCGGGGGCCCGGTCCGCTCCGCCAGAGGCTGCTGCGCGGGCACCGGTACCGGGCGCCGCGGCGGTTCGTCACCCGCTCCGAGGCACCCGGGGGCAGGCGGGCCGGCCCGGTCCGCGGCGGTGACTAGTCGACGCCGGGCGGCACCCGGGTCGCCTGGTGGTAGTACATCCGCCAGCCCGCGTCACCTTCCCCCTTGCGCCAGATCGAACTGTGCCGGGTCCGGCGCTCCCCGAGCAGCGTCTCGAACGTCAGGTGCACCAGCCCGGGCGCGAGCCGCACCCCGGAGATCTCCGAGGGCTCGTACCGGGGTCCGTCCGCCGAACTCCCCTCGTGCCCGGCGAGTTCGGCGAGCATCGTCTCGTACGTCCACCGCCGCCCTGACCCGCCGACCTCCACGAACTCGGGATCGAGCAGCCGCCCGGCCCGCTCCGGCGAGGCGCGGACCGCGGGGTCCATGAGCTGCAACTCACCGGCGACGGCCTGCCGTACGTCTTCCTCCGCGCTGTCCATGAGCGCATTCTCACCGACCGGCCGGGCCGGGAACCGGGGCCGGACGCCCCGCGCGCCCCACACCCGCGGAGATCGGATGCCCGGCACGCCCGGCTCCCGGCAGGCTCCGCCCATGACGGAGACGACGCCTTACGACGCCGACCGGGCCCGCTTCACCCGTGAGGCACTGGCGCGCCTGGTCCTGTGCGACCACGCCGTGGACGTGGCCGAGAGCGCGAAGGGCCTGGTCGCGACCGGGAACGACCCCGACACCGGCCCCGGCGGCCGGGTCAGCCAGGCGCTCCAGCTCGTCGAACTCGCCGAGCGCGCACTGGCCTCGGCGGTGATCCACGAGCGCGAGCGGGGCAGCTCCTGGGCGGAGATCGCCCAGGAGCTCGGGGTCGACGCGGCGGCAGCTCGGGGGCCGTTCGCCGCGGATCTCGACGCCTGGCAGACCGCCTTCGACGTGCCGTACCGCCTCGACGAGACCGGTCGCAAGCGCATACCGACGCTGCCCACGGCTGCCTACGACCCCGCCTGGACCCGCACCCACCTCGACCGCTGGGCCTCCCTCGAACGCATCGGCGACGAGGCCGTCGGCTCCGGCCTGGTCATGGCCGCGACGGAGGAGGAAGACCCGGCCGAGGGCACCGCGTAGTCCCCTCGGCGCCGGGCCCGTCTGCGACACTCGCCCCATGAGCGGCAGGCCCCCCTTCACCCCCCTCGACTTCCAGCTGGTCCTGCTGCGCCGGATGGCCGACCACAACCCCGGCCTGGTGGCCGACGCCCGCCGCGCGCTCGGTGTCTCCCTGGCCGACATGCGGGAGGCGAACAAACGCTGGCAGGCCATGGTCCGCTCACCACGGGGCCGTACGGCCGCCGGCCGCTACCGCTCCGTCCTCGGCACCCCGGAGTCCCGGGCCCCACGCCGCATCGGCGACCTGGAGTGCGAGGCCTGGCAGTGGCCGGTCCCCCTCTGGCCGGACCTGCGCTTCGAAGTACTGGCCGGCCCGGGCGGCGCGGTCTGGAACGAGTGGCTGGTACGCGCCCCGGGCGCGCCCGCCCCCATCCTGCGCACCCTCGCCGACCTCACCCCCTGGTCCTGCACCATCGACGAGGCAGCCCACGCC
>NZ_MUND01000952.1:2626-2926 GCF_002154375.1 Streptomyces glaucescens | reverse complement strand
CCTCCTGCCGGAACCGCCCCCTGAACTCGGGATCCCTGGCGAACTCCGCGTGGACGACCTTCACCGCGAGCTTCATCCCGGAGGGGCTGCGCGCCAGATGCACGACGCCCATGCCGCCCGAGCCGAGACAGGACTCCAGACGGTAGTGACCGGCGTACTCCGGAAGTTCCGCTTCCGCGCCCGCTCCGATGTTGCGCTGTGGCGCCATGGACCACCCCCGTGCTCTACGTCCGCGCGCGCGACGCACGGAGCCTAGTCGATGACGCGTACGAGACCGAGGCGGCTTGCTAGGGGGTGTCG
>NZ_MUND01000952.1:0-2522 GCF_002154375.1 Streptomyces glaucescens | reverse complement strand
GTTTGACGACACCCCCTAGCCTCCGTGTGCGAGTTGCGTACATATGTTTCGAGACGCGATTGCAGGGAATCAAGGCGATCCCATGGCCGTCCTGAGCCGTGGGTCAACGGGGGAGGTTTTCCATGGCTGTGGAGAACGTGGAAGTGGAAGAGACCGGCGGCGTCACCGAGGCCGTCACGACGATGGCCGTGCGCTACTACGCGGTCGCCCCGGGCGTCCGGCTGAACGTGCGCAGCGGCCCCAGCACCAACTACCCGGTCATCCGCGTGCTGCCCGAGGGCGCCCACGTGGCGATCTTCTGCCAGCGGCCCGGCGAGACGGTCACCGGCCCTTACGGCACGTCGAAGATCTGGGACAACATCAGCCAGGGCGAGTACGTCTCGGACGCCTATGTGAACACGGGCAGCGACGGCTACGTCGCCTCGCGCTGCCTCTGACGCCCGCGGCGCCGCTGGGAGCCCGCACCCGGGGCCGTCCAGACACGGGAGCCATAATCGACGCGTGAGCGACGAATCCGGCACCCCGACGACGACCCCGGCGGGCTCCCAGCCCGCTGCGGCCACCGCCCCCACCCCAGGCGCAGGCACCGCACCCGCCCAAGGGGCCACGCCTGCCCAAGGCGCCACGACCGCCCCGGCCACGGCGCCCGCCGCAGGCCCGCGCCCGGAGCCGCTTCGCTTCTTCGGCACGACCTGGCTGCACCACGACCAGGGCTACCCCCTCCGCCGTGCCGCCGCCTCCGCGGGCTCGCTCGCCGCGGTCGTCGCCTCCTGCATGGTGCTGCGCTTCGCCTACGAGGGCCTGGCGCTCGCGAACACCGGAAACCTGGTGTCGCTGCTGATGGTCGTGATGTTCGCGGTGTGCAGCGCGCTCGCCTTCCGGCACACCTGGGACAGCTTCGGCAAGCGCCCCGACCCCGACCGCCAGGCGTCCCTGCGCGGCCTGCTGGCCATCGGCTTCGTCGGCTCCCTCCTCGCCTACTTCTTCCGCTCCCTCACCGAGGCACCCGGCGAGAAGCTGCACCGCGCGGAGTACGACGCCGCCCGCGAGCAGTACGAGAAGCGCACGGCCCGCCGCACCGGCAACCCGTCGAAGAAACGCCGCCGCGCCTGACCCACTCCGCGACCGGGCTTGCGCGAAACCGCTCGTAGCCGCTCACGTCCTTGGCCACCATGGCCCTATGCCGACTCCAGGACACCCGCTCCCCGGCCCCTCCGACACCACCACCAGTCCGTCCCTCACCGCCCGGGCCCACTCCTTCAACACCGTCGCGGCCCAGTACGCCGCGAACCGCCCCTCCTATCCACCCGCCCTGTTCGACGCCATCGAGGAGACCGCCGGCCGCTCCTTCGCCGGCGCCCGGGTCGCCGACATCGGTGCCGGGACCGGCATAGCGACGGCACTCCTGCACCGCCGCGGCGCCGAGATCGTCGCCGTCGAACCCGGTGACGGCATGGCGGCCGAGTTCCGCCGCGCCCACCCCGGCATCCCGCTCGTCCGGGGCGACGGCAACGCCCTCCCGCTCGCCGACGCCTCCGCCGACTTCGTCACCTACGCCCAGGCCTGGCACTGGACCGACCCGGCACGCGCCCTGCCGGAGGCGTTCCGCGTACTGCGGCCGGGCGGCGCGCTCGCCCTGTGGTGGAACCTCGAAGCCGAGGACGTCCCCTGGATCGCCGAGCAGACGGACCGCGTCCGCCGGTACTACGGGGACGCGGTGGTCGCCGCCTGGGGGAGCCGCGGCGCCCCCGGCCCCCGCACCAGCGCCTTGCCGGCCTTCACCGCCGCCCTCGACGCGGCCACCGCCGGCGGCCCCACGCCGCACTGCGTCCGCAAGCTGGTCCGCTGGAGCCGCCGGGTCCCGGTCGACATCCATCTCGCCAACCTCGGCAGTCACTCGATCTTCCTGGTCCACGGTCCGGACCGCAGCGCCGCCTTTCTCGCCGAGGAGCGGGACCACCTCCTGCGCCGCTTCCCGGACGGCGTCGTCGAGGAGGTCTACGACGTGGAAATCCTGGTGACGACCACCGTCTCTTGACGGTCCATGCCTTCGGGAGGATTATTCACCGCATGATGAATAAAGTGCCGAGGCCTCCCGAAGGCACCCCATCACCACCCTCCGGAACCCCCGCCGTCCACGCCGACGGTCTCACCGTCACCCGCGGCCCCCGCACCGTCCTGCGCGACCTCCGCTTCACCGTCCCCCGCGGCCGGATCACCGGCCTCCTCGGGCCCTCCGGCTGCGGCAAGTCGACCCTCATGCGGGCCATCGTCGGCACCCAGGCCAAGGTCACCGGCACCCTCGACGTCCTCGGCCATCCCGCCGGCCACCCCACCCTGCGCACCCGCATCGGCTACGTCACCCAAGCCCCCTCCGTCTACGACGACCTGACCGTCCGTCAGAACCTCGCCTACTTCGCCGCGATCCTCACCCCCGGCCGCGCCCTCGCCGAACGCCGCCACCACGACGTCACCCGCGCCATCGCCGACGTGGACCTCACCAGCCACGCCGACGCCCTCGC
>NZ_MUND01000951.1 GCF_002154375.1 Streptomyces glaucescens | reverse complement strand
CTGCGCCTTGGCGTCCGCCGCCATCCGGGCGAGGTCGGAGCCGCCGTACGGGGCGAGGTCGGTCTTGTTGACCACCAGCAGGTCCGCGGTGGTGACCCCGGGCCCGCCCTTGCGCGGGATGTCGTCGCCGCCCGCCACGTCGATCACGAAGATCTGCGCGTCCACGAGCCCCTTGGAGAAGGTCGCGGTGAGGTTGTCCCCACCGGACTCCACGAGGATCAGGTCGAGCGGTCCCACCTCGTCCTCCAGGTCCTCGACGGCCTCCAGGTTGGCGGAGATGTCGTCCCGGATCGCGGTGTGCGGGCAGGCGCCGGTCTCCACGGCGGTGATCCGCTCCGGCGGCAGTACGGCCTCCCGGAGCAGGAACTCGGCGTCCTCGCGGGTGTAGATGTCGTTGGTGACGACGGCCAGCGACAGTTCGTCGCGCAGCGCCCGGCACAGGGCGGCGACGGTGGCGGTCTTGCCGGACCCGACGGGCCCGCCGAGCCCGATCCGCAGGGCGCGCCGCGACCCGTCGGGCCGGTGGGCATCGGCGCTGAGCGTGGCGGGACCGCCGTGGGAGTGGTCGAGATGCATGGCAGCTCCTGTTTCAGCCGGGCCGGCCGAATCGGCCCGTCCGGCGCTTGAGGACGAGGCCGTTCCGGCCGAGGGTGATCCGGGGGCACAGACCCCGGGGTCGGGAACGGGGAAGGGGCGGCGGGGGCGAGCAAGCTCCCGTCTGACGCCTCCCGTCGCCCGCCCGGAGGTCGGGCAACGCGGCGGGCGTGCGTGCCGGACGCCGCAGGGCC
>NZ_MUND01000950.1 GCF_002154375.1 Streptomyces glaucescens | reverse complement strand
GTCGGGGTGGGTCTGCGCCGCCTGGGCCGTGGTGGGCAGCAGGGCCATGAGGGTGGCCGTCGCGACGGCGGTGAGGGTGGTGCGCACGGTCACGGTCACTGTCCCGCCAATCCCGTGTGGGCGACGCCCGCCACGATCTGCCGCTGGAAGAAGACGAAGACGACGATGAGGGGCAGGCCCGCCATCAGGCCGCCGGCCATCAGCTGGGCCCACTGGATGCCGTAGGAGTTCATGACGGTCGCGATGCCGTTCGGCATGGTCATCAGGTCGGGGTTGTTGGTGACCATGTACGGCCACAGGAAGTTGTTCCACGACGCGATGAAGGTGAAGATGCCGACCGCGGCGAGGGAGGGCCGGGCGAGCGGGACGACGATGGTGAAGAAGACCCGCCAGCGGCCCGCGCCGTCGATGAACGCGGCCTCTTCGAGTTCGCGCGGGATGCCCTGGAAGAACTTGTAGAGGATGTAGACCATCGCGGCGGGCGCGCACTGCGGCAGGATCATGCCCCAGTAGGTGTCGACCATCCCCATCTGCTGGACCGTGGTGAACAGCGGGACGCCGAGGACGGCCGGGGAGACCATCAGGCCCGCCATGACGACGCCCATCAGGGCGCCCTTGCCGCGGAACTCGGTGCGGGCGAAGCCGTATCCGGCGAGCGCCGAGACGGCCAGCACGACGGTGGTCACGCAGACGGAGACGACCAGCGAGTTCACGAACCAGTTGGTGATGTTGCCGTTCTCGAAGATCGCCGACCAGGCCTGGCCCGTCCATTCCCTGGGCAGCCAGCGCGGCGGCACCGCCACGGCCTCGGTCTCCGACTTCAGCGAGGTGAACAGCGCCCAGGCGAGCGGGGAGAGGAACACCACGGAGACGGCGGTGCCGAGGAGGGTGAGGACGATCTGGCTGGGGGTCCAGGCCCGGCGCGGCCTGACCGGGATCTGTGCGGCGCCGCTCATCGGCCGCCCTCCTCACGGTTGCGCAGCAGCCACATCCGCGCGAGGGCGACGGCCGCGATGATCACGAAGAAGATGATGGAGATGGCGGAGGCGTAGCCCACGCGGTAGCTGGTGAAGCCCTCTTCGAGCGTGTACTGCACGAAGGTCCTGGTGGACCCTTCGGGCCCGGGCCCGAAGTCCTGCATGACGACGGCCTGGTCGAAGACCTGGAGCGAGGCGAGGATCTGGAGGGCGATGACGAGGCCGGTGATGTTGCGCAGCATCGGCAGGGTGATGTGCACCATGCGGTGCCAGGCGTTCGCGCCGTCCAGCTTGGCCGCTTCGTAGAGGTGGCCGGGGATGCCCTGGAGGGCGGCGAGGTAGAGCAGGAAGCTGAAGCCGACCGTCCACCACAGGGTGGTGAGGACGACGGCGAGCATGGCGTACGCCTTGTCGGTGAGCCACGGGGTGTCGATGCCGAAGACGTGGTTGATCATCCCGGTGCCGGGGTTGAACAGCCACTGCCACAGGTTGGCGGCGACGGTGGAGGGCAGCAGGAACGGGGCGAAGAAGCACAGCCGCCAGAGCCATTTCCCGCGCTCGATGTGGTGGGCGAGCATCGCGAGGAGGAAGGCGAGGACGGTGATGCAGGGGACGACCAGGAGCGTGAAGTACGCGCTGTGGCCGAGGGCCTCCCACATGACGTCGTCCTGGAGGGCCTCGCGGTAGTTGTCGAGGCCGACGAAGCTCGCGCCCTCGCCGGAGATGTTGGCGTCCGTGAAGCTGAGCCAGAGGCCGCGCAGCAGCGGCCAGACCACGAACAGCGCGAACAGCGCGAGGAACGGGGCGACGAACCAGCCGCCGTGCTGGAAGCCCTGCTTGCGGCGGGCGGTGGCGCTCTCCGTGGCGGTCCGCGCGCGGGCGGGGACGATGACGGTCTCGGCACTGGTCGTCGTCATGCGACCGCACCTCCCTGCGCGGCGGTCTTCCCGTCCATGGGGTTCTTCATGGCGAGGAGGCCGGTGAGCGCGCTCTTCATCCGGCGGGCGGCGGCGTCCGGCTTGGCGGAGCCCATCGTCGAGGAGACGATGACCGGGCCGATGCGCTGGGCGAGGATGCCGGTGGAGCCGGCGAACCACACCTTCGGCTCGGTGGCCTGGTGGTCCATGGCCGAGACGTACTCGCTCTGCGGGTTCAGCTTCCGGTAACCGGGGGTGGTCAGGATGGGGGTGTAGGCGGGGATGTGACCGCCGCCCGCCCAGGCCCGGGCGTTCTTGACGATGTAGGCGGCGAGCTGGTGGGCCCCCTCGTTGGCGGCGCCGCCCCGGCCGGACTGGTGCGGCAGCACGAAGGCGTGCGACTCGGCGTGGGTCGCCTGCCGCCCGAAGACGGGCGGCAGCGGGGTGGCTCCGTAGTCGACCTTCGCGGTGTCGAAGACCGGCACCGACCAGTTGCCCTCCCAGGCGAAGGGGGAGCCGTTGATGAACTGCTCCGCGCCCGCGCCGCCGCCGAAGTTGGGGTTGGCGTACCCGTCGGTGATGTGCCGGCGCAGGAACTCCAGGACCTGGGTGGCCTTGTCGGTGTCGAAGGTGACCTCGGTGCGGGCCTCGTCGAACCAGGTGCCGCCGAGCTGGGTGTAGAAGGCGACGAAGAACCACCACTGGAAGTTCTGGTCGTTGAGCCACAGGCCGATGGTCTGCAGCCCCTTCTTGGTGGCCGCCCTGGCCTCCTCGAGCATGGCGAACCACTCGTCGGCCGACGCCGGGGAGATCATCCGCCCGTCGGAGCCGAGCAGGCCCGCCTTGCGCAGCACGTCCTTGCGGTAGAAGCAGAGCTGGACGTGGATGTCGAGCGGGAGGGCGTAGAGCTTGCCGTCGATGACGGCCCGCCGCCACAGCTCGGGGTTGAAGTCGGCCTCCCGCACGCCGTACTTGGCGAGCAGGCCGACGTCCCAGGGGTCCAGGAGGCGGCCGGGCGAGAAGCCGGTGACCCGGCCCAGGTGCATGACGCCGAGGTCCGGGGCGCGGTTGCCGGCCGCCGCCATGGCGAGCTTGGTGTAGAAGGGGTTGCCCCACTGGAGGGTGGAGTCCTTCACCGCGACGTCCGGATGCTCCTCACGGAAGGCGTCCAGCATCGAGACCATGTTGTAGCCGTCGCCGCCGCTGAAGAGGTTCCAGTACCTCACCCGCGTACGGGCTCCGGAGGCGAGTGCGTCAGCGCCGGTGCCGAGGGCGGCGAAGCCGAAGCTTCCCGCGATCGTCAGTCCGCCGAGGCCGGCCAGCATCTGCCTGCGGTTCAGGCCAGGTTGTCCCATTCCCTGCCCTTACTGTTCGAGTTCTCTACGTTCGGTATATCGAATGTCGCTCGTAACTTCGAACGGACCGTAAGGTCGAAGCGCGTGCGCGTCAATGGGTTGAACAGGAACTCGCGAAAACGGCGTGGTCGCCCCCCGACCCGCCGCGTACCCTCGACGAACCGTCGTGCGGCGCACGGACGGCGGCGGGAAGGGGGGCGATGGACGACCCCGGCGCGCGGCACAGCGCGGTCCGGCCCGCCGCGGCGCCGCGACACGCACGGACCGGCTCCGCCATGCGCCGTCTGACGGCCCGGCTCGACGCCGGCCTGCGGGTCCGGCCGCGGCCCCCCACCGGCATCCGCCAGGTGTGCCACGCGGTGTGCGAGGAGATGAGCGCCCAGCGCGGCGGACGGCCCGTCGAACTGCGCTTCGAACGGTTCCCCGACGAGCTTGAAGTCACCGGCCTGTGGGTGGAGTTCCAGGACTTCGACCTGGTCATCGTCGAGGAACGGGCCGAAGCCCTCCAGCAGCTCGTCATCCTCGGCCACGAACTGTGGCACCTGCACGCCGGACACGGCCGTCACCGCCCGACCGGCACCGCCGCTACGCAGGCGCTCGCCACCGGGCCCGGCCGGCGCGGCACCGCCCTCACCGTCGCCGCCCGCGACGGCTCCCGGCAGCGCGAGGAAGCCGAGGCCGACGACTTCGGGCACCGGCTGGCCGCGGCGTTCCGGCCGCTGGTGAGCGGCGAGCCCGGCACCGGAGCGCCGCCCGGCCTCCCGCAGCGGCCCCTCGGCCACCACGTACACCGAGGCACACCACGGTGACGACCGCCACCGTCCGGCGCGCGCCGGACGCCGCGGCCGGACCGATCTGGACCGTCCACGGCAGCGGGGCCCCCTTCACCCCGCGCTCCGCCCCCGAACTGCGGCTGATCCGCCCGCCGGGAGACCTTCATCCGCGACGTCCCGCTGCCGTGGACGGTCCA
>NZ_MUND01000949.1 GCF_002154375.1 Streptomyces glaucescens | reverse complement strand
CTCCCCCGGCGGCCGGCGCCGCCCCGGCCTCCGGGGACGACGGCGACGAGGGCGAGGACGACTGAGTCACCTCGGCTTGCCGTGCTCGGACAGGTCCTGGAGCAGGTCGGCCGAGGGGACGAAGAACAGGGTGCCGGTGACCGCGCGTGAGAAGTCCAGGAGCGGGTCGGGGCCACCGGCCGGCGTGCCGACGAACATGCGGCGCAGCATGGTCTCGGTCAGCTGGGGGTCGCGGGCGTAGGCGATGAAGTAGGTGCCGAACTCGCCCCGGCCCGGTCGGCCGAACGGCATGGCGGCGCGCAGGATGCGCTGTTCGGCGCCGTCCGGGCCGAGCACGGTGTTGACGTCCTTGTGCGAACCGGGCGCGTCCAGTTCCAGGCCGGTCGCCTTGGCGCGGCCCATGACCCGCTCCTGCTCCTCGGTGGTCAGGCGCTCCCACGCGGCCACGTCGTGCAGGTACTTCTGCACGATCGCGTAGCTGCCGCCCCGGAACTCCGGGTCCTCGTCACCGATCAGCGCCGCCTCGGCGGCGTCGGCGCCGACCGGGTTCTCGGTGCCGTCGACGAAGCCGAGCAGGTTGCGGGCGTCGTAGTAGGCGAAGGCCTGGGTCTCGTCCTGCACGGTGGCCGCGCCGCGCAGCCCCTTCATGATCTCGGCGGTGAGCGCGAAGCACAGGTCGGGGCGGGCTGCCCGTATGTGGAAGAGCAGGTCTCCCGGGGTGGCGACGGCGTGGTGGCGGGGCCCGGTGAGTTCGCGGAACGGGTGCAGGGCGGCGGGGCGCGGCGCGCCGTAGAGCCGGTCCCAGGCCTGCGCGCCGATGCCCGCCACGCAGGACAGGCGTCCCTCCGGGTGCGGGAAGGCGAACGCCCGCTCGAGGCCGGGCAGTTCAGCCAGCACCTCGCGGGCCGCCGGCTCCCCGCCGGGGTCGACGGTGACCACCAGGAAGACCGCGGCGCTCGCTGGTGGGCCCAGCACCGGCTGCGGCCGGCCACGGGGCGACGGAACCGACGGAACCGAGGACGACATGACTCCCCCTCTTCGACGTGACGTCACGGCCACAGCGGCCGGTCGGCATCCGTCACCATGCCCAGTGCGGCGGAGGGCGACACGGCCCGCCGACCGTGCGCCGCAGCGCGCTGCCGCGTACCGGCGGCGCGAGCGGCCCGCGAGCGCCCGACCGCCTTGCCCGGGGCGGCAGTTGGGAGGCGTCAGGCCGGCAGGCCGAGCACCCGTCGGATCGTGCGCAGCACGCCGTCGTCGTTGTTGGAGGGCGCGAGATGGCGGGCCCGGCGGATGACCTCCGGGTGGGCGTTGGCCATGGCGAAGGACCACTCGGCGGTGTCCATCATCTGCAGGTCGTTGAGGTAGTCGCCGAACACCATGGTCTGGGCGGGAGTGATGCCCAGCTCGCGCTGGAGGCGGCGGACTGCGGCGCCCTTGTCGGCGGTGCGGTTCATGACGTCGACCCAGTGCTCGCCGGAGACCACGACCTGATGGGTGCCGGCGAACGCGGCCAGCGCGGGGGCGGTGGTGCGTTCGGCGGAGCCGAAGTCGTAGAGGGCCACCTTGAGGATGTCGTCGTCGACGGCGGTGACGTCGTCGACGATCCGGTTCTCCACGTAGTAGCGGCGGACCTCGGCGAGGAAGGCCGGGTCGGTCCGCTCGACGTAGGCGGACTTCTTGCCGCAGACGACGGCGCCGACGTCGGCGCCTCCCGCGGACAGCCGCCGTACCGCCGCGACGATCTCGGCGACGACGGCCGGGTCCAGCGGGTCGGAGCTGATCTCCACCCCGTCGCGCACCACGTAGGTGCCGTTCTCGGCGATGAACACCATGCCCTGCGCGGCCGGGGCGAACTCGCGGGCGAGGGTCGCGTACTGGCGGCCGCTGGCCGGGCTGAAGAGCACGCCGCGCTCGCGCAGCTGCTCCAGCACCTCCCACAGTCCGGCGGGGGCCCGCTTGTCGTCGTCCAGCAGCGTGCCGTCCATGTCGGTGACGACGAGCCGGATG
>NZ_MUND01000948.1 GCF_002154375.1 Streptomyces glaucescens | reverse complement strand
CCGCACAGGCCTTCGCCCCGGCTCCCTCAGGGACCGGGGCGAAGGCCTGTGCGGGTGCGCGACGTCCGGACGGTGCCGTCCGGGGGAGGTGCGGCCGGATCCGCTCGGCGGATCAGATCCGCTTCTCGGAGCGGCGCCGCATCCAGAACACTCCGCCGCCGATGACGGCCGCCGCGACCAGCCCGCCGCCGATGGCGATGTCGGCCGGCGTGGCACCCTCGGAGCTGCTGCCGCCGATACCGCCGCGGACGCCGCCGAGGACGGTGAAGGCGGCCGGCCGGGTGAGGGTCCGGCCGGAGCAGTGGACCGTGATGTCGTACGAGCCGGGGCGGGCGTTGTGGTGGATCGTAGCGGTGCCCCGGGCGGTCTCGTTGGCGCCGCGGATCGGGGTGAGGGTGGTCGTCGGGAACGCGGCGGACGTGGCCGTGCCGCCGCGCGGGCAGCCGTCGACGGTGATCGTCATCTGTCCGCCGCGGGCGATCACGCTGGGCAGCGCGACGATGTTGCTCGGGGACTTGCCGTGGTGGCCCCCGTTGCCACCCTGACCGCCG
>NZ_MUND01000095.1 GCF_002154375.1 Streptomyces glaucescens | reverse complement strand
GGGGATGACCGGGCGGGGGCGGAACGCGTGAAGCGGTCGGTGATTGGTATGGACATGTTCAACTAACGGCAATAACCTGGGCCTTGGTCTAGACCTACGCGGTCCTACGGAACCGCACCCTGCACGGCTCACCGAACCTCCCCCACGTTCACCAGGAGCGGCGGCATGCGCACCAAGACCAAGTTGTCCGCGGCCGTGGTGGGACTGGCGACGACCGGAGCCCTTGTGCTCTCCTCCGGCGGCGCCAGCGGCCACGGCTACACCGATCTCCCCATCAGCAGGCAGAAGCTGTGCCAGAACGGCACGGTCACCAACTGCGGCNNGCCGTTCGCCCAGCTCGACGCCCCGCGCACGCCGTCGGGCGGCGCCTGGCCGGCCACCAAGGTCAACGGCGGGCAGAGCTACACCTTCCGCTGGCAGTTCACGGCGATGCACGCCACGACCGACTTCAAGTACTACATCACCAAGCCGGGCTGGAACCAGAACCACAACCTGTCCCGGTCCGACCTCAACCTGACACCCTTCCTGACGGTCCCCTACGGCGGCCAGCGTCCGCCGCAGACCCTCTCGCACAGCGGCACGATTCCGTCCGGGCTCAGCGGACGGCACGTGATCCTGGCGGTGTGGACGGTCGCGGACACCGGCAACGCGTTCTACGCCTGCTCGGACGTCACGTTCTAGCAGGGAACGGAAAGGGCCCCCTCGCTCTCGCGAGGGGGCCCTCTTCTGTGCGCCGCCAGGGACTC
>NZ_MUND01000947.1 GCF_002154375.1 Streptomyces glaucescens | reverse complement strand
GGCCGGGGCGCGCCCAGCAGCGCGCCCCGGCCCGGTCCCGCGTCGCTCCGCGCGAACGCGTCAGGCTTCGGCGTTCTCCATGCGCTCACGCAGGCTGCGCGGGCGCATGTCGGTCCAGACCTCGTCGACGTAGGCGGAGCACTCGGCCTCCGTGCCCTCCTTGCCGACGGGCTGCCAGCCGGCGGGCACCTCGATGTCGACGGGCCACAGCGAGTACTGGTCCTCGTCGTTGCGCAGCACCTGGTAGCGGGTGTTCTCGTCCATGTCTTCGGTCTCGCTCTCTCGGTTCGTCACGGGTGGTGGGGAACGGGTCGGTCGTGCGGTGCCGGAGGTGGGGCACGGCCCACGGGGCGGGGCGTCACCGGCGGTCGCGGGCGTGGTGGGCGATGTGGCGCAGCGCCTGGGCGAAGTCCTCGGCGACGCGCCGCACGGTGTCGGTGGTGTGCAGGGCGGGCCGGTGGTGCCAGGTGAAGGACAGCCGGCCGCGCTGGACCGCGCCGACGATCTCCAGCGGGTGGGAGCCGCTGTCGCGCGGGTCGTGGTGGCGGCCGAACGAGCCGTGCTCGGCGCGCACCAGGCCGTCGCCGGGGTTCTCGGGGCGGGCGTCCCACTGCCCGAGGTAGTTGAAGACGACCTGCCCGTGGGCGGCCCGTCCCAGGCGTTCGCGCACCTCGGGCGGGCCGAAGGTGCGCAGCGCGCCG
>NZ_MUND01000946.1 GCF_002154375.1 Streptomyces glaucescens | reverse complement strand
AGGGAGTCCAACGTCGGTGTGCGAAGGCAGAGCTGGACTCCCTCGCGACCGCCCTTTACGTCACGACCGACAATCTACTGAAAGATTCACCGCAGCTCCCCCCTGGCGGCCGGCCGTGGGCATCGCGCCGCAGCTCAGCGATGCCGAGCTGGTCACCATGGCGATGATGCAGGCAATGCTCGGCTTCACCTCCGCGGCCCGGTGGCTGCGACACGCCCGTGCTCACCTGCGGCACCTGTTCCCCTACCTGCCCCAGCAGCCCGGCTACAACAAGCGGTTGCGCAAGGCCGCCGAGCTCATCCGGTGCGTCACCCGCACGCTGGCGGTCGACACCACGCTGAGGAGCGACGACGTGTGGGGCGCGGACTCAACACCGGTGGAGTGCGGCCGCTCCCGTGAGACCGTCAAACGCTCTGACCTGGCCGGATGGGCACAGTACGGCTACTGCGCCAGCCACACGCGCTACTTCTGGGGACTGCGGCTGCACCTGGGCTGCACCCTGCACGGCCTTCCCGTCGCCTTCGCTCTCACCGGCGCCAAAGCCGACGAGCGCGAGACCTGGTGGACCTGTTCGCCATCGAGCCCCAGCTCGTCGCCGACCGCCCCGGTCAGACGCTGATCGGCGACAAGAACTACTTTGGCCGGGAGTTCGAGCAGCAGCTCGCCGAACTGGACATCCGACTGCTACGGCCGGCCCGCAAGGGCGAGTCCGAGCGGGCCGCCTCCCAGCTGTTCAAGCCGCTACGGCAGGTCATCGAGTCGGTCAACGAAACCTTCACGGGCCAGCTCGACCTCGAACGCCATCGTGGCCGCACCCCAGGCGGCGTAGCCGTCCGCGTCCTGCAGCGCATCCTCGCGCTCACCGCCGCCATCTGGCACAACGATCACACCGCCCAGCCGGTCATGTGGGCACTCACCACATACGACCACTGAACCCCTTGGAATCGAGCATCTAGGTGTGCCGTCCGGAGAGGTTGGTGACGCGGCTGGCTGGTGGTTGGCCGCCGATGCCGGTGTGGGGTCGGTGGTAGTTGTACCAGTGAAGCCAGGCATCTGAGGTGTAGGGCCGGATGTAGGCCCATTCCTCGAGCAGGGTGCGGTGGAAGCGTTCGACCTTGCCGTTGGTCTGGGGTCGCCAGGGCCTGGTCCAGCGGGGGCTGATGCCCAGCTGGTGGCAGGTGTCGCGC
>NZ_MUND01000945.1 GCF_002154375.1 Streptomyces glaucescens | reverse complement strand
GGTGACGTAGACGTGCTCGTGCTGGCGGACGGGGACACCACTGTGCGTGAAGTCGTGTTCCCAGGTGCACAGGAGCGGGCCCGGCTCCAGGTCCGCCCAGCCGGTCTCCTCGCGCAGTTCGCGCAGCGCGCCCTCGCGCGGGGTCTCGCCCGCCTCCAGGCCGCCGCCGGGCAGCGCCCAGTGCACGCCGACCTCGACGTTGTCGTAGCGGAGGAGCAGCACCGCGCCGTCGGGGTCCACCACGGCGACCCGGGCGGCGCGGCGCGGGGTGCGCAGCGGTTTGGACAGCACGGTGCAGGGGCGGTTCAGGGCGCGGTCGCGGCGGTGACCGACGATCTCGTAGCCGCAGGAGGTCCAGAAGGCGAGTGCCCCGGGGTTGTTCTCGAGGACGGCGAGCCGCACGGCACCGCGGCCNNGCAGCAGCCCGATCCACGGGTCCGGATCGGCCGGGTCGGGGTGGTGCGCCAGAGTGATCACCATGCCGATCAGCCGTCCCCGGCTCCGCGCGAGCAGCACCTCCGTGTGCGGATCGGCCAGCTCCCGCGCCAGCGCCGCCGCCA
>NZ_MUND01000944.1 GCF_002154375.1 Streptomyces glaucescens | reverse complement strand
GCGCCGAGGCCGTAGAAGACGGCGGGTCCCTGCTTGTTGTCGACATGGCCGACGACGACGGCGGTGCCTTTCTCGCCGGGTGATACGGCGCCGGTGAACCAGCCCGCCAGATTCGGGTCCTCCGGCGGCGGCGCGTCCACCCAGCCCTCCGCGTCCAGGCCGACCGGCATCATCGGCGCGTCGACCTGGATCGCCGGGATCCGCACCCGGTCCGGCGCGGCGTACGGCAGCGGCTGCACGGCCTGTCCGAAGGCGTCGCGCACGACGGCGCTGTCCGCGGCCGCCGCCGACGCGGGCTGGGGCGGGCCCACGTCGAACTCGCCCGAACCGTTCCGGATGAGCGCGAGACCGGTCAGCAGAACAAGCGCTATCACGCCCCACGGGGCGCGCTTCTTCCGCCGCTCCTCCTCTTCGGCCAGCTCGGCGGACAGCTCGGACGCAGACATTCGCCATCCCCTCTCGACGCGGCCGTCGCCACGTCAATTCGCGCATATGAGAACGCTAAATGCCGTCCGGGAAACCGGCGACGGGTCAGCGGCGAACGGGTGGTGCCCGGGGAGGAGCGGTGCGCCATCCGAGTTGCCCTGAGCAGGAATTTTCTGACAGTCCGTGACCTGCGGCAATATCCGATTGTGCGGTTTTCGTCCGGCGTGTTGCCTCACCGGTACGGACCATCGCCGAAATGCGGGCCCCGCCAGGGCAACTGAGGGTTTTTCCCGGGAGGCGCTTTCTCGCCGATCGACCGGGGACGGGCCCCGGGGCGTCTTCCGCGGAGGATCACATGCGTAACTATCGTGCCCTGGCGGTCTCCGCTGCCGCGGTCGCCGCGTTCGGCCTCACGGCCCCGGCGGCCGTCGCGTGGGACGACACGGGCGGCAACTCGGGCGGGAACACGGGCGGGGTCTGGGGCGGCAACGGCAACGAGGGCGGCAATGGGGGTGATGGCCAGGGAGGGAACGGCAACCAGGGCGGGAACGGTAACCAGGGCGGCGACGGCAACCAGGGTGGCAACGGCGGCGGTCACGGCGGCGACGGCGGTCAGGGCGGGAACGGCGG
>NZ_MUND01000943.1 GCF_002154375.1 Streptomyces glaucescens | reverse complement strand
CCGCCCCGGTCCTCCGACGAGGGAGCCTCGGACCGGGCCTCCCTCGGAGAGGCCTCGATCTGGTTCTCCGTCGAGGAAGCCGCGATGTGGTTCTCCGGCGAGAAGGCCCCCTCCCGGTCGTCCTCCCGGCCCTCCGAGGCGCACCGGCCCTCCGAGCCGTTCGAGTCCTTTGGCCCCTCCCGGTCCTCGGACGCGGCAGACCCCGACTCCGGCCGGCGCGCCGAACTCTGGCGCCCCGAAGACGAGCACATCCCGGGCGGTCTCCATCGGGCGGCCCGGCCCGAGACCCCGCCGCACCCGCCGGAACCGCAGCCGCAATCGCAGCCGCAGTCGCCGGGAGCCTCACCGGCACCCCGCTGACCCGGCACCCGCCGCGCGGGCCGAGCCGGCCTCAGCCGTTGCCGTCGAGGACCCCGCGCAGTTCCTCCGGGAGGAGCTTGGCGCAGTCCTGCCTGGCCTCGTTGGTGAGGGCGTCGTTGGTGCAGGTGTAGTAGTCGCGGTAGACGAGCTGGGCGGTGAAGGACGCCGCGACCAGGGCGATGGCCAGGGAAGCGGTGACCAGGCCGCTGATCGCGGCGGCGGTCTGGGGCCGGGCGTTCGAGACGGGGGCCGGGGAGTCGGGGTC
>NZ_MUND01000942.1 GCF_002154375.1 Streptomyces glaucescens | reverse complement strand
CCATGGCCGACCCCGCCCTCGCGGAACGCACCACCGGTTACGTCCGGGGCGGCATCTCCCCCCTGGGCCAGCGCAAGAGGCTGCCCACGGTCCTGGACGCCTCCGCCACGTCCCACGAGACGATCTGCGTCTCGGCGGGCCGCCGCGGTCTGGAGGTCGAACTCTCGCCGAAGGACCTGACGACCCTGACGAACGCGGTCCTGGCCCCCATCGGCCGGACGTAGCCCCGGCCGCTCGCCATGGTCACGGGCACCGGCGCCGCGCAGTGCGGGCATCCACACCCCCCGCAGTGCGGGCATCCGCACCCCGGTGCCGCGGGTGCTCGTAACCCGGAGCCGCGGGCGCGCGCAGCCCGGAGCCGGCGGGCCGTCGTGCCTCGGAGCCGCGAGCGGCCGTGCCGCCCGGGGCGGCACCGGCGGACGCCGGGGGTGCCCCCTGCTCGAAGGGCTCGTGGGAGGCACCCCGTCACGCCGGCTTGCGCAAGCCCCCGTCGCCGCTCCCCGGCCCCGGGCCCGGCCCGTACCCGTACGGCCCCTCCGGGTCCCGCGGCCCGAACAGCGCCGTCAGCCCCAGATGGACCAGCAGCGCTCCCACCGACCAGGCCAGCAGCGCCCCCTTCGCCCCGAGCTCCGTCGGCGCCGAGAACGTCACCCCCCGCCCCACGTCCCTGGCGTGCGCGAGCACGTCCTGGGCC
>NZ_MUND01000941.1 GCF_002154375.1 Streptomyces glaucescens | reverse complement strand
GGTGTCGGGGCCGCCGGCGGCCCCGACACCCCGCCCACCGGAATCGCGAACTCCGCCTGGCCGGTCGACACCGCCGCCTTGACGGCCCTCACTCTCTCCTGCGCCCCCGCCGCCTGGAGCGCCCAGCTGCTCGTCTCCGGCGCCCGCCGCAGACTGACGGCCAGCCGCGGCCTGGAGGAGTTCGCCGCAGCCGTACGACCCCTGCTGCTCGGCGCCTTCGTCCTGTACCTGGCGGCCCTCGCCGGGCTGCACGCCCTCGCGGCCGCCGTCCTCGACGAGCCCGCGGCCTACGCCCGGACCCTGACCCTGGGCGCCCTGCTGCTGCTCGCCCGGCTCCTCGCCACGCACGGCTTCCGCCGGGCTCCGGCGCTGGTCCTGGGCGTCGCGGCGGCCGCCGAGGCCTCGACCCTGTCCGCCCTGTTCGGCGCCCGGCTGCCGGGCTGCGCGTTCCTGGCCACGCCCGTCGAAGCCCTCCTGGACGGCTGGGGACCCGGCGGCGTCCCGGTCCTCGTCTGCGGAACCGGCGCCCTGACCCTGCTGGTCCACGCGAGCCGCAGGCTCACCCGCGCCTCGGCCCACGCGCCCGCCCGCGCCCGAGGCGACGACCGATGCTGACCGCTGCCCCGCACCCGGCGCGCCCCCGGCCGCACGGACGTGCCACCCCCCTAAAACCAACCGTCCGCCGCAGGCGCCGGCCAGGCCGCCGGACGCATCCGCACCACCCCCTCGAAGGAGAACACCAGATGACCACCTCCCGACCCGGACATCCCGGAGCGCCCGGAGCCACCGGCGCGTTCGGCGTTCCGTCCGGAGCGAGCGCACCTGCTGGAGCCGGCGGAGCCCTGCGCGGGTTCGGGACGCCCGGAGCCGTCGGAAGGGCCCCCGCCCGCTGCGCGCCCGGGACGACCGATGCCCGGTACGCGCCCATGGCGTCCGGTGCCCCGGACAAGCCCGCGGCGCCCCGCGCTCCGCGCCCGGCCCTCGCGTCCGGGGCCGGCACGCCCGCGCCGGCCACCTGCGCGCACACCCCGGGAGGCGCCCGATGAGGGTTCTGCTGATCGGAGCCAACGGCTACATCGGCCGCTACGTCGCCGACCGTCTGCTCGCCGACCCCGCCGTCCAGCTCACCGCCCTCGGCCGCGGTGACGACGCCGACGTCCGCTTCGACCTCGCGTCCGGCAGCCCCGGCGCGCTCACCCGCTTCCTCGACGCGGTCCACCCCGGCGTCGTGATCAACTGCGCCGGAGCCACCCGGGGCGGCGCCCGCGAGCTCACCCGCCACAACACCGTCGCCGTCGCCACCGTCTGCGAGGCGCTGCGGCGCAGCGGCTGCGGGGCCCGCCTGGTGCAGATCGGCTGCTCCGCCGAGTACGGGCCCAGCCAGCCCGGCTCCTCCACCGCCGAGGACGCCGTGCCGCGCCCCGGCGGCCCGTACGGCGTCAGCAAGCTCGCCGCCACCGAACTCGTCCTCGGCTCCGGCCTGGACGCGGTGGTGCTGCGGGTCTTCTCCCCGGCCGGTCCCGGCACCCCCGCCGGGTCGCCGCTCGGCCGTCTCGCCGAGGCGATGCGCCGGGCGATGCAGGCCGGCGACGGCGAACTCAAACTCGGCGGCCTCGGCGTCCAGCGCGACTTCGTCGACGTCCGCGACGTGGCCCGCGCCGTGCACGCCGCCTCGCTCTCCGCCGCCCAGGGAATCATCAACATCGGCTCCGGCCGCGCCGTACGGCTGCGGGACGCCGCCGCGACGCTCGCCCGC
>NZ_MUND01000940.1 GCF_002154375.1 Streptomyces glaucescens | reverse complement strand
GACCTGGACCCGGATCAACGACGACGCCCACCAGTGGGGCTGGACCGGCGAGACGATCACCGGCGACCCGCGCCTGTACGGCCGGGTCTACCTCGCCACCAACGGACGCGGAATCCAGTACGGGGAGCCCATCTGATGCCGCACCTGAACGACACCACGCGCGGCCGGCTCCTCTTCGGCGGCGACTACAACCCCGAGCAGTGGCCCGAGGAGACCTGGCACG
Organism: Streptomyces glaucescens; assembly: GCF_002154375.1. Classification (GTDB taxonomy): domain Bacteria; phylum Actinomycetota; class Actinomycetes; order Streptomycetales; family Streptomycetaceae; genus Streptomyces; species Streptomyces glaucescens. The sequence goes on along the minus strand of NZ_MUND01000940.1, from coordinate 1,602 downwards.
AGGACATCCGGCTGATGAAGGACGCCGGAGTCAACTCCGTCACCCTCGGCGTCTTCTCCTGGTCGAAGCTGGAACCCGAGCCGGGCGCACGGGAGTTCGGCTGGCTGGACACGCTGATGGACCTGATGCACGCGAGCGGCATCGGCGTCGTCCTCGCCACCCCCACCGCCTCGCCACCGCCGTGGCTCGGCCGGCTGTACCCGGAGACCCTGCCCCGGGACGCCGACGGGCACGTCGAGCACTGGGGCGGGCGCCAGCACTTCTCGCACTCCAGCGCCGTCTACCGCCGCCACGCCGCCGAGATCACCGAGGCCCTGGCCGCCCGCTACGGCGGCCACCCGGCCCTCACGATGTGGCACATCAACAACGAGTACTGCACCTTCGACCACGGCGACGAGGCCGCCGCCCGCTTCCGGGTCTGGCTCCGGCGCCGGTACGGCACCCTGGACGCGCTCAACACCGCCTGGGGCACCGCCTTCTGGAGTCAGGGCTACGACACCTGGGACGGCGTCATCCCGCCCCGCCGCGCCCACTACCTGCGCAACCCCACCCAGGTGCTCGACTTCCGGCGCTTCACTTCCGACATGCTCCTGGAGTGCTACGCCGCCGAGCGCGACATCGTCCGCAGGCACACCCCGCACACCCCGGTCACCAGCAACTTCATGCCGCTGTGGATCGGCCAGGACGCCTGGCGCTGGGCCGAGGAGGAGGACGTCGTCTCCGTCGACCTCTACCCGGACCCGCGCGACCCGCTCGGTGCCCAGCGCGGCGCGCTCGTCCAGGACCTCACCCGGTCGCAGGCGCGCGGGCCCTGGATGCTGATGGAGCAGGCCGCGGGCCCGGTCAACTGGCGCGGCGTGAACCACCCCAAACCCCGCGGCCTCAACCGGCTCTGGTCCCTCCAGGCCGTGGCCCGCGGCGCCGACGCCGTCTGCTACTTCCAGTGGCGCCAGTCCCGGCAGGGCGCGGAGAAGTTCCACTCCGGGATGGTCAGCCACGCCGGGGAGCGGGGCCGTACCTTCCAGGAGGTCAAGCGGATCGGCGCCGACCTGCACCGGCTCGCCGAGGTCACCGGCACACACATCGCCGCCGACGTCGCGATCCTGCACGACTGGCACGCCTGGTGGGCCGGGGACCAGGAGGCCCGCCCGTCGCGGCGGGTCGACCTCGAGGACGTCCTGCACGCCTGGCACCGGGCCCTGTGGGAGGCCCACCTCACCACCGACTTCGCCCACCCCGAACACGACCTGAGCGGCTACCGCATGGTCGTCGTGCCGCAGCTCTACCTCCTCACGGACGCGGCGATCGAGAACCTGCTCGGCTTCGTCCGCGCGGGCGGCACCCTGGTCTGCGGCTTCCTCACCGGCGTCGCCGACGAGGACGACCGGATCCGTCCCGGCGGCATGGACGCCCGGCTGCGCGAGCTGTTCGGCATCCGGGTCCTGCACGAGTGGTGGCCGCTGGACGCGGACGAGAGCGCCGAGTGCGACGGCTTCCGGGGCACCCTGTGGTCGGAGGAGATCGAGGCCGCCGACGACGTCACCGAGACCGTGCCCTACAAGGGCGGCGAGCTGGACGGACTGCCCGCGCTGCTGCGCCGGG
>NZ_MUND01000939.1 GCF_002154375.1 Streptomyces glaucescens | reverse complement strand
ACCCAGGCCTGACACCCCCACCGCCCCGCCAGTCCAACCGCCAGCGCCACGAGCAGAGCGCCGACGTCGATGACATGCGGCAGCCCGGGAAAGAACCCGAAGAAGGCCACCGCCCCCACCAGCCCCACAAGAAACCCGGCGATCCCGGCCCGCCGCCGCCGCGTCTCGTAGACCTTGTCCGGATGCTGCCTCTGCTGGTCGATCATGAACGACTCACTTCGTGATGTGGTGACACTGACTCACTCGTCGCACCCCGTTGACATGCAGGTGGGCGCACGCCTTGCCATAACGAGGGAGGGTCTGGGCGGAGTTGTTCCGCATCGGGTCGATCGTGCATTCGTTGTGCGTCCTGCCGCGTGAAGTGCGGTAGGTCCGGTTGTTCGTGTCGGCGTACGTGAAGTCGATGCGCCAGTTGCAGAAGCCCGTCCCGAGTGCCGCGACGAAAGCGCAGTCGACACCTGCGTTCTGGTAGGTGATCTTCTTGCCGCTGCCGCGGATGGCGTGCGTGAACATGCACCCGGTCGGGACCTTCATCGTCATGCCGCCCACGCTGTACTGGAACGTCCGCACCGGAGTCGAGCCGACGGCGGTGGCGTGTGCGCTGGTCGGTGCACTGAGGACGAGACCTCCGGCGGCGAGAAGTGCGGTGGCGAAGCGAGTGACGGACGGCGCGAGCAAGGCGATCCCCTTCTGAGGCTTTCGGTGAGTACCGGGGACAACTGCCGTTCGAGGTGCCTGGTTGCTGTGACCGCGGTCGTCTCACCGGCTCAGGTGATCAAGGGATCAGTGGGCTGACCTGATCGGAGCGGAAGGGGCGCGTGCGACCTGAGCGGGATCCGGTGTCGCCGGCCGGGGGAGGGCGGCCTCGTCTGCTCGGGGGACGCG
>NZ_MUND01000938.1 GCF_002154375.1 Streptomyces glaucescens | reverse complement strand
GCTGCTCGACGAGCCGACCACGTACCTGGATCTGCATCACCAACTGGACGTGCTGCAGACGGTGGTGCGGCTGCGGGAGGAACGGGGCCTGACCGTGGTCATGGTGCTGCACGACCTCGCCCACGCCGCTCGGTTCGCGGAGCGGATCGTGGCGCTGCGGGACGGGCGGGTGGTGGCGGACGGCGCGCCCAAGGAGGTGGTCACCCCCGGTTTTCTCGCGGAGGTGCTGCGGGTCGCGGGCCGGGTGGGCCGGGATCCCGAGGGGGACTGGCCCGTGTGTTACCCAGATCACCCTCTCCCCACCTAGCAAAACGAAAATCATATTCATTAATGTTCACCACGCGGCGCTCGACAGAACGCCGCAAGTCCCTTGAGATGGAGGAACGTTCATGGAGAACGAGCAGGTCTTCGCGCCGATCGCCGACCCGGGTCAGCTGGCCCACGACTCGGCGTCCCACTCCAACGCCCTCGTCGAGAACCCGTTCGAGGACACCGAGGAGTAAACGAGGGCTCACCCCTCACCAGCGGGCCCGTCCGTCCCAGGGCGGGCCCGCTTCCCCTTCCCCC
>NZ_MUND01000094.1 GCF_002154375.1 Streptomyces glaucescens | reverse complement strand
TGCGCCTGGTCGCCGGCGACCGGCAGCGCGCCGAGGACGTCGTGCAGGAAACGCTCATCCGTGCCTGGAAGAACGCCGGCTCGCTCAACCGAGCGACCGGATCGGTACGCCCCTGGCTGGTGACGGTCGCCCGGCGCATCGTCATCGACGGCCACCGCAGCCGGCAGGCCCGGCCGCAGGAGGTCGACCCGTCGCCGCTGGAGGTCATCCCCGCGGAGGACGAGATCGACAAGGCGCTGTGGCTGATGACGCTGTCGGACGCGCTCGACGACCTGACCCCGGCACACCGGGAGGTGCTCGTCGAGACGTACTTCAAGGGGCGTACCGTCAATGAGGCGGCTCAGACCCTGGGGATACCGAGTGGCACCGTGCGCTCCCGGGTGTTCTACGCACTGCGTTCGATGAAGCTGGCACTGGAGGAGCGGGGGGTGACGGCGTGATGAGTGGGTACGGGGGATACGACGCGGGGGGTCCGGGTATGTCTGGCCCCATGCAGGGATCTCAGGGGCCACAGGGACCCACGGGCCCGAACGAACACGAGACCGTCGGCGCCTACGCCCTCGGGATTCTCGACGACGCCGAAGCAACCGCTTTCGAGGCGCATCTCGCGACCTGCGAGTGGTGCGCCCAGCAGCTCGACGAGCTGGCGGGGATGGAGCCGATGCTCGCGGCGCTCGCCGACCTGCCCGGCGCCGGCACGCCCGCGATCGGCGAGTCCCTCTCCGCGCGGCCCGGCCCACGGCTGGCGGAGAGACTCGTCGACGAGGTCGCCGAGCGCCGCGCGCAGAAGCGTCGGCGCGGTTTCTACATGGTCGCGGCGGCGGCCGCGCTGATCGTCGGCGGGCCGTTCGTCGCCGTGGCGACCAGCGGGGGCGACGACGGCGGCGGCAACCGGCCGGTCTCCGCCCACGCCACCAGCCCCGCCAAGGCGTCCTTCGACGAGATCGACGACAAGGTCACCGCCACCGACCCCGGCACCCAGGTCAGCGCGACCGTGGCACTGGAGAAGAAGGCCTGGGGCACGCACGCGGTCCTGGAGCTGAAGAACGTCAAGGGCCCGCTGAAGTGCTCCCTGATCGCCGTCGGCAAGAACGGCGAACGCGAGACGGTCACCTCCTGGTCGGTGCCGAACTGGGGCTACGGCATCCCGGGCGCCACCACCGACCAGGCCAGGCAGCCGCTGTACGTGCACGGCGGCGCCGCGTTCACGCCGGAGGAGATCGACCACTTCGAGGTCATGACCTTCCAGGGCGAGCGGCTGGTGGAGGTCGACGCGTAGCACCCGTCCCCGGGGCGCCCGCGAGGGCGCCCCGGGAAGACGCGGGGGCCGACGGGCGCCCCCGTAGCCTTCCCCCACCCCCTTCGCGTACGGTGGACGGCTGCCCAGCACGTCAGAAGGGGGCCCGGTGGCCGCACAGGCTCAGCAGACTTCCGCGGTCGAACCGGTTCAGGACACCGGTCACGACTCCGTCCGCGATCGGGAGATCGGCGTCGAACAGGTACACCTGGACCGGGTGTACCGCCGCCTGGAGGAGAAGATCCACGAGGCGGAGTTCCTCATGCAGGACGCGGCCCGCCGCGGCCAGGTCGGCACGCCCGGCGCGCTCGCCGAGCGGGACGCGCAGGTGTTCCGCGCGGGCGTCCACCTCAACCGGCTGAACAACGAGTTCGAGGACTTCCTGTTCGGCCGGATCGACCTGTTGCCCGGCAAGGACGGGAAGAAGGGCCCGGACGGCGCGTACACGGCGGTGGAGCCCGCCGAGGGGGCGGTACGCCCCGACAACACCGCCGACATCGCCGAGACCCTGCACATCGGCCGGATCGGCGTCCTCGACGAGGACTACTCCCCGCTGGTCATCGACTGGCGGGCCCCGGCCGCCGCGCCCTTCTACCGGTCCACACCGGTCGACCCGGGCCGGGTCGTGCGCCGCCGCGTCATCCGCTCCAAGGGCCGCAGGGTCCTCGGGGTCGAGGACGACCTCATGCGCCCCGAGCTGAAGGCGTTCCTCGGCGGGCACGAACTGCCGGTGATCGGCGACGGCGCCCTGATGGCCGCGCTCGGCCAGGCCCGCAGCCACACCATGCGGGACATCGTCGCCTCGATCCAGGCCGAGCAGGACCTGGTGATCCGGGCGCCCGCCGCCTCGGTGACGTACGTGGAGGGCGGCCCGGGGACGGGGAAGACCGCCGTCGCGCTGCACCGCGCGGCCTATCTGCTCTACCAGGACCGGCGCCGGTACGCGGGCGGCATCCTGATCGTCTCGCCGACCCCGCTGCTGGTGGCGTACACCGAGGGCGTGCTGCCCTCCCTCGGCGAGGAGGGCCAGGTCGCGATCCGCGCGATCGGCTCCCTCGTCGACGGCGCCGAGGCGACCCTGTACGACTCCCCGGCCGTGGCCCGCGCCAAGGGCTCCTCCCGCATGCTCAAGGTGCTGCGCAAGGCCGCCCGCGGGGCGCTGGAGCCGAACGGTTCGCCGGACCGGCTCCGGGTCGTCGCCTTCGGCCGCCGGCTGGAGCTGGAGGCGGAGGAGCTGGGCCGGATCCGCCAGGCCGTCCTCGGCGGCACCGCACCCGTCAACCTGCTGCGTCCGCGCGCCCGCAAGCTGCTGCTGGACGCCCTGTGGCAGAAGTCGGGCGCCGCCGGCCGGCACACCGACCCGGAGCTGGCCGCCGAGCTGCGCTCCTCCTTCGACGAGGACGTCACGAGCGAGGACTCCTTCATCGGCTTCCTCGACGCCTGGTGGCCCGAGCTGACCCCGGCCGGCGTGCTGGCCGCGATGGCCGACGAGAAGCGGCTGGGCCGCTGGTCGCGGCGGGTGCTGAACCCCGGCGAGGTCCGCAAGGTCGCCCGCTCCCTGAAGCGGGACGGGCACTCCGTGCACGACATCGCGCTCCTCGACGAGCTGAACGCCGTCCTCGGCGCCCCGGCCCGCCCCCGGAAGAGACGCGAGCTGGATCCGCTGGACCAGCTCACCGGGCTGGAGGAGCTGATGCCGGTGCGCGAGGAGTCGCAGCGCGAGCGCGCCGAGCGCCTCGCGCAGGAGCGGGTGGAGTACGCGCACGTCATCGTCGACGAGGCGCAGGACCTCACGCCGATGCAGTGGCGCATGGTCGGCCGCCGCGGCCGGCACGCCACCTGGACGGTCGTGGGCGACCCGGCGCAGTCGTCCTGGTCCGACCCGGACGAGGCCGCCGAGGCCCGTGACGAGGCCCTGGGCACCCGCCCGCGCCGCCGCTTCCGGCTCACGGTGAACTACCGCAACCCGGCGGAGATCGCCGATCTGGCGGCGAAGGTGCTGGCGCTGGCGATGCCGGGCTCCGAGTCGCCGTCGGCCGTGCGCTCGACGGGCGTGCAGCCGCGCTTCACGGTCGTCCGGGAGTCGCTGGGGGAGACCGTCCGGGAGGAGGCCGCGCGGCTGCTGGACCGGGTGGACGGCACGATCGGCGTGGTCGTCGCGATGAACCGGCGCGAGGAGGCGCGGCGCTGGCTGGCCGGGCTCGGCGACCGGGTGGTGGCGCTGGGCAGCCTGGAGGCGAAGGGCCTGGAGTACGACGCGACGGTGGTCGTCTCGCCGGCGGAGATCGCCGACGAGTCCCCGGCGGGCCTGCGGGTGCTCTACGTCGCCCTGACCCGGGCCACCCAGCAGCTGACGGTGGTCTCCGGGGAGCGGGACGAACCGGACGCGGCGGGGGTGCCGGATCTGCTGAGAGACTGATCGTGGAGTGTTTTTCCCGCGAGGGGAATGGCCGTCCGGGATCGTTTGTTAGCCTGGATGTGACACCGGCTCGATCCAAGCCCCCGGGCCCAACCTTCGTCGCTACGAGCGACCACTTGCCGCGAGGCGAGCATGGCGGGCCGGTGTCATGAACGTACGAAGAGGCCCACGTCCGATGTGACGTGGGCCTCTTTGTTGCCGTAGGACTGGCTGATCGATTCTCGTATCGTGGAAGATGTTTTCCGAAAGTCGCGGTAGCCTCGTGAACAAAACGTCCGCAATCCGGGGCGACTACTGCCTACTCGTTGGTAGGTGCGACGATCGGACGGCACAACTTCGCGACACGGTGAAAGCAGAGGAAGTCGGCCATGGCAACGGCGCCCAGCGTCTCCTACTCGATGACCATCCGGTTGGAGGTGCCCGCGAGCGGAACCGCCGTCTCGCAGCTCACCACCGCCGTGGAGTCCTCCGGAGGCTCGGTGACCGGCCTCGACGTCACCGCGTCCGGCCACGAGAAGCTCCGTATCGACGTGACGATCGCCGCCACGTCGACCGCGCACGCCGACCAGATCGTCGAGCAGCTGCGCGGCATCGATGGCGTCACGCTCGGCAAGGTCTCCGACCGTACGTTCCTGATGCACCTCGGCGGCAAGATCGAGATGGCGTCGAAGCACCCCATCCGCAACCGTGACGACCTCTCCATGATCTACACGCCGGGTGTGGCCCGCGTCTGCATGGCGATCGCCCAGAACCCCGAGGACGCCCGCCGCCTCACCATCAAGCGCAACTCCGTTGCGGTCGTGACGGACGGCTCCGCCGTGCTCGGCCTCGGCAACATCGGCCCCAAGGCCGCGCTGCCCGTCATGGAGGGCAAGGCGGCCCTCTTCAAGCGGTTCGCGGGCATCGACGCCTGGCCGATCTGCCTCGACACCCAGGACACCGACGCGATCGTCGAGATCGTCAAGGCGATCGCCCCCGGCTTCGCCGGCATCAACCTCGAGGACATCTCCGCGCCGCGCTGCTTCGAGATCGAGGCCCGGCTGCGCGAGGCCCTCGACATCCCCGTCTTCCACGACGACCAGCACGGCACCGCCATCGTCGTGCTCGCCGCCCTCACCAACGCACTCCGCGTGGTGAACAAGGGAGTTGGCGACGTCCGCGTCGTCATGTCCGGCGCCGGAGCGGCCGGTACGGCCATCCTGAAGCTGCTGATCGCCGCCGGCGTCAAGCACGCCGTCGTCGCCGACATCCACGGGGTGGTGCACGCCGGCCGTGAGGACCTGGTCGACGCCGCCCCCGGCTCGGCGCTGCGCTGGATCGCCGACAACACCAACCCCGAGGGCATCACCGGCACCCTCAAGGAGTCCGTGCGCGGCGCCGACGTCTTCATCGGCGTCTCCGCCCCGAACGTCCTGGACGGCGACGACGTGGCCGCCATGGCCGACGACGCCATCGTGTTCGCGCTCGCGAACCCCGATCCCGAGGTCGACCCCGCAATCGCCCGCCAGACGGCCGCAGTTGTGGCCACCGGCCGCTCCGACTTCCCGAACCAGATCAACAACGTGCTGGTCTTCCCGGGCGTCTTCCGCGGCCTGCTGGACGCCCAGTCCCGCACCGTGAACACCGACATGATGCTCGCCGCCGCCAAGGCCCTCGCGGACGTCGTCACCGAGGACGAGCTGAACCCGAACTACATCATTCCGTCCGTCTTCAACGACAAGGTCGCGGGCGCGGTCGCGGGAGCGGTGCGGGACGCGGCGAAGGCGGCCGGAGCGACCGCCTGAGGCCTCGCCGGGCCCGTCGGCCCGGCCTGTGAGGATCGCCACGGTGGGCCGGCATTCCGGCGCGTCGTGGAACCGAGCGGGTCCGCACGCCCTCTAGGGTGGGCGGGCCGTCGGCCGCCGCCATCCGGGTGGACGGCCGGTCAGTCGCGCACGTCGTGTGACTCCCAAGGGTGTTCTCACGACTCCAACGGGTGCCGGATTGGCTTTCCCGCCGCAGGTAGGGGCAGGATGCGGTCCTGGGCGCGAGCGTCTGACGACGGACCCGGGTCCAGGGACTGTCCGAGGGCCCTGGCAGCATCGGCTTCGCTGTGCCCGAGATGCGGCTCCGCCGCGTGGCACGCCCCAACAGCAAGAAGAACACGGGAGTAACAACATGAACCGCAGTGAGCTGGTGGCCGCGCTGGCCGACCGCGCCGAGGTGACTCGCAAGGACGCCGACGCCGTGCTGGCCGCGTTCGCCGACGTCGTCGGCGACATCGTCTCCAAGGGCGACGAGAAGGTCACGATCCCCGGCTTCCTGACCTTCGAGCGCACCCACCGTGCCGCTCGCACCGCGCGCAACCCGCAGACCGGCGAGCCGATCCAGATCCCGGCCGGCTACAGCGTGAAGGTTTCCGCGGGCTCCAAGCTGAAGGAAGCCGCCAAGGGCAAGTAAGCCCGCCTGAGCGCCGTTCTGGTCGGCGCCGTGGGCGACTGCGGGCCGGCTGCGGCCGGCCGCGCAGTTCCCCGCGCCCCTTTGGGGGCGTCGTGGCAAACGCCGATGGGGCGGCCACCCGGACTCGGGTGGCCGCCCCATCGGCGTTTGCGGTCGTGCGGGCGTCAGCCGAGGGGCTTGCCCGGCAGCTCGACCTTGGCGCCCAGCTCCACGAGCTTCTCCATGAAGTTCTCGTAGCCGCGGTTGATCAGTTCGATGCCGTGGACGCGGGACGTGCCCTGGGCGGCCAGGGCCGCGATCAGGTACGAGAAGCCGCCGCGCAGGTCGGGGATGACCAGGTCGGCGCCCTGCAGCCGGGTCGGTCCCGAGACCACCGCGGAGTGCAGGAAGTTGCGCTGGCCGAAGCGGCAGTCGGAGCCGCCCAGGCACTCGCGGTAGAGCTGGATGTGCGCGCCCATCTGGTTCAGCGCGGAGGTGAAGCCGAGCCGGGACTCGTAGACCGTCTCGTGGATGATCGACAGGCCCGTGGCCTGGGTGAGGGCGACGACCAGCGGCTGCTGCCAGTCGGTCTGGAAGCCGGGGTGCACGTCCGTCTCCAGGGCGATGGACTTCAGCTGTCCGCCCGGGTGCCAGAAGCGGATGCCCTCGTCGTCGATCTCGAAGGCGCCGCCCACCTTCCGGTAGGTGTTCAGGAAGGTCATCATCGAGCGCTGCTGGGCGCCGCGGACGTAGATGTCGCCCTCGGTGGCCAGCGCCGCGGACGCCCAGGAGGCGGCCTCCAGGCGGTCCGGGAGGGCGCGGTGGGTGTAGCCGCCCAGCTTGTCCACACCGGTGATGCGGATCGTGCGGTCGGTGTCCATCGCGATGATGGCGCCCATCTTCTGCAGGACGCAGATCAGGTCCTCGATCTCCGGCTCCACGGCCGCGTTCGAGAGCTCCGTCACGCCTTCCGCGAGCACCGCGGTGAGCAGCACCTGCTCGGTCGCGCCGACGGACGGGTACGGCAGCCGGATCTTGGTGCCGCGCAGTCGCTGCGGGGCCTCCAGGTACTGGCCGTCGGCCCGCTTCTCGATCGTCGCGCCGAACTGGCGCAGCACGTCGAAGTGGAAGTCGATGGGCCGCCCGCCGATGTCGCAGCCGCCGAGGCCCGGGATGAAGGCGTGGCCGAGGCGGTGCAGCAGCGGGCCGCAGAAGAGGATCGGGATGCGGCTGGAACCGGCGTGGGCGTCGATGTCGGCCACGTTGGCGCTCTCGACATGCGTCGGGTCGAGCACCAGCTCGCCCGGTTCCTCGCCCGGTCGGACCGTCACGCCGTGCAGCTGGAGCAGCCCGCGGACCACGCGCACGTCGCGGATGTCCGGAACGTTGCGCAGCCGGCTCGGAGCGCTGCCCAGCAGCGCGGCGACCATGGCCTTCGGCACGAGGTTCTTCGCGCCGCGGACACGGATCTCGCCCTCCAGCGGGGTTCCGCCGTGGACAAGCAGGACATCGTCGTTGACGGTCATGAATCTCGCGTTCCGTTGGAATGGGTGGCAGGGCCGGAGAGACAGAGTAATCGCCGTGGACCCCTGTCCCGTAAGCCCAAGTGCCGCCCCGCTACGTCATGGCTCTGTCACAACACGAACCGTTCCCCGTCGGGCACATGGGGTCACCGGCGCGGCGTGTACGGGCCGTCGGGGCAGGGTGCCGGGGGCCCGGGCGCCTTCGTGCACGCGCGGCGCACCGGTGCGCCCTGGGTGCCTCCGCCCGGCCATCCGGATTGCCTCCCCATGTCGGGGGAAGATGCGGGATCATGTGTGGCATGACCGAGGTGTCCTCGCTCACAGGGCGGCTGCTCGTGGCCACGCCCGCCCTGGCGGACCCGAACTTCGACCGTGCGGTGGTGCTCCTTCTCGACCACGACGAGGAGGGCTCCCTCGGTGTCGTCCTCAACCGTCCGACGCCGGTGGGCGTGGGCGACATCCTGGAGGGCTGGGCGGACCTGGCCGGCGAGCCCGGTGTGGTCTTCCAGGGCGGCCCGGTGTCACTGGACTCGGCCCTCGGGGTCGCCGTCGTCCCGGGCGGGGCCTCGGGGGAGGCCGCCCCGCTGGGCTGGCGCCGGGTGCACGGCGCGATCGGTCTGGTCGACCTGGAGGCCCCGCCGGAGCTGCTGGCCTCAGCCCTCGGCTCGCTGCGGATCTTCGCCGGGTACGCGGGCTGGGGTCCCGGCCAGCTGGAGGACGAGCTGGTGGACGGCGCCTGGTACGTGGTGGAGTCGGAGCCCGGGGACGTGTCCTCCCCGGCCCCGGAGAGACTCTGGCGCGAGGTGCTGCGTCGCCAGCGCAACGAGCTGGCGATGGTGGCCACGTATCCGGACGACCCTTCGCTCAACTGAAGCATGTGAGCTTCAGTACTCTTGGTTTCTATGAGCACTCTCGAGCCCGAGCGCGGGACTGGTACGGGGACCCTCGTAGAGCCGACGCCGCAGGTGTCGCACGGCGACGGTGATCACGAGCGCTTCGCCCACTACGTCCAGAAGGACAAGATCATGGCGAGCGCCCTCGACGGCACCCCCGTCGTGGCGCTGTGCGGCAAGGTGTGGGTGCCGGGCCGCGACCCGAAGAAGTACCCCGTGTGTCCCATGTGCAAGGAGATCTACGAATCCATGGGTGCCGGCGGTGACGACAAGGGCAAGGGCGACAAGTAACCCGTCCGTCCGGCCCTGCCGACTTTTCCCGCGAGGCCCCCGGAGTGCGCTGAGGCGCGCTCCGGGGGCCTTCGTGTTGTCACGAAGTGGTGGAGACCTCTTGTCGGCGTGTTCATGTAGTCCTTAGCCTCCCTTGTGTTGTGCAGAGCGAAACATCCATTGCATATGTTGCAACGCTCGGAGGCTGCTGCATGAAGCTCCCCGCCCGGCTGGCCGTGCTCCTCGCCGTCCTCGCCGTCACCGCCTGCGCCCCCCGGACCGCCGACACCTCCGCCTCCGGCGGGGACGAGAAGACCGGCACCCTGCGGGTCTGGCTCTTCCAGGAGGTCGACAACCAGCCCAAGGAACGGGTCGTCGACGCGGTCGTGGACCGCTTCGAGAAGACCCACGACGGCACCGAGGTGCTGGTCGAGTACATCCCCGTCGAGACCCGCGCCCAGCGCGTCAAGGCCGCCTTCAACGACCCCGCGTCCGCCCCCGACGTCATCGAGTACGGCAACACCGACACGGCCGGATACGTGCGGGACGGCGGACTGGCCGACGTCACCCGGACCTTCGCCGCCTGGGACGAGGCGAAGGACACCGACCCGGCCGCCCGGCAGTCCGTCACGGTCGGCGGCAAGGTCTACGGCGCCCCGTTCTTCGTCGGCGTCCGCGCGCTCTACTACCGCACCGACGTCTTCGCCGACCTCGGCCTGCGCGCCCCGCGGACCCTGGACGAGCTGGCCGGGACGGCGCGGACGATCCGGGCCGCCCGGCCGGATCTGTACGGCCTCGTGGCCGGCGGCGCCTACACCTACGGCGCCCTGCCGTTCGTGTGGGCCCACGGCGGCGAAGTCGCCACCGGCACGGGCGGCTCGTACACCGCCGCCCTCGACAGCCCCGCCGCACGGCGCGGCATCGCGGCGTACACCGCCCTCTTCGGCGACCACAACTGCCCCGCCGCCAAGTGCGCGGGCATGACCGGCAACGACACGATCACCGCCTTCGCCGCCGGCCGGGCGGGCATGGCGATCGGCGGGGACTTCAGCCACGCGGCCGTCGAAGCGGGCGCGGTCAAGGGCAAGTACGCCGTCGTACCGCTCCCCGGGGTGACATCCGGGGAGATCGCGCCCGCCTTCGCGGGCGGCAACAACATCGGCGTCCTGAAGAGCACCTCGCACCGCACCCTCGCCGTCGACCTGATGAAACGGCTCGCCTCCAAGGAGACCCAGGGCGAACTCTTCGACGCCATGGGCTTCCTGCCCACCTTCACCGACGTCCGGCGGGAGGCGGCGGCCAGGGAGCCGTTCGTGAAGCCGTTCGTGGAGACCCTGGCCGCCGGGGCGAAGTCCGTGCCCGCCTCGCCCGCCTGGGCCCGCATCGACTCCTCACAGGTGCTGCCGACGATGTTCCAGGAGATCGTCAGCGGGCGGAAGGACGTGGAGGCGGCGTCGCGGGACGCCGCACGGCGGATGAACGACATGTTCGGCGCCGCGGGGTGAGCGGGATGCCCGCGGGGGCGGCGAGTGCGGTGCGCCGGCGGGTGCGGGGCCGGCGTGGCTCGTCGCGCAGCTCCCCGCGCACCTGGGCGGACCGGAGTCTCCCCTGGATCTACCTCGCCCCCGCTCTCCTGGTCCTCGGCGGGCTGCTCGTCTACCCCGTCTACCAGCTCGGGCTGATCTCGGTCCTGGAGTACACGCAGGCGCAGGTCAGCGGTGGGGAGCCGACCTCCTTCCGGGGACTGGGCAACTACGGCGAGCTCTTCCGCGACGGGCAGTTCTGGCAGGTGCTGCTCGCGACCGTGCTGTTCGCCGCCGCCTGTGTGGGCTGCACGCTCGCCGTCGGCTGCGGCCTCGCCGTGCTGCTCACGCGGGTGCGGGCGCTGCCCCGGCTGGCGTTGATGCTCGCCGCGCTGGGCGCGTGGGCCACCCCCGCGGTGACCGGGTCGACGGTGTGGCTGCTGCTGTTCGACCCGGACTTCGGGCCGGTGAACCGGGTGCTCGGCCTCGGCGACCACTCCTGGACGTACGGCCGCTACAGCGCCTTCCTGCTGGTCCTGCTCGAAGTGGTGTGGTGTTCCTTCCCGTTCGTGATGGTGACCGTGTACGCGGGCATCCGCGCGGTGCCGTCCGAGGTGCTGGAGGCCGCCGCGCTGGACGGTGCCTCCCAGTGGCGGATCTGGCGGTCGGTGCTCGCGCCGATGCTCCGGCCGATCCTGGCGATCGTCACCATCCAGTCGGTCATCTGGGACTTCAAGGTCTTCACCCAGATCTACGTCATGACGAACGGCGGCGGGATCGCCGGGCAGAACCTCGTGCTCAACGTCTACGCCTACCAACGGGCGTTCGCCTCCTCCGAGTACAGCCTCGGTTCGGCGATCGGCGTGGTGATGCTGCTGATCCTGCTCGCGGTGACGCTCGTGTACCTGCGACTGCTGCGCCGGCAGGGGGAGAGGCTGTGAATGCACCGAGAGCTCTCGTACGGCGTCCCTGGCGGTCGGCCGCCGAGGCGTCGGCGCTGCTGGTGGCGGCCGTGGTGGCGTTCCCGCTGTACTGGATGGTGCTGAGCGCCTTCCGGCCGGCCGGGGAGATCGAGTCGAGCGAGCCGCGGCCCTGGACGCTCGCGCCCACGCTGGATTCCTTCCGGCGCGTCTTCGGGCAGCAGGAATTCGGCCGTTACTTCCTCAACAGCCTGCTCGTCGCGGGCACCGTGGTGATCGCCTCGGCGCTGATCGCGTTTCTCGCGGCGACCGCCGTGACACGATTCCGTTTCCGCTTCCGGACCACCCTGCTGATCATGTTTCTGGTGGCCCAGATGGTGCCCGTGGAAGCGCTCACCATCCCCCTCTTCTTCCTCATGCGGGACGCCGGCCAGTTGAACACCCTGGGGTCGCTGATCCTGCCCCACATCGCCTTCTCGCTGCCGTTCGCGATCTGGATGCTGCGGGGGTTCGTGAAGGCGGTCCCGGAGGCGCTGGAGGAGGCCGCGTACATCGACGGGGCGAGCCGGACGCGATTCATGTGGCGGATTCTCTTCCCGCTCGTCTTCCCCGGGCTCGTGGCCACCAGTGTGTTCTCCTTCATCTCGGCCTGGAACGACTTCCTGTTCGCCAAGTCGTTCATCATCAGCGACACCTCGCAGTCGACGCTGCCGATGGCGCTGCTGGTCTTCTACAAGCCGGACGATCCCGACTGGGGCGGCGTGATGGCGGCGTCCACGGTGATGACGATTCCGGTGCTGATCTTCTTCGTACTCGTACAGCGACGGCTGGTCTCCGGACTGGGCGGAGCGGTGAAGGACTGACAAGGACCGACATGGACTTCGAGGATCTGATTCCGGCTCCCCGCGCAGGCCGGCGGGTGCCGCCCGGGCGGGGGACGTTCACGCTGGACGAGGCGACCGCGCTGCACGCGGCGCCCGGCACCGAGCGGGTGGCGCGCTGGCTGCGCGGCACCCTGGGCGCCGCCACCGGACTGCCGTTCGCCGAGGGCCGCGAGGGCAGCGGCATCGTGCTGCGCGTGGACCCGGAGCTGGCACCCGAGGCGTACCGCCTGGCCGTCGACGGGCAGGCGATCCACATCGACGGCGGGAGCGCGGCCGGCGTCTTCTGGGGTGCGCAGACCCTCCGTCAGCTGCTGGGCCCCGACGCCTTCCGGCGGGCGCCGGTCGATCCGGCCCGCCGGACGTGGGACGTGCCCAAGGCCGTGATCGAGGACGCCCCCCGCTTCCGGTGGCGCGGCCTCATGCTCGACGTCGCCCGGCACTTCCTGCCCAAGGACGGTGTGCTGCGCTATCTCGACCTGATGGCCGCGCACAAACTCAACGTCCTCCACTTCCACCTGACCGACGACCAGGGCTGGCGGATCGAGATCCGCAAGTACCCCCGGCTCACCGAGGTCGGCTCCTGGCGGGCGCGGACGAAATTCGGTCACCGCGCCTCACCGCTGTGGGAGCAGAAGCCGCACGGTGGCCACTACACCCAGAACGACATCCGGGAGATCGTCGCCTACGCCGCCGAGCGGCATATCACCGTCGTCCCGGAAATCGACGTGCCGGGCCACTCGCAGGCCGCCATCGCCGCGTATCCGGAACTCGGGAACACCGACGTCATCGACACCACCGCGCTCTCCGTCTGGGACGACTGGGGAATCTCCCCCAACGTACTCGCCCCCACCGACAGCACCCTGCGCTTCTACGAGGGGGTCTTCGAGGAAGTCCTGGAACTGTTCCCCTCGCGGTTCGTCCATGTCGGGGGCGACGAATGTCCCAAGGACCAGTGGCGGCGGTCGGCGGCGGCGCAGGCGCGCGTGAAGGAACTCGGACTCGCCGGGGAGGAGGAACTCCAGGCCTGGTTCATCGGCCACTTCGACCGGTGGCTGACCGCGCGGGGGCGCCGGCTCATCGGCTGGGACGAGATCCTGGAGGGCGGCCTCGCGCCCGGTGCGGCCGTGTCGTCGTGGCGCGGCTACGCGGGCGGGGTGACGGCCGCGCGCGCGGGGCACGACGTGGTCATGTGCCCGGAGCAGCAGGTCTATCTGGACCACCGGCAGGACGCGGGCGCCGACGAGCCGGTCCCCATCGGCTACGTCCGCACCCTGGAGGACGTCTTCCGGTTCGAACCGGTGCCGCCGGAGCTGACGCCCGAGGAGGCCCGGCACGTGCTGGGCACCCAGGCCAACGTGTGGACCGAGGTGATGGAGGACGCCGCGCGCGTGGACTACCAGGTCTTCCCGCGGCTCGCCGCCTTCGCCGAGGTCGCCTGGAGCGCGCTGCCCGCCCCGCCCGAGCGGGACTTCGCCGGTTTCGAGCGGCGGATGACCGCCCACTACCGGCGGCTCGACGCCCTGGGCGTGGCCTACCGGCCGCCCACCGGACCACGGCCGTGGCAGCGGCGGCCGGGCGTGCTCGGGCGCCCGATCGACGGCCCGCCGCCGAACAGGTAGCAGCCGGTTCCCGCGGGGCGGGCCGGCCGGTCCGCCCCGCGGCCAGGAGGGCCGGGCCGCCCGGGCAGGGAACCGGTCGCCCCGCGCGGGCTCCCGAACAGGCGGGCGGTCCGCCCCGAACAGCAGACGGGCCGCCCCGAACAGATAAGGGGGAAAACACCGGCAGTTTCACCGAAGAGGGGCAATTCGCGCGCACCGGAGCAGCCTGGCGAAACCGGACCATCCCCCTGATGAGGTGGGCGAATGCCTCCTAGCGGACCCCCGCGTTCGGGCCCTGCGAAGATGTGCCAGAGTTGCCACGTCCGCCCTGTCAGCACGTACCGTACGGCAGCACAGGCGGGACCAGGTGGGGCAGCGGAAGGGGCAGCCGGTTTGACCACGCACGCACCGCAGGCGGCGCAGGCCGTCACCCTGCCCGCCACGCTCGACGAAGCCGTGGCGGCGCTCAGCGCGATGCCCGCCGCGGTCCCGGTGGCGGGCGGCACCGACCTGATGACCGCCGTCAACTCCGGTCAGCTCAGGCCCGCCGGACTGGTCGGCCTCGGCCGGATCAGCGAGATCCGCGGCTGGCAGTACCTGGACGGCCACGCCCTGCTCGGCGCGGGCCTCACGCACGCCCGCATGGGCCGCCCCGACTTCGCCGCCCTCATCCCCGCGCTCGCCGCCGCCGCGCGCGCCGCCGGCCCGCCGCACATCCGCAACGCGGGCACCCTGGGCGGCAACATCGCCTCCGCCGCCCCCACCGGCGACGCGCTGCCGGTGCTGGCCGCCCTGGAGGCCACGCTGATCATCGCCGGCCCGGGCGGGGCCCGCCGGGAGATCCCGGTGTCGCACCTGCTGGCCGGGATGGACATGCTGCGCGGCGGCGAACTCATCGGCTACGTGCGCGTGCCGCTGCTGCACGCCCCGCAGGTCTTCCTGAAGGCGACCGGGCGCACCGGCCCCGGGCGGGCCGTCGCCTCCGTCGCCCTGGTCCTCGACCCCGCGCGGCGCGGGGTGCGCTGCGCCGTGGGCGCCATAGCGCCGATGCCGCTGCGGCCCCTGGAGGCCGAGCAGTGGGTCGCCCAGCTCATCGACTGGGACAACGACCGGGCGATCGTCCCGGAGGCGCTGCAGGCCTTCGGCGAGTACGTCGCCGCGGCCTGCATCCCCGACCCGGGCCCGGCCGAGGACGGCAGCGTGCCGCCCCTGCCGCCCGCCGTACTGCACCTGCGGCGCACCGTCGCCGCGCTGGCCCGACGAGCACTGGGGAGGGCGCTGTCGTGACCGACGACCAGCACGGAGACCGGCACGGACCGGGCGCCCCGCAGAGCGGCGGCCGATGGGACCCGCTGCCCCAGGGCGACTACGACGACGGCGCCACCGCGTTCGTGAAGCTCCCCGAAGGCGGCATCGACGCGCTGCTCGCCTCCTCCGAGAGCCCCCTCGCCGCACCCGGCCACGGCTACGTGCCGCCGTCCATAACGGTCACCCCGGCGACCACCGCGGGCACCGACCCGGCCGCCACCGGCACCTGGAGCATGCCCGCGGGCGGCGCCCAGTGGCCCGACCCGAACGCGGCGCAGCAGCAGGACGCCGGGCAGGACCGGTTCACGTACGACCCGGTGGCGACCGGGCAGTGGACGTACGAGACGTACGAGGACACGGCCGAGACCGCCCCGGTGGCCGAGGCGCCGCCCGCGCCCGGGCACGACGTCACCGGCCAGTGGTCGATCCCCGTCGCGGGGGGTGACCTTCCGGATGAATCGGGCGAGTTCACCACGTCCGCCCTGGTCGAGCAGTGGGGCGGCACCCCGCCCGCGACCCTGCCCGGCGGCGCCCCCGCGCCCTGGGCGACGGAGGGCGCGGGGCAGACGTGGGCCCAGGAGGCGACGGAACCGCACACCGAGCGGGCCCCGCACGAGCAGCCGCAGCACGAGCAGCCCTACGCCGGGCAGCCTTACGGCGAGCAGGCCTACGCCGATTCCGCGCACCCCGATTCCGCGCACCCCGAGTCCGCGCGCCCCGGGTCCGCGCACCCCGAGTCCGCGCACCCCGAGTCCGCGC
>NZ_MUND01000937.1:712-1047 GCF_002154375.1 Streptomyces glaucescens | reverse complement strand
TCGGGTGCTGGGCGGGCGGGGTGCGGTCGGCGGTGTTGGTGGCCGGATCCCAGTTCCGCCACTCGTACGCGGGCCGCGCCCACACCGGGAAGTCCGCGTCGACGCCGTTCGCGCGGACCGGGTTGTCGCCGCTGTTGTAGTACGCGGTGTGCTCGGAGTCGGCGTAGAACCAGTTGAAGGTGTAGTTGATGTGCTGCACGGCCTTCTGGAAGCTCTCGGGTCCGGTCACGTAGCCGGGGTCGTTGAGCATCTGGAAGCCGATGATCGAGTCGGCCTCGTGCAGGTAGGAGGAGCACAGGGTGGTGTAGGCGACCTTCCTGCCGCCGACGGTCGCG
>NZ_MUND01000937.1:0-669 GCF_002154375.1 Streptomyces glaucescens | reverse complement strand
CCGTCGGCGACGGTCGGCTTCCAGGCGTTCCTGCGCTCCACCTTCTCCATCGGGACGCAGGCGCCCCGGTGCAGGTAGTGGTGGTCGTCCTGGCACAGCTCGACGGCGTAGGTGTCGATGATGTCCTGACCGGAGGTGGTCGCGCTCCACGCGTAGTCCTGGCCGCGGCCCAGCTCGACGTAGAAACTGAGGCCGGCGAAGGAGGCGCCGCGGGCGCTGATGCCGGGGCCCTGGATCTCCTGGAGCATCAGCAGCTGGGGCGCGAAGTAGCCGGTCTGCGGGCCGAAGACGGCGATCGGATGGCCGCTCGCGGTGTGCTCGCCGCTCACCACCAGGGCGTTGGACATGCCGCGCCGGGCGGAGGTGACGGCCTGCGCCGCCGCGGCTGCGGAGGTCCGGGCGGCCCGCGCTCCGGTGGCGCTGCCCGTGCGGTCGTGCACCAGGGGTTCGCGGGTCACGGAACCGGTGTCGGGCAGGGCGAGGCCCTGCGGGTCGGCGGGTTTCACCGCGTACGGGAAGCTGCCGTCGTGGACGGTGAGGGTGGCCTCCGGGTCGTTGCGCATCCGGAAGGACTCCCAGACCTCGGTGCCCCTGGCGACGCCGTACTTCGACTGGGCGGCGAGCAGGGAGAGCGCGTTGTTCACCTCGCCGCCGCCCCCGGAACCGAAC
>NZ_MUND01000936.1 GCF_002154375.1 Streptomyces glaucescens | reverse complement strand
TCCTCCTCCAGCTCCGCGTCGGCGGCCAGGCGGCCCGCGAGCAGGACGAGACCTGGCCGCTGAGCTGCGGCTGCGTCGGCCAGGAGACGACCGGCGCGGGCGGCCTCGCCAAGGCCCTGCGCACCGTCCCGGTGGTCCTGGACATCGCCGAACGCGTCCGCCGCGCCAGCCCCGGGGCCTGGATCATCGACTTCACCAACCCGGTCGGCATCGTCACCCGCGCCCTGCTCGGGGCCGGGCACAAGGCGGTCGGACTGTGCAACGTGGCGATCGGCCTCCAGCGCAAGTTCGCCGCCCTGCTGGGCGTCGCCCCCGCCGACGTCCACCTCGACCACGTCGGCCTCAACCACCTCACCTGGGAGACGGCCGTACGCCTGCACGGCCCCGACGGCGAGGACGTGCTCCCCCGGCTCCTCGGCGACCACGGCGACGCCGTCGCCGCGGACCTGCGCCTGCCCCGCACCCTGCTGGACCGCCTGGGCGTGGTGCCGTCGTACTACCTGCGCTACTACTACGCCCATGACGAGGTCGTACGGGAACTGCGCGGCAAGCCGTCCCGGGCGGCGGAAGTGGCCGCCATGGAACGGGAACTGCTCGGCCTCTACGCCGACCCGGCCCTGGACACCAAACCGGAGCTGCTCGCCCGGCGCGGCGGCGCCTGGTACTCGGAGGCGGCGGTGGACCTGGCGGCGGCCCTGCTGAGCGGCGCGGGCAGCCCGCACCAGGTCGTCAACACGTACAACCGGGGCACCCTGCCCTTCCTCCCCGACGACGCGGTGATCGAGGTCCCGGCGGCGCTGCGGGCCGGCGCCGCCCCCGCCCCGCTGCCCGTCGCCCCGGTCGACCCGCTCCACGCGGGCCTGATGGCGAGCGTCACCGCGTACGAGCACCTCGCCCTGGAGGCCGCCCTGCACGGCGGGCGCGACCGCGTCTTCCGGGCCCTCCTCGCGCACCCCCTGATCGGCCAGTACGCGTACGCCGACGCCCTCACCGACCAGCTGATCGCACACAACCGGGAGCATCTGGCGTGGGCCTGACCGCAACCGTCCTCGCCGTCGACGCGGGCAACAGCAAGACCGACGTGGCGGTCGTCGCCGCCGACGGCACCGTCCTCGGCACGGCCCGCGGCGGCGGCTTCCGCCCGCCCGCCGTCGGCCTGGACACCGCGATGAGCGCGCTGGCCGGCCCGGTGGAGCGCGCGCTCGCCGCCGCGGGCGTCGCCTCCGTCTCCCATGTCTCGGCCTGCCTCGCCAACGCCGACCTCCCCGCCGAGGAGGAGACCCTCACCGCCGCCCTGCACGCGCGGGCGTGGGGCACCACCACCGAGGTCCGCAACGACACCTTCGCCCTGCTGCGCGCCGGAGTCACCGAACCCCTCGGTGTCGCCGTCGTCTGCGGCGCCGGCATCAACTGCGTCGGCATGCGCCCCGACGGCCGCACCGCCCGCTTCCCCGCGCTCGGCCGGATGTCCGGGGACTGGGGCGGCGGCTGGGGCCTGTCCGAGGAGGCCATGTTCCACGCGGCCCGCGCGGAGGACGGCCGCGGCGCCCCCACCCTGCTGGCCACCGCCCTTCCCGCCCACTTCGGCCTGCCCAGCATGTACGCGCTGATCGAGGCCCTGCACCTCGGACACCTCCCGGAAGCCCGCCGCCACGAACTCGCCCCCGTCCTCTTCGCCACCGCCGCCTCCGGCGACCGCGTGGCCCGTTCCCTGGTCGACCGGCTCGCCGACGAGATCGTCACCATGGCGGTCGTCGCCCTCACCCGGCTCGACCTGCTGACCGAGGAGACGCCCGTGGTGCTGGGCGGCGGCATCCTCGCCGCCCGGCATCCCCGACTCGACTCCGCCGTGCGCGCCCTGCTCTCCGAGCGGGCCCCCAAGGCGGTACCCCGGGTCGTCACGGCCCGCCCGGTCCTGGGCGCGGCGCTGCTCGGCCTGGACCGCATCGGCGCACCGGCGGACGCCCAGGCCCGCGTGGCGAGCCACTTCGCCCACTGAACGGGGCGCGGGCGTGAGGCCCGGGGGGCGCGCGGCCC
>NZ_MUND01000935.1 GCF_002154375.1 Streptomyces glaucescens | reverse complement strand
ATAGGCGTAGACGGCCTGGTCGGAACCGCCGTGGTGCTTCACGTCGTAGACGCGGTCGCCTACGAGACCGACCTCGCCGGTGCCCTTGGGCCCGGGCGCGATGACGGCAACCGGGCCGTCAACAGGCCGCTTGTCGATGCCCGTCGCGCTGAGGCCCTTCCACGGGTTGGGTCGGGGCTTGCCGACATTGACGGAGAGCAGCTTCATGCGCGCGACAGTACGATCCTCTGCACGCCAGAGCGACTCATTTCCCCGCCACCCCTTGGAATCGATCACCTAGGCGAACCGCTCGGGACATCAGGGAGTGAAGACCTGTTCGAGTCGGTCGATGGCGCCGTCCGCACCGACGTGGTACGTGAACACCAGGCCGCTGTCCGGGTGTGCCTCCAGCCAGTCGAGGAACTCCTGCACGCCGATCCGCTGGTTCTCGGTGCTCGCGACGATCGGGTCGGTGGCGGTGATGTAGGCGGCCTGGTCCAGGGGCAGGAAGGTCTCCTTGCCCACGGTCACGAAGGGCGGGCCGTCCGAATCCGGTGTCGGGCAGTCCCAGTTGCCGTGTCGGAAGATGAGGTTCAGGGAGCCCCCTTCGGGGGTGTACCGCAGGACGGCGATCTCGTCCGGGGAGATGGGCATCGTGTGATCGCAGTCGGTGCCGGCGTCTCCCGTGCTCGCGGCGGACGGCGCACCGGACACCGGTGACGCGGAGGCTGCCGGAGCGGCGGTGGCGGTGGCGGTCGCCGCGTCACCGCCCGTACTGGCGGTCACCTGGCCGGCCGGGGTGGCCGCGGCGTCCGTACCGGTGCTGACGCTCGGTTGGGCGGTGGCCGAATATGAGGGGGTAGGTGAGGCGGCGGAGCCGCCTTCCCCCTCGCACGCCGTGAGCGCCAGCGTCAGTATGCCCACGGCGCCCAGTGCCGTCGCGGTGCTGCGGAGCGGCGTAGGTCTGCGGCGGCCCGGCTGTCTGGTCGCGTTCATGGTGGTTCCCCCCTGCTGGTGGTCGCGCCTCGTCGTGGGCGCGCGGTTGATGTCGGGAAGGACGATATTCGGCCATCCACGGTTTCCTCATCTCCAGGCGGTTGCGAAGTGGTGACGCGCAAGCACCTCCGACGAGCGATGGCTTACGGGCACAGCGCTTCGCCGACGAGAGGGGGGCGCCGATCGGCCCCAGCCCGCGGCGAGCCCCGGCCACGATCCTTTTCGGTGGTGGTCGTGGTGCGCGTCTCGCGCAGCTGCGTGGTAGGTGCCCCGCACACGGAGCGGCCGGCTCGCTCCAGCCGTACAGGCACACCCGCGGAGGCGCCTGCCGTTGCCCGGTCAGGACCGTACGGCGGAGTCGAGGAGGGGGCCGAGTTCGCGGACGGCCGTGGTGAGGGGCCGTACGTCCCGTTCGGCGCGCGCCATCAGGATCGCGCCCTCCAGGGTGCTGATCATCAAGGTGGCCAGCGACTCCGCACGGGCCGCGGGCACTCCCATGTCCGTCAGCGCCTCGCCCAGGGGTGCCTGCCAGGTCGCGAAGGCGGCTGCCGCGGCCGTGCGGGTGGAGTCGCCGGAGGACGCGCAGTCGACGGTGGCGGCGGCGACCGGACAGCCCGCGTCGAAGCCGTCCCTCGCGTACTCGTCGGTCCACTGGGCGGCCATCGCCGCGAACAGGCCGCTCGGCGTCGGCTCGTCGAGCCCGGCGAGGAAGCGGGCGATCCGCTTGCCCGCGTACCGGCCGGCCCACGCGAGTGCTTCGTTGACCAGCTGTTCCTTGCCGCCCGGGAAGTAGTGCTGCAGGGAGCCGCGCGGTGCGTCCGCGTGCGCGGCCACCTCGCGCATGCCGGTCGCGGTGACCCCGCCCCGCCGGATGAGCTGGGCCGCGCTGAAGACCATCCGCTCCCGCGGTCCGGGCCGCGCCTGAGTCATCCCCGGTCTCCTCTCCTCACGCCCACGCACTCTATGACCGCCGTCATAGCGGCCGCTACTATGACCGCTGTCATAGTCAGCGCGTGGCGCGAGAGGCGGCCTGCCGTGCACGTCGGATTCATCGGTCTCGGAGTGATGGGCCGGCCCATGGCCCTGCGGCTGGCGTCCGCCGGCACCCCGCTCGTCGTCTGGAACCGCACCCCGGAGCGCGCCCAGCCGCTGCGGGCGGCCGGGGCCGAGGTCGCGACGGACGCCGCCGAGGTGTTCGCGCGGACCCGAGTGGTGCTGCTGATGCTCGCCGACGAAGCCGCCGTGGACGCGGTCCTCGCCCGGGGCGCGCCCGAGTTCGCCGCACGGGTCGCGGGCCGGACCGTCGTGCACATGGGGACGACTTCGCCCGCGTACTCGCGGGCCCTGGAGACCGACATCCGCGCGGCCGGCGGCCGGTACGTCGAGGCGCCCGTCTCCGGCTCCCGGGTGCCGGCGGAGCAGGGACAACTCGTCGGCATGCTCGCGGGCGAGGAGGCCGCCGTGACCGCCGTACGGCCGCTGCTCACGCCGATGTGCCGGGAGACGTTCGCGTGCGGTCCGGCACCTGGGGCGTCGTTGATGAAGCTGTCGGTGAACCTCTTCCTGATCACCCTGGTGACCGGGCTGGCCGAGGCCTTCCACTTCGCCGAACGGCAGGGCGTGGACCGCCGGTTGTTCCTGGAGGTCCTGGACGCGGGCCCGATGGCGAGCGGCGTGTCCCGGATGAAGTCGCCCAAGCTGCGCGACCGGGACTTCACGGTGCAGGCGGCTGCCCTGGACGTGCTGAAGAACAACCGGCTGATCGCCGAGGCGGCCCGCGCGGCGGGTCTCGCCTCACCGCTCCTGGACGTCTGCCACTCCCTGTTCGAGGAGACGGCGGCGCGGGGGCACGGCGGCGAGGACATGATCGCCGTACTGCGGGCGATCGAGGCGCGGACCGCCGAGGCGCCGTAGCGGGCGGGCTCCGCAGGGCAGCCGTTCCCGGGACCGACGAGCCGTGCCTGTCCGGCCCGCCCCGTTCCGCGGCGCACGCGGACGCGCGCAGGCCCCTCCACGCTACCGCGGTGAGGGGCCTGCCACACGCTGGGAGGCGGTGGACGGTTCAGACGCCGGCGATCGACTGGATCCAGGAGCGGTACGCCGTCACGTTGGTGTACGCCGTGGTGGTCTGGCGGTCGCTGGTGGAGGCGACGCCCACCTGGACGCCGTTCGCCATCATCGGCCCACCGGAGTCTCCGCCGGCGGTGATGCCGTCACCTCGGCGGGCGCAGATCGCGGAGCCGCCGTAGGCGTCACCGCAGCCGCCGGTGACCGTGACGTTGGCGACCTTCAGGTACCGGGACTGGCAGTTGGCCTCCGAGCCGCACTGGGAGGTGGCGCCCCAGCCGTACACCTGCACGGTCTGGCCGACCCGCACCGAGCCGGGCTGCCCGAGGCGGGCGTAGGTCGCCGACACGGAACGGTCGAGACGGACGAGCGCCAGGTCCGCGCTGTGGGTGTAGGTCTGAACGCCGTTGGCCACGGTGCCGCCGCTGTGCTGGTCCAGGCTGCCGATGCGGAACGACAGCCCGCCGCCGGTGACGCAGTGCTTGGCGGTGAGGATCCACGTCGGCGCGATGATGGTTGCCGAACAGGTCTCCCTGCCGTTGGAGAACAGCCGGGCGGCCCAGGGGCCACTGGTCGCCTGGCCGCCGCCGATGATGGGCTGGGGGGCCGTGGTGGTCGGGGGCGCCGGTGCCGCGGTGGCCGTGGGGGCGAGAAGCCCGAGGGCGGAGATCGCTGCCGCGGCGAGAGCGGGCACGAGCCTCGATATGCGCAAGGTTCCTCGATTCGGAAGACACGTTGGGGGCGTGTATGTGTGGGGAGTGAAGGCCCACATGGGCCGTGGCCAGGAACGCCCGCCGTGGGAGCGGCAGTTCGTCATGGACACGACTCAGGATTCCGGAGGATGGGTGAACGCGGGACTACCTCTTGGCCATAACGCGGTGTTATGGCCGGCCCTCCTCGTGTCGGCGCTCCCGAGCGCCCCTCGACGGTCGGCGGGCGGGCACCGTACGGTCGGCGATGGTCACACGAGGCCCGCCGGGCGGGCCCGGCCGCACGACGAAAGGCGGAGAAGGACGATGGAGGGCAAGGACCCTTGGATCAAGCCGCTGCGCCGCGCCGCGGACCCCCGGGCGCGCGTGGTGTTCTTCCCGCACGCCGGCGGAGCCGCCTCCTTCTACGCGCCGTTCGCGCGGTTGTTTCCCGACGGGTACGACGTCGCGGCCGTGCAGTACCCGGGGCGGCACGACCGGTTGGACGAACCGTTCGTGACAACCGTCGAAGGACTCGCCGACCGGCTGCTGCCGTCCTTGCGGCCGTGGGCGGCGCAGCCCGTGCCGCTCGTGCTCGTCGGCCACAGCATGGGCGCGTCCGTCGCCTTCGAGTCGGTGCTCCGGCTCGGGCGCGAGCGGCTGACCGCACACTGCCGCCTCGTCGTCTCCGGCCGTGGCGCCCCGTCCACGACGCGGGAGACCCCCGCCTTCGATTCCGATCAGGCCCTCCTCGACCACCTCGCGGGGCTCGGCGGAACCGACCAGGCGATCGTCGGCAGCCCGGACCTCGTGGAACTCGTCCTGCCCGCCATCCGCAATGATTACCGGGCAGTCACCCGGTATCGGCCGGACCCCGACGCGGTGGTGGACACGCCCGTCCTCTCCCTGACGGGGGACCGGGATCCCCGGGTGACGCCCGAGGAGGCCGCAGCCTGGAAGGGGCACACCACGGCCGGCTTCCGGCTGGAAATCCTCCCCGGCGGACATTTCTTCCTGACGGACCATTCGGACACCGTCGTGCGGCTCGTCGCCGGGTGCGCCGACGTCGGCGGTCGATGACGGGGGCGCATGCGCGGCGCGCCCGGCGCGCGCTGAACTGCCGTGACCTGGTTGGCGTGCGCCGGCGCGCGCGGATGACCGCGCGCGCCGGTGGTTTCCTGCGAGCGCCGGTCCGCTCCCGGCATCGCGGTTGTACCGGTGGCCGGTGAACCGGGCGAGGCCTGGCGGAACCGTCACCTGACCTGGCCGAAACCCGCTGGGCGGGCAGCCCCGCGATCGAGGCGGCGGGTACGGGGGTGACGGCGGACCTGCCCCGAGGTTTCCAGACGGGCGAATTCTCTTCGCGCACACCAGGTTTGACTGTGAAACGCCGGGATACACGCCCATCTCAGTGGGTTGTCTGAAGGGTCATCTCCCCTTCGATTTCGGGGGGTTGCCATCCTGTGACCCAACGTGAAAACTGTGAGCGCACTCGGCCCGGATGGATCGTGTCGAAGCGCGTCATTGGCACGTGAAGTGCGAAATCGTGGGACAGGGGAGTTCTGCGCAGGGCCGCTGCGCCGGAGAAGTCACTGGGGGATGTGGTGGTGTCTGCTAGGGGGTGCCCGAGGCACGTGCTGCCGGGCTGCGCAAGCGCGGGCCTGTCCGCTGCTCGGCGGGCGTCCGGACCGCTCGGAACCGCCGCCACGCCGGCCGTGTTCCGCCCTCAGGTCCGCTGACGCCCCGGGGGCCGGCATTCCCTGAGCGGGCGGACCGGCCGGTCGCTCCCCGGCCGGCCTGGTCGGACCACATACCGGCCACTTGGCGCGGAGCGACGATCGCCCCGCGGCGCCACACCCGATGGTCGCACCCGTGACGGCCACCGCTGCCCGCGGCTGACCACGGCACACCCTCGTTGACCGCCCGTCGCCGGGCCCGCGCGTTCTCACCCAAGGAGAAACGGTGACAAGCACACAACTGACCGGGGCCGAATCGCCTCTTGACGTCTTACCCGAGCGGTGGCGGGACTTACGCGACGCGGGCCCCGTGACGTACGACGAGGAGCGGCGGCAGTGGCACGTCGTGGACCACCAGAGCGTCTCGGCGGTCCTCTCGGACCCGGCGACGTACTCCTCCGACATGACGCCGATCGCCCCCACCCAGGAGGACTTCGAGGCCTTCCGGCAGGGCAACTTCGTCGGCATGGACCCGCCGGAGCACCGCAAGCTCCGCACCCTGGTGAGTCAGGCCTTCACTCCCCGAGTGGTCCACGGGCTCGCCCCGCGCATCGAGGCCGTGTGCGCGCGGCTGTTCGACGGTGTCGCCGACCGCGACCGGTTCGACCTGGTCGACACCCTCGCCTACCCGCTGCCGATCATCGTGATCGCCGAACTCCTCGGTGTCCCCGCCGAGGACCACAGACTGTTCCAGGAGTGGGCCGCCACCCTCTTCGGCGGCGACCAGCTCGGCGACAGCCTCGACATGGCCGACCTGGAACGGGCGCTGGAGGCCATCGCGCCGACCGTGCGCGAGATGAACGGCTACGTGCTGGACCACATCCGGCGTCGCCGCGCCCACCCCGGTGACGACCTCACCAGCAGACTCCTCACCGCCGAGGTCGACGGGACGCGGCTGAGGGACCAGGAGATCGTCGGATTCGTCGCCCTGCTGCTGGTCGCCGGGCACATCACCACCACCGCGCTGCTCGGCAACGCCATGGTCACCTTCGACCGGCATCCCGGCACGCTCACCGCGCTGCGGGAGAACCCGGACCGGGTGCCGGACGCCGTGGAGGAAGTCTTGCGCTGGCTGCCGCCCTTCCCCGAGCTGGGGCGGCGCACCACCCGGCCGGTGGTGCTCGGCGGCCACGACATCCCGGCCGACACCCTGCTGATGGTGCACCTGGGAGCCGCCAACCGTGACCCCTCCCGCTTCACCTCCCCGGACGTCTTCGACGTGGCCCGCGATCCCAATCCCCATCTCACCTTCGGCCATGGCATCCACTTCTGTTTCGGCGCACCCCTGGCCCGGCTGGAAGCCCGTATCGCCCTGCAGATGATGATGGATCGTTTTTCTTCCATCGCGGTGCCTTCCCACGACGACGTCACGTATCAGAACCCGGCCGTCATCGTCGGCGTACGTCACCTGCCGATCGCCGTCACCAGGCCGTGACGCGCGTCGACGCGC
>NZ_MUND01000934.1 GCF_002154375.1 Streptomyces glaucescens | reverse complement strand
GGCGGCCGGCCGCCCCTACACGGGCGTCAAGGACGTCGAGGAGGTGCTGGAGGCCCTGGAGATCATCGACCGGTACGACACCCAGAAGGCCTCCACCGCGTACACCCTCACCGGCGGCGCCATCACCAAGACCGTCGCCGGCCGCGACGAGGCCGACTTCTACGGCCACTACGCCAAGGCCATCGAGGAGCGCTTCCCCGGCCGCTGGATCGGCAAGGTCGTCGCCCAGGCGCTGCCCAAGGCCGACGTGCAGCGGTTCAAGGACTACGGCGTGCAGATCTACCACCCCAACTACGAGGTGTGGGACCGCCGCCTGTTCGAGCTGTACTGCCCCGGCAAGGAGCGCTACGTCGGCCGCGACGAGTGGCACAAGCGCATCCTCGACTCCGCCGACGTCTTCGGCGCCCGCAACGTCATCCCCAACTTCGTGGCCGGAGTGGAGATGGCCGCCCCGCACGGCTTCACCACCGTCGACGAGGCGATCGCGTCCACCACCGAGGGCCTGCGCTTCTTCATGTCGCACGGCATCACCCCGCGCTTCACCACCTGGTGCCCCGAACCGACCACCCCGCTCGGCAAGGCCAACCCGCAGGGCGCGCCGCTGGAGTACCACATCCGGCTGCTGGAGGCCTACCGCGCCACCATGGACGAGTTCGGCCTCACCTCCCCGCCCGGCTACGGCCCGCCCGGCCCCGGCCGCG
>NZ_MUND01000933.1 GCF_002154375.1 Streptomyces glaucescens | reverse complement strand
GTTCGACGACACCCCCTAGGTACTGCCGGGGACGCACCGCGGCCGTATCGCGGCACCTGCTCTCGCGTGGGCCGGACCGGCGCCGGTTCATCGACCCCAGCGGTTACGCCAACTGCGGGCTCCTCGGTCGATTCGGGGGCGGGGGAGGGGTTCGTCCGGCAGCATCGGCGCATGGTGAGTGCCGGGGTCCTGCGGGAGCATCTGGTGGCGGCCGGGCTGGCCGGGCGGGTGGCCACGGGACGCGAGGAGAGTCTGCGGAGTTATCGGTTGTTCGCGGCTCGGGATCCGCGGGTGCTGATCGGGGTTGATCCGGTGGGGGCGTGGCAAGTGCCGGATTTGGTGGAGTTGATGGCCGAAAGGTGTGGCGTTTCTGGTGACATGAGGTGCGTTTCGGGTCCGGATGTGATTGATCCGGAGCTGACCGTCGCCGCCCTGGACGCCTTCGCCGAGCGCATCGGGACCGCCGCCCGGCGGCGGGCGCCGGTGCTTCTCGGCACCGGGCACCCGCATCGGCTACTGGGCTTCTACGCCGCTTTGGCGGCCGCCCTGTCGGCGGCGGGATGTGCTGTCCTCACCCCGGCGAAGGGTCGCTGTGTCGACATATTGACCCGGTTCGGTCTACGTACACACAACCTCGACTACGTACGAGGAGTCGCGCTGGTGCGGGAATCCGGTGCCTTCACCCGTGGGTGTGCGACGGGCGCGCACACCCACTCCCCGCTGCCGGTCCGGACCGCGCTGGCGGCTGCCGCCGAGGTCGGCGGGCCCCTTCCGGAGCTGGTGATCGGGGATCACGGATGGGTCTGCGGAGCAGGTCAGCTGGGGTTCGAGGCCATTGGGCTGGCCGACACGGACGACCCCGCGCCATTCGTGGGGCAGGCGGAGGGGCGTGTGGCCGTAGTCGTTCCGGTCGATGACGCTGTGCGGTCCGCTTACTACCGTCCGCTTACCCGTTACGTACTCAATCGAGCGTGTCTGTCACAGTAGGCCGCCGAGCGGTGCACCTCTTCCCCACTTGCATCACCCGCCCCTAGTCTGGGGAGTGAGCACGCAGCGACGAAGAGTCACCGGAAGGGGAAGCCGGTGGCCGTCGAGTGCGGAAGGTTCAGGTGTGTCATGGCTGCAGCTGGCGAGAGGCCTCTGAGCGAGGTTCAGTTCCTTACCGTGGCGGAAGTCGCCTCGGTGATGCGAGTGTCGAAGATGACCGTGTACCGGCTGGTGCACAGCGGTCATCTGCCCGCGATCCGGGTCGGGAGGTCCTTCCGGGTCCCGGAGAACGCGGTACACGAGTACCTCCGCGACAGCTACGTGGGGGTGGAAACCGCCTGACGACGGTCCGGGGGGATCGACCCAGGACAGTTTTCGATCTCCCCGGCCACCTCGATTACGACCTCAGCGCTCGGGCGGGTAGGCTAGCCCCTCGTAGGTCGTGTGGGCCCATGGCGCCCAAACACCGAGTGATGAGAAGTGAGCGAGGGTAGTCGTGGGCTCTGTTATCAAGAAGCGGCGCAAGCGGATGGCCAAGAAGAAGCACCGCAAGCTGCTCAAGCGCACGCGCGTTCAGCGTCGCAACAAGAAGTAAGGCGACGCGGCGCAACGCTGCGGAAGCGTGTTCATGGCCCTCCACCGGTTCCGGTGGGGGGCCACACGCGTTTCCTCCATCTTTTCCGCCACGTCACGCTTCAGGCGGTCGTCACAGGGCGACACGCACCCGCTAAGTTGGCCGCAGGAGGGGAACGCGGCAGGCTAACGAGCAGGGACGCAGAGGACGTACGGCGGTACGAAGGAAGGCGCTGATCTTGGGCAAGGTCGTGCTCGTGACCGGAGTGGCCCGCCCGCTGGGGGGCCGGTTCGTACGGCGCATCCAGCGTGATCCGGAGGTGGACCGGGTCGTCGCCGTGGACGCGGTGCCGCCCGAGCACCATCTGGGCGGGGCCGACTTCGTCCAGGCGGACATCCGGCAGCCCACGATCGCCCGGGTGCTCGCGGAGACCGGCGCCGACACCGTGGTGCACATGGACGTCACGGCGAGCGGGCTGGCCGGCGGCAGCCGGGCCACGGTCAAGGAGACCAACGTCATCGGGACGATGCAGCTGCTCGGCGCCTGCCAGAAGTCCCCGGCGGTGCAGCGGCTGGTGGTGAAGTCCAGCACGAACGTGTACGGGTCCGCGCCGCGCGATCCGGCCGCGTTCACCGAGACCACCCCGCCCAAGTCGCTGCCCAGCGGCGGTTTCGCCAAGGACACGGTCGAGGTCGAGGGGTACGTCCGCGGGTTCGCCCGGCGGCGGCCGGACGTC
This sequence comes from Streptomyces glaucescens, assembly GCF_002154375.1. Lineage (GTDB taxonomy): Bacteria > Actinomycetota > Actinomycetes > Streptomycetales > Streptomycetaceae > Streptomyces > Streptomyces glaucescens. Next base: position 785 of record NZ_MUND01000933.1, on the reverse strand, counting down.
GCCGTGTGCGTCCTGCGGTTCGCCAACATCCTCGGGCCGAGCCTGGACTCGCCGCTCGCCTCGTACTTCGCGCTGCCGGTGCTGCCGACGGTGTTCGGCTACGACCCGCGGCTGCAGTTCGTGCACGAGGACGACGTCATCGACGTACTGCGGCTGGCCTCGCACGAGCCGGCCCGGGGCACGCTCAACAGCGGCACCTTCAACATCGCCGGTGACGGCGTGCTGCTGCTCTCCCAGTGCTCGCGGCGGCTCGGCCGCCCCACGGTGCCGCTGCTGCTGCCCGCGGTCACCTGGGCCGGGTCCCTGGTGCGGACCCTGGGCATGACGGACTTCTCGCCCGAGCAGATCCGGCTGCTCACCCATGGCCGGGTGGTGGACACCACCCAGATGCGGGAGACCCTGGGATTCCGGCCGAAGTACACCACCGCGGAGACGTTCGCGGACTTCGTCCGCGGCCGCGGGCCCGGGCTGCTGCCGCCCGAGGCCCTGGCGGGTGCCGTCGACCGGCTCGCCGCCGCGCTGTCCGACGGCCCGGGAGCCGGTGGCTCCCCGGCCCCTTCCCCGAGTCACTCCCCGACGCACAGCGCCAACTGAGGAGCGCAGCAACGATGGCGGACGCCAAGGTCATTCCGTTCGACGACGACCGGTCCCGCGGGGGCGCCGTACAGCGGCCGTCGCGGCGCCGTGGCGCGGGCAGCCGGCGTGGGGGCGGCGAGCCGGCCCGGGGGCACGAGGCCGGCGAGGTCCAGGCCCTGCCCACCCGCCCGGCGCCGCGGGAGGACGAC
>NZ_MUND01000932.1 GCF_002154375.1 Streptomyces glaucescens | reverse complement strand
GCCCTCCTCCTTGCTGGAACGCGCCCACGCGATCGAGGAGGCCTTCAACCGGGTGCGGGACGAGCGCTGGGGCCCGCGTACCCTCGACGTCGACATCGTGGCCTACGCCGACCTGGTCTCCGACGACCCCAAACTCACCCTCCCCCACCCGCGCGCCCACGAACGCGCCTTCGTCCTCGCCCCCTGGCACGACGTCGACCCCGACGCCCAGGTGCCCGGCCGAGGCCCCGTCGCCGGCCTCCTCGGCACGATCACCCGCGAAGGCGTCGCGCCCCGCGCCGACCTGGAACTCCGGCTGCCCGAGTAGTCGTTAAGGTCGAGACGACCACCGTCGGGGAGATCCGCCAGGCCGGACACCCGGGAAGCCGAAGGGACACCGTGAGAGAGCTGCGCATCAGGGTGCTGGCCGCCGTGTTCGTCGTCGCCGGAGTGCTCTCCTGGGCGGGCGCCCGGCTGTGGAGCTCGTTCGGCACCCTGCCGAGCGTTCCCCTGGCCGCGCCCATCGTCCTGGCCCTGATCGCCGTGGTCCTCCTGGCCACCGCGCTCTCCCTGCGCGCCCGGCTGAAGGCCCAGCGCGAGCGCCGTCCCGAAGCCAAGGGCGTCGACCCGCTGATGGCGGCCCGCGCGGTGGTCTTCGGCCAGGCCAGCGCCCTGGTCGCCGCCCTCGTCGCCGGCATGTACGGCGGCACGGGCGTCGTCCTCCTCGAGTCGCTCGACATCCCCGCCCGCCGCGACCAGGCCATCTACGCCGGCTTCTCCGTCCTCGCGGGCATCGCCGTGATAGCGGCGGCCATCTTCCTGGAGCGCGTCTGCAAGCTCCCCGAGGACGACGAACCGGGCGGCCCGGGGACGGCACCGGCGGCGTGAAGGCCTGGAGGCCCGGGCGCCGTCTCATTCCGTCAGCCGTCGCAGCCGTGAGCCGTGGGCGCCCGGTCAGGCTCCCACGGGACTCAGCTCGCTGCCGGGGGACCGTACCGGGCACCACTGCCCATCAGGTCAGCGCGCGAGTATCAGGCTCATCGCCTCGGCTCGGGTCGTGGAGTCCCGAAGCTGACCGCGCACCGCGGACGTCGTGGTCTTGGCACCGGGCTTACGGATGCCTCGCACCGACATGCACATGTGCTCGGCCTCGATGACGACGATCGCGCCACGCGCCTCCAGAATCCGCATCAGCGAGTCGGCGATCTGCGTGGTGAGACGTTCCTGCACCTGCGGACGCCGGGCGAACACCTCGACGAGGCGTGCCAGCTTCGACAGCCCCGTGATCTTGCCGGTCTCCGCCGGGATGTAGCCGACATGCGCCACTCCGTGGAACGGCAGCAGATGATGCTCGCACAGAGACACGATCTCGATGTCCTTCACCAGGACCATCTCGTCGTGGCCCAGGTCGAACGTCGTCGTCAGAACCTCTTCCGGCTCCTGCCGGAGCCCCGCCAGAAGCTCCCGGTACGCCCGCGCGACCCGCGCCGGCGTCTCCCTGAGGCCCTCGCGGTCCGGGTCCTCGCCGACCGCGATCAGGAGTTCGCGTACGGCGTTCTCGGCGCGCTTCTCGTCGAACTCGCCGATGGTGCCCTCGCCGTCCAGCGTCACGGGGTCGGTCATGTGGTGCCTCGTTCCTGTGTGTCGTGCATTCCCGGCGGCCGGAAATGGCCGAATGCCGCGCCCCCCAGGCTAAAACCTGGGGGGCGCGGCATACATTCCGGGCCTGGTGGGGCCGCCGGCGCGGCTCCGGGGCGGGGTCAGCTGTCGGTCCGGTCCTCCTGGACCGGGTCCGGCGCGGACTCCGTGGCCGTGGACTTCGCGGTGATCGCCGCCGACGCGCCGTTGGCGCCGTTGGTCAGTGCCAGCTCCTTGGGAGAGAGCACCGGCGGGCGGGTGGACGGCGTGCGCCGCGAGGAGCCGGTCCAGGCGGGCCGCGGCGGGCGCTTGACGATCGGGGCGAAGATCTCGGCGATCTCCTCCTTGCCCAGGGTCTCCCTCTCCAGCAGCTGGAGGACGAGGTTGTCGAGCACGTCGCGGTTCTCGACCAGGATCTCCCAGGCCTCGTTGTGCGCGGTCTCGATGAGCTTCTTGACCTCTTCGTCGACCAGCGCGGCGACCTCTTCCGAGTAGTCGCGCTGGTGCGCCATCTCGCGGCCGAGGAACGGCTCGGTGTTGTCGCCGCCGAACTTGATGGCGCCGAGGCGTTCCGTCATGCCGTACTGCGTGACCATCGCGCGGGCCAGGTTGGTGGCCTTCTCGATGTCGTTGGCGGCGCCGGTGGTCGGGTCGTGGAAGACCAGTTCCTCGGCCGCCCGGCCGCCCAGCATGTAGGCGAGCTGGTCGAGCATCTCGTTGCGGGTGGTCGAGTACCTGTCTTCGTCCGGGAGCACCATCGTGTAGCCGAGGGCGCGCCCGCGGGACAGGATGGTGATCTTGTGGACCGGGTCGGAGTTCGGTGAGGCCGCCGCGACCAGGGCGTGACCGCCCTCGTGGTACGCGGTGATCTTCTTCTCCTTGTCCGACATGATCCGGGTCCGCTTCTGCGGGCCCGCCACCACGCGGTCGATGGCCTCGTCGAGCATCTTGTTGTCGATCAGCTTCTGGTCGCTGCGGGCCGTCAGCAGGGCGGCCTCGTTCAGGACGTTGGCGAGATCGGCACCGGTCATGCCGGGGGTGCGGCGGGCGACGGCCGAGAGGTCGACGTCCGGGGCGACCGGCTTGCCCTTCTGGTGGACCTTGAGGATCTCCAGGCGGCCCTGCATGTCGGGGCGGTCGACCGCGATCTGGCGGTCGAAGCGGCCCGGGCGCAGGAGGGCCGGGTCGAGGATGTCGGGCCGGTTCGTCGCGGCGATGAGGATCACGCCGCCCTTGACGTCGAAGCCGTCCATCTCGACGAGGAGCTGGTTCAGGGTCTGCTCGCGCTCGTCGTGACCGCCGCCGAGGCCGGCGCCGCGGTGGCGGCCGACCGCGTCGATCTCGTCGACGAAGACGATCGCCGGGGCGTTCGCCTTGGCCTGCTCGAAGAGGTCACGGACGCGGGAAGCACCGACACCGACGAACATCTCGACGAAGTCGGAACCGGAGATCGAGTAGAACGGCACGCCGGCCTCGCCCGCGACGGCTCGCGCGAGCAGGGTCTTGCCGGTGCCGGGCGGGCCGTAGAGCAGGACACCCTTGGGGATCTTGGCGCCGACGGCCTGGAACTTCGCCGGTTCCTGGAGGAACTCCTTGATCTCGTGCAGTTCCTCGACGGCCTCGTCGGAGCCCGCGACGTCCGCGAAGGTCGTCTTGGGGGTGTCCTTGGTGATGAGCTTGGCCTTCGACTTCCCGAAGTTCATCACTCGGGAGCCGCCGCCCTGCATCTGGTTCATCAGGAACAGGAAGACGACCACGATGAGGACGAAGGGCAGCAGGGAGAGCAGGATCCCGACGATCGGGTTCTGCTTGGACGGCGAGACCGTGTAGCCGTCCGGGATCTGCTTTTCCTGGTACTTGTTCTGCAGCGTGCTGGCGATGGTCACGCCTTGGTCGCCGATGTAGCTCGCCTGGATCTTCGAGCTGCCTTCGATCTTCACACCGTCTTTGAGCTGGACCTTGATGATCTGCTCGTCGCCGGTGGTCAGCTTGGCCTGCTCGACCTTGTTGTCATTGATCGCCTGGACGACCTGGCCCGTGTCCACCGTCTTGTAGCCGCCGGACGAGCCGACGACCTGCATCAACACGACCACGGCAAGGACGGCCAGCACGATCCACATGACCGGCCCACGGAAGTATCGCTTCACGTCCATCCATACGGAGCGGTGCCGCCCCGTCCCTCCTGCCATAGTGAGTTTGATAAGACAGTTCTTCTGACGGTACCCCAGCATTGTCGCCCGAAGCGGCGCAGGACGGCTGGCAATCCCGTCTGCATGCTCCAACGGCGCGAGGCCCGCCGGGGTTCCCGATCTCCCCGCGAAAGGCGCCCCTGGCGGCTCAGCCGCCGTAGACGTGGGGCGCGAGGGTGCCGACGAACGGCAGGTTGCGGTACTTCTCGGCGTAGTCCAGGCCGTAGCCGACGACGAACTCGTTGGGGATGTCGAAACCGACCCATTCGACGTCGATGGCGACCTTGGCGGCGTCCGGCTTGCGCAGCAGCGTGCACACCTTCAGCGAGGCGGGCTCGCGGGAGCCGAGGTTGTTGATCAGCCAGGACAGGGTCAGGCCGGAGTCGATGATGTCCTCGACGATCAGGACGTGCTTGCCCTTGATGTCGGTGTCGAGGTCCTTGAGGATCCGCACCACGCCGGAGGACTGGGTGCCCGCGCCGTACGAGGACACGGCCATCCAGTCCATGGTGACGGGGGTGGACAGCGCCCGCGCGAGGTCGGCCATGACCATCACCGCGCCCTTGAGCACGCCGACGATCAGCAGGTCCTTGCCCGCGTACTCCGCGTCGATCTTCGCCGCCAGCTCGGTCAGCTTGGCGTCGATCTCTTCCTTGGTGATGAGCACCTGCTGGAGGTCGGCACCCATGTCTTTCGCGTCCACCCGCATCACTTTCGGTCGTCCCACCGGCTGTCCGCCCCCCTCGGAGGGGGCCGGGATTCAGCCTTGCCGAATCACCAGTCTGCCACCCTGCCGCTGGGCGACGACTTTGCCGGGCAGGTTGATGGCGCCCTGGCCGCGCCAGCCGGTGATCAGCCGGTCGACTTCCTCGATGTGGCGCGCGAAGAGGGAGCCGGCCGGGGCACCGGCCTCGATGGCGGCGCGGCGCAGGATCCGGCGGCGTACGGCGGGCGGCAGGGCGTAGAGCTTGGCGCACTCCAGCAGGCCGGCGGCGTCGCGGACGGTGGCCTCGGCCTGGCCGGCCCAGACGTCGAGGGCGTCGGCGTCGTCGCGGGAGAGCTGGGCCGTCCGGGCGAGGGCTTCGACGACGCCCTTGCCGAGGG
>NZ_MUND01000931.1 GCF_002154375.1 Streptomyces glaucescens | reverse complement strand
CGACGTGCCCCAGGCGCGCCGCACGGCCCCGCCCCGGCCGAAGACCCAGCAGGTCCACAGACCTCTCGCCTGCCTCACCGGAGGCAAGCGCCGCCCGGTGCCCGCCAGGGGGTGTCGTCACACTCCCGTCGTCGTCCGCAGGACGGCTTTGCGGCGTCCGGTGCATGCTCTCGGCGCGCCGGGCGGAAGTCCGCGCACTGGGCGTACTCGGGCTTTCGTCCGGTGCGGCGAGAGTACGCGCCGGGCGTCGCGGGGCAGACGGGAGTCTGACGACACCCCCTAAGGGGTGTCGTCCGCGCCGTCCTCCCTCAGGTCCGTCACGCGTTCGAGCAGGATCGGCTCCCACGTCCGGCGGAGCTGGGAGCGCAGGAGGGGGAGGGGGGCGACGGGGCGGCCGGAGAGGGTTTCGGCGAGGCGCAGGACGCTGTCGCAGCGGGCCAGCCAGAGGCCGCGCAGACAGGGCCGGGCGCCGTAGCCGGCGAGGGTGGCGGCGCGGACGGCGGCGGGTGCGCCGACGGCGCGGGCGAGCCCGGCGATGTCCTCGGCCGGGTCACCGATGACTGTGTCGGCCCAGCCGAGCACACCGCGCACCCGCCCGTCGGCGCTGACGACCAGGTGCTCGCCGGTGAGTCCGTGGTGGACCAGGACGGCGCCGCCGGGCTGCGCGGCGAGTTGGCCGGCCGCGGGCGGGGTGAGCTGCCGCAGCCGCGTCGCGTCGAACTCGTCGGCCGCGTCGAGGCGTTCGGCAGCCTGTCCGGCTGCCCGGCGCAGTGCCTCCAGCGAGCGCGGGGCGGTGCGCGGCACGCCCAGCGCCTCGGCCTGCCGCGGCGGCACCTCGCGCAGGCCGGTGAGCAGCCCGGCGAGGTCGGCCTCGCCGAGGGCGGAGACGTCGTGCTCCTCGCCGGAGCCGCCGGGCACCTTGGTGTCGAGCGTGCAGGTGAGTCCGGGCGCCCACTCGCCGTGCGCCACGCTGGTCGGCACGGCCATCGGGAGGTGCGGCCGGACCAGGTCGCGCACCCGCAGTTCACGGCGCTGGCGGACGGCCGCCTCGGCGTCCGGTGCGAGGCGCAGCACATGGCGGGTGCCGACCCACCAGGTGGCGGGCTCCGCGGCGCCGCCGACCGGCCGGACGTCGGGGCCGGCGGCGGTGTCCGTTCCCTCCCTGAGCAGGGAGCGGACCAGTCGGCGGACGGTGTCCGCGGTGGGTGTCGGTGCCTGGGTCATGGTCGGCCGTTGTCGTGTGCGGGGCGTACGGGGACGGGATGGCGGGGCGGGGTCAGTCCACTGTCACCATCTCGCGCGGGGTGTTGTTCAAACGACGGCCGCCGTCCTCGGTCACGGTCACGATGTCCTCGATGCGGACGCCGAACCGGCCGGGGAGGTAGATCCCGGGCTCCACGGAGAAGCACATGCCGGGCACGAGGGCCTGTTCCTCGCCCTCGATCATGTACGGCGGTTCGTGCGTGGTGACGCCGATGCCGTGCCCGGTGCGGTGGATGAAGTACTCGCCGTACCCGGCGTCGGTGATGACCGCGCGGGCGGCCCGGTCGACCTCCTGGCAGGCGGCGCCGGGCCGCACCGCGCGGAAGCCCGCCTCCTGCGCCTCGCGGACGATGTCGTGTACCCGGCGTTCCTCGTCGGTGGGTTCGCCGACGTGGACCGTGCGGGAGGTGTCGGAGCCGTAGCCGTCCTTGAGGCCGCCGAAGTCGAGGACGACCATGTCGCCGCGTTCGACGGCCCGGTCGCCCACCTCGTGGTGCGGGTTGGCGCCGTTGGGGCCGGAGGCGACGATGGTGAAGTCGACCTGTTCGTGGCCGAACCGGCGCAGCAGGTCGGCGAGATCCGCGGCGATCTCGGACTCCCGGCGGCCGGCGAAGGGAACCTTCCGGATCTCCTCGAACGTGGCGTCGGCGGCGGCTCCCGCCGCCGTGAGGAGCCGCAGCTCCGCCTCGTCCTTCACCGCGCGGAGCATCGGCAGGGCCTCGGTGAGGGAGGCGTAGGAGGTGCGGGGCAGCGCCTTCTGCAGACCCAGCAGGTGCAGGGCCCACGCGTTGTCGCTGACCCCGAAGCGACCGGACGCGTCCAGGAGGGCGGCGGTGGCGGCGTAGGGGTCCTTGCCGTCGGTCCAGTCGCGCAGGGTCAGCACGGGGGCGCCCGCGGCCTTCTCGGCGTCCGGGGCCTCCAGGGTGGGGACGACGAGGACGGGGTCCTGCCCGGGGGCGAGGACGAGCAGGGTGAGCCGTTCGGTGGTGGCGGTGGGCGCGTAGCCGGTGAGCCACACGAGGTCCGGGCCGGGGGCGACGAGGAGTCCCGCCAGTCCCGCGTCGGCGGCGGCGCGAGTGGCCCGCTCCATGCGGGCCCGGTAGTCGTCGGCGGTGAAGGGCGCGGGCGTGCTGGTGCCGGTCATCCGGGCCTCCTGGCGGGTGCGGGAACCACGGGCAGCATCCTGCCCGGACAGTGGGGGCGGCGCGAGCCGGTGTGCGGTGCTTTCGAGACTTTCGGACGGGTCCGCGGCCACGGGTCAGCCCTCCAGCGCCATCCGGATACCGAGGAGCAGCAGTACGCCGCCGGAGACCTGCTCCAGCCGTCGGCGCACCCCCGCGCGGGACAGCGCGGCCTTCATCCGGCCGACGAACCACACGTAGAGGCTGTAGTAGCCGATCTCGTAGACGGCCCAGAGCGCGGCGAGACCGACCATGGCGGGCAGGTGCGGGGCGCCGGCGGGGACGAACTGCGGCAGGAAGGACAGCGCGAAGACGGCCGCCTTGGGGTTGGCGAGGTTGAGCAGCAGCCCCGCGCGGTAGGCGGACCAGCCGCCGCGCTCGACGCCGTGCCAGGCCTCCCCGGCCTCGCCGGTGTGCCGCAGCCGGTGGGCATGGCGCAGGGCCTGGACGCCGAACCAGACGAGGACGGCGGCGCCGGCGTAGCGCATCACGTCGTAGGCCACCTGGGAGGCGGTGAGCAGGGCGGTGAGGCCGAAGGCGGCGGTCACGCCCCAGACGAAGACGCCGGTCTCGTTGCCGAGCACGGTCAGGAAGCCGGAACGGCGGCTGCGCAGCGACTGCTTGATGATCAGCACCGTGCTCGGTCCGGGCGAGGCGGCGATCAGGGTGCAGGCGCCGAGAAAGGCGAGGAGGGTGCTCAGCATGGGCCTCATCGTGGCCTCGCGCGGGACGGGCTGCCCAATGGTTTTCGCGACGCGCCGCTCCGCGCGGCCTCAGGTCACGAGGCCCGGGACGGCCGTGAGCTGCTGGTAGCCGCCGCTCTCATGGCGCACCGTCAGCGTGATCTCCTCGCCCGGCTCGGCCTGCCCGACGGCACGGGCCAGGTCGGCGGCGGAGTCGATCCGGGCGCCGTCGAAGGTGAGGAGCACATCACCGCGAACCAGGCCCGCCGTGTGGCCGGGACCCGGGGCGTGCACCCCGACCACCCGGGCACCGGGCTTCTCGGCGTCCACCACGGCCACGCCGAGCATCGCCGCGGCGGCTGACGGGGAGGGTGCCCGGGACCCGGGCGGCGCGGACGGGCCGGAGCCCGCCGACACGGCCGGGCCGCCCGCGGCCGCCGGGCCCGGCGCCCGCTG
>NZ_MUND01000930.1 GCF_002154375.1 Streptomyces glaucescens | reverse complement strand
GGGAGCGGGTGTGGCCCTCGGCTACTGGCGGGATGAGGAGCGCACCGCGGAGCGTTTCTTCGAGCATCCCGAGCTGGGGCGGTTGTATCGCACGGGTGATCTGGGCAGGTGGACGCGGCAGGGCTGGATCGAGTTCCTCGGCCGCGACGACTTCCAGGTCAAACTCAACGGCTACCGCGTCGAACTGGAGGAGATCGCGGCCAAGCTGAGCCGGCTCCCCGGCGTGGACAAGGCCGTGGCCCGCGTGCAGCAGGACGACGCCCAGGACCGACTCGTCGCCTACCTGGTGCCCGGCCAGGGGGCCCAGCCCGCGGAAAAGGGCGTGGACCGCCACGAGTTCGTCCTGAGCGCGCCCGGATTGCTCGACGGTGCCGAGCCACGCCTCGCACTGGAGCTACGCCAGGACCCGGCGGCGTATACGCGAACCAAGAGCTACCGGCATTTCCTGGACGCGCCCGTCGACCCGGCCCTGGTCCGCAAGCGGTTCGCGGAGGCACTCGGAGAAGCCGGCGCCACCCGCTACGAAGAAGGCGGCACCACCCACCTCCGCGAAGAGTCCGGCACCGCCCGCCTCGGCGAAGAAGACTTGTCTGCCGTCCTCGGCGTCCTGTCCGCCGCGCACCTGCCCGGCCGCGCGCTGCCCAAGTACCGGTATCCCTCGGCGGGCAGCACCTACCCGGTACGGACGTTCCTGCGCACCCCGACCGGAGACGCGCACGGCGGACACCTGTACTTCCACCCGCTGACCGGGGAACTGGCCGCGCACGACCTGGACGCGGTCGCCGCCTGGCCGGGCGGCCACGACAGCGAGCTGCATCTCGTCGTCCACTGGCCCGCCATCACCCCGCTGTACGAGGACCGTGCGCGGCGGCTCGCGCTGCTGGAGGCCGGGCACATGCTGGCCCTGCTCACCGAGGCACTGGACGCGCGCGGCATCCCGTACCGGGTGGTGCCCGAGGAGCGGCCGCTGGACGCGGAGCACACCGGGGTGTGCCGTGTGCTCCTCGGTGCCGTCGGCGGGTTCCGCCCCGCGCCGGTGGAGCCGGTCTGCCGGACCCGGGAGGCCGGTGCCACGGAGTTCGCCGAGCCCGGGGGAAGCCACCCCTACGACCTGGCCGCGGTGCCGGTCTTCGAGCGGGCCGGCGATGCGCACGCGGTCCTGAGCCGGGCCCGCTGTCTGCTCACGCTGGAGGGTGAGGCGACGGCCGAGCACCTGCTGTCGGCCGGGTTCCTCCTCCAGCGGCTGGCGGAGCGGCTGCACGCCGACGGCCTGGGCACCTGCCCGCTGGGCCTGACGCCCACCGACCGTACCCTGTACGCCCTCGCGGTCGGCGCGGTGGACGAGGAGGCCCGGCAGGCCCCCGAGAGCCCCGCGGAGCCGCCGACCCTCGCTGAGGCCGTGACCGCCGAGCTGGCGCGTGTCCTTCCCGAGTACATGCTGCCGACCGGCTACCGGGTCCTGGACGCCCTGCCGCTGAGCCCCAACGGCAAGCTCGCCGCCGACCGGCTGCCGCCCGTGGAGTTCCAGGGCACCTACGTGGCGCCCGTGACCGACACCGAGCGGGCCCTGGCCGAGGTGTGGGCGAGGGTCCTCGACCGCCCGGCCGGCGTGATCGGTACGACCGACAGCTTCTTCGCCGTCGGCGGCAACTCGCTGGCCGCCATGAAGCTGGTGCGCCTGCTCCAGCGCGACCTGGGGTGCGAGCTGAAACTCCGGGACCTGTACGCCAACGACACGATTCTCAAGCTTGCCGAGCACATGGGCACGGCCCCGGCAGCCGCCGTGCGTGAAGAGGGAGAGCTGTGAACCCCGAGCTGGAACTGCTGAACGACCTGCGCTCCGCCGGAGTCCTCCTGTGGGCCAAGGGCGAGGACCGCCTCGGCTTCTCCTTCCCGCAGGACACCGGCTTCCCGCAGCCGCTCAAGGACCGGGTGAGCCGCAGCAAGCGGGAACTGCTGCGCATCCTGGAACTCAACCGCGTCGACAGCGAGGAGCGCGCCCGCCGGACGACCCACTGGAAGCTCCCCGACGCCGCGCACGAGCGGACGCTGCTGTCGGTCCAGCGGGGCATGTACCTCCAGAGCCGTATCGACGCACTCGGCCACACCTACACGATTCCCCTCTTCGTCGAGCTCACCGGCACCGACGCGGACGCGGCCGAGCGGTCCGTGCGCGCTCTGCTGGCGGCCGAGCCGATCCTGCGGATGCGGGTGCGGGACGACCTGTCGTACGAGGTGCTGCCCGCCGACGCGTTCACGGTCGCCCGCACCGGCGTCACCGCGGACCGCCTCGACGCGCTGCGCGAGGACCGCGCCCGCACCGCCTTCCCGCTGCCCGACGGCCGGCTGATCCGCCCCGAGGTCGTCGAGGTGCAGGGCACCGGGACGGTCGTGGTGTGCCTGACGCACCACCACATGCTCTCCGACGCCTCCTCGGCGGAACTCCTCGTCCACCGCCTGCTCACCCTGCACGGCACTCCCGACGGCGGTGCGTCCGGCGACGACGGGCCCGCACTCGACTACTTCGACCTCGTCGCCCAGCAGCGGATCGAGCTGGCCGGCCCCGAGTGCGCCGCCGCCCGCGACCGGCTCGCGCGCCGCCTCGCCGCCGCCGGCAAGCCGCGGCTCGGGCGGAGCGCCGCCCGGGGCGCCGACAACCGGGCGGCCACCCTCCGCCGCACCCTCGACCCGGACACCCACCGGGCGCTCACCGAGCTGGCCGCCCGGCACCGGGTGAGCCGGTACGCGCTGCTGTTCACCGGCCTCTACCACACGCTCAGCAGCTTCACCGGTGGTCAGGACGACTTCGCCGTCGCCCTCACCGTCGCCAATCGCCCGCCCGCCTTCCAGACCGCGATCGGCCCGTTCGTCAACACGCTCCCGCTGGTCCCGGAGTACCGCGGCGGCGACTCGTTCCTCGACAACGCGCGACGCGTCAACGACGCCGTCATCGACCTGAACCAGCACCATCAGCTCAACGTCGACATGCTGACCGACGCCCTGCCGGGCGGCGCCGCGGACCTGGCCGACACCCTCCAGGTGCTGTTCACCCTGCACAACTACGCGCCGGTGGAAGCACCCCCCACCGCCCTCCGGCACCGCGTCCTGCCGTACGAGGACCTGGCGGAGAAGTTCGGGATCTCCGTCATCGCCAAGGAGAGCGACGACGGGGTCGATTTCACCGTCACCTACGCCGAGGCCCGCTACGACCGGGAGCTGATCGAGGCGCTCTGCGACACCTACCTCACCGTGCTGCGCTCGGCGGCGGCCGCACCGGACGCCGCCGTCGACCGGCTGGAGCTGGTGCCGCCCGAGACCCTGCACCGGATGGCCGAGTGGAACGCCACCGGACGGGACCACGGGCCGGTCCGCACCGCCGTCGAGATGTTCGAACTCCAGGCACGGCGCACCCCGGACGCCACCGCGGTCGTCCACGCCGGACGCCGGCTGACGTACCGGCAGCTCGACGAGCGTGCCAACCGGCTGGCCCATCTGCTGCTGCACCGGCACGAGGTGGCGCCCGGCAGCTTGATCTGTCTGCGGCTGGACCGCGGTGAGCACATGCTCGTCACGGTGCTCGGCGTGCTGAAGGCGGGATGCGCCTACGTTCCCGTCGACACGGACGCCCCGCACGAGCGGCTGCGGTTCATCCTCGCCGACACCGAGAGCCCGCTGCTGCTCACCGACGTCCGCAACCGGCCGGGCTGCACGGCGGCCGACCCCGGCGTGCCCGTCGTCACCGTCGATCAGGACCCCGACGCGGCAGACCTGCCCTGCCACGCCCCGGGCCTGCCGCTCACCGGCTCCGACCTGGCCTACGTGATCTACACGTCCGGCACCACCGGCCGGCCCAAGGGCGTGCTGTGCGAGCACGCCGGGCTGGTCAACCGCATCCAGTGGATGAACCGGATGTTCCCGCTCGGCCCCGACGACCGCGTCCTGCAGAAGACGCCGTACGTCTTCGACGTGTCGGTGTGGGAACTGCTGTGGGCCGTCTGGTACGGCGCGGCCGTGGTCTTCGCCGAGCCGGGCGCTCACAAGGACCCGTACGCCCTGACCGAACTCATCGAGCGGGAAGGCGTCACCGTCGTCCACTTCGTGCCGTCGATGTTCGCCGTCTTCCTCGAGGCGGCCGACGGCGCGCCCGGGGCACCGGCGGCGCTGTCCGGGCTGCGCCTCGTGTTCTGCAGCGGTGAGGAGCTGAAGCCCGCCCAGGTCCGCGACGCCCACCGGCTGCTGCCGGACGCCCGCCTGCACAACCTGTACGGACCCACCGAGGCGTCCATCGACGTCCTGCACCATCCCTGCACCGACCCCGACCCGGACACCGTGCCGATCGGCACCCCCGTCGACAACACCCAGGTGTACGTGCTCAACGCGGCCCGCCGGCCGCTGCCCGTCCACGCCGTCGGCGAGCTGTACCTCGGCGGTGTCCAGCTCGCCCGCGGCTACCTGAACCGCCCGGAACTCACCGCCGAGCGTTTCGTTCCCAACCCCTTCGGCGAAGGACGCCTGTACCGCACCGGTGACCTGGTCCGGCAGCGCAGCGACGGCTCGATCGAGTACCTCGGCCGTGACGACTTCCAGGTCAAGATCCGCGGCTACCGCATCGAGCTCGGCGAGATCGAGGCCGCACTCGCCCGCTGCCCCGGCGTCCGCCGGGCCGTGGCTCTGGTGCGGCACACCGACCCGCGGCACCCCTACCTGGTGGGCTACTACGTCGCCGACGCCCCTCTCGACGAGACCGCGCTGACGCGGGCCCTGCACGAGACGCTGCCGCCGTACATGGTGCCCGGCGCTCTCGTCCACCTGGCCGAGCTGCCCGTCACCGTCAACGGCAAGCTCGACCGGCGTGCCCTGCCCGACCCCGGCCTGCCCCAGGCCGCCGAGGAGCGGCTCGCTCCGCGCACCCCGCTGGAGGAACGGGTGCGCGACCTGTGGGCCGACTGCCTGGGCCTGCGCCCCGCGGACCTCGGCATCCGCGACGACGTCAGGCGGCTCGGCATGGACAGCATCGTCGCCATCCGGGTGGCGAGCCGGCTGCGCAAGGAACTGGGCGTCACACTCGCCGTCCGCGACATCTTCTCCCTGCCCACCGTCGAACAGGTGGCCGCCCTGGCGGTGGCGGAGCCGGA
>NZ_MUND01000929.1 GCF_002154375.1 Streptomyces glaucescens | reverse complement strand
AGTTTGACGACACCCCCTAGACCGCCACCCCCTCCAGGGTGAGCAGCCGGATCTTGCGGTCGAGGCCGCCCGCGTAGCCGGTGAGGGCTCCGTCGGAGCCGATCACCCGGTGGCAGGGGCGGACGATCAGCAGCGGATTGGCGCCGATCGCCCCGCCGACGGCGCGTACGGCGGCCCGGGGCGCCCCGATCCGCCGGGCGATCTCGCCGTAGGTCGTGGTCGCCCCGTAGGGGATGTCGTCGAGGGCCGCCCAGACCCGTTCACGGAACGCGGTGCCGTGCGCCCGCAGGGGCAGCGCGAACTCCTTGAGGTCACCCGCGAAGTAGGCGGTGAGCTGTGCGACGGCCTCGCGGAAGGGCCCGCCGCCGTCCGGCCGCCAGTCCTCCCGCACCACCGCTCCGCCCTTCTGGCCGGGCACGGTCAGGGAGGTCAGGGCGCCGTCGGCGTCGGCGGTGAGGAGGAGCCTGCCGAGCGGGCTGTCGAGGTGCGTCCAGTACGTGCTCACGGGTTACTCCCACTCCCCTGCTGCGCGCAGGTGTTGTACGGCGTACGAGCGCCACGGGCGCCAGGTGTCGGGGATGTCCGCGCCGGGCGGGGCGACGTCCGGGTCGCCCAGGGCGCGGGTGCGGATGGCGGCCACGGCGGCGGAGCCCAGGCCGGGCAGGGACTCCAGCGCGGCCTGCGCGTCGTCGCGATCGGCGCCCGGGTCCAGTCGTACGGCTCCGTCGGCGAGGGCGGCGGCGAGGGCACCGAGCGGACCGCCGGGCTCGGCCTCCGCGAGGACCGCCGGTTCGGGGAAGAGGTGGGTGAGGGTGCCGCAGGGCGCGTCGAGCGCCTTGCCGTAGCGCCGCACCAGCTCCTGCGCCACCGACCGCCCGGCGAGGGTCCGCACCGCCAGTTCCTCCGGGTCGGCGGCGCCCGGCGAGCGCAGCCCCGGCCGGGCCGCGACCAGCGGACCGAGCCGCGGATCGGCGCCCAGCCGCTCGTCGACGGCGAACGGATCGGCGTCGAGGTCGAACAGCCGCCGCAGCCGTTGCACGGCGGTGGTCAGATCGCGGGGATCGGTCAGGTGCAGCCGGGCGTCGAGCCAGCCGCCCGGGTGGGCGACACCGCTGCCCGGGCGTCCGCTGGCCCGCCGCTCCTGGACCGCGGCGATGCCGGTGCCGTAGGGGAGCCGGAGGGTGCGGCGGTAGACGCGGGCGCCCGGCGGGCCGGTCACCTCCTCGACGCCGGGGACGGCCTCGCGTTCCAGCAGGTCGAAGACGGGGGCGGTCCGGTAGGGGCCGCGGTGCGCGAGGCGGAGGGGGATGCCGGCGGTCGGGGTGCCGGGCCGGCGGGCGGTGCGGCCGCCGGCCCGGGGCGCGGCGGCGCGCAGCGCGCTCGGGGTCATGGCGTAGACCTCGCGGATGGTGTCGTTGAACTGCCGCACGCTGGCGAAACCGGCCGCGAACGCGATCTCCGTCACCGGCAGCCCGGTGGTCTGCAGCAGGACCCGCGCGGTGTGTGCCCGCTGCGCCCGGGCGAGCGCGACCGGACCCGCGCCCAGCTCGGCGGTGAGCTGCCGCTGGACCTGCCGCGAGCTGTAGCCCAGCCGGGCGGCGAGTCCCGCGACGCCTTCCCGGTCGACGACGCCGTCGCCGATCAGCCGCATGGCCCGGCCGACGACGTCCGCGCGGACGTTCCAGTCGGCCGAGCCGGGCGCGGCGTCCGGCCGGCACCGCCGGCAGGCCCGGA
Source organism: Streptomyces glaucescens (assembly GCF_002154375.1). Lineage (GTDB taxonomy): Bacteria > Actinomycetota > Actinomycetes > Streptomycetales > Streptomycetaceae > Streptomyces > Streptomyces glaucescens. The sequence goes on along the minus strand of NZ_MUND01000929.1, from coordinate 1,157 downwards.
ACCCGGAGCCCTGCGCGGCGGCGGCCGTGGTGAAGAACCGTACGTTGTGCCGCTTCGGCGTCACCGCCGGGCAGCTCGGCCGGCAGTAGATGCCGGTGGTCTCGACGGCGAAGAAGAACGCGCCGTCGAACCGGGCGTCCCGGCTGCGTACGGCCTCGTACCTGCTGTCCTCGTCCATCGCGGAGTCCATCACGGATCCAGTCTCCGCCATGGCGGACAGTGCGGCTGGCGGAAATCGGACATGGGCGTCCGGGCCGTACGAGCCCCGGACGCCCCGTTCCTCGTCCTACCGCCAGCCCTTCCGCTTGGCCTCCACCGCGGCCCGGCCCTCGGCGTGCTTGCGCTTCCAGTCGCGGCGCAGCTCCGCCCGGACCCGGGCGTCGGTCTTGGCGACGATCCACTGGTTCTCGCGCTTGAGCTTGCGGTAGCTGTCCAGCCGGCGGGCGGGCAGCTCCCCGGAGTCGACGGCGGCGGTCACCGCGCAGCCGGGCTCGGACTCATGGGCGCAGTCGTGGAACCGGCAGCGTCCGGCCAGCTCCTCGATCTCCGCGAACACCTGTCCGACGCCGGTCTCGGCGTCGTAGAGGCCGACGCCCCGCAGTCCGGGGGTGTCGATGAGCACTCCGCCGCCCGGCAGGGCGAGCAGGTTGCGGGTGGTGGTGGTGTGCCGGCCCTTGCCGTCGACGTCCCGGGCCGCCTGCACGGTCATGACGTCCTCGCCCTTGAGCGCGTTGGCGAGGGTGGACTTGCCCGCGCCGGACTGCCCGAGCAGCACGGACGTGCCGGAGCCGAGGAGGGCGATGAGCACGTCCAGGCCCTCCCCGTCCTGGGCGCTCACGGACAGCACGGTAACGCCCGGCGCGCTGGTCTCCACGTCCTGGACGAGGTGCGCCAGGGTCACCGGGTCCGGGACGAGGTCCGCCTTGGTCAGCACGACCAGGGGCTGGGCGCCGGACTCCCAGGCGAGGGCCAGGAAGCGTTCGATCCGGCCGAGGTCGAGTTCGACGGCGAGCGACACCGCGACGACGGCGTGGTCGACGTTGGCCGCGAGGATCTGTCCGTCGGACCGCTTGGAGGAGGTGGACCGCACGAACGCGGTGCGCCGCGGCAGGTAGGCGCGCACGTACCGCGGGGTGCCCGCGGTACGTGCGCGCCTA
>NZ_MUND01000928.1 GCF_002154375.1 Streptomyces glaucescens | reverse complement strand
GGCAGGCCGAGGAGGCCGCCGAGCACGCCCTGGAGGCGGCGCACTGGGCCGACGAGGCGGGCGAGGGCCGCACCCTGGGCCCCTGGGCGCGGCAGCTGCTCGGCGGATTCCTGCTGCGGCAGGGGCGCTGGGCCGAGGCGGCGGAGGTGCTGGAGTCCGCGCTGGCCGATCTGACCGAGGCGACGCACGGGGACGGCGCGGTGGTGCAGGCGCAGTGGTGGCTCGCCGACTGCCTGAGCGAGCTGGGGGAACACCAGGCGGCCGCGGAGCGGCGTCTGCGGGCTGCGGAGATCGCCCGGCACTGGCCGGAACAGCACGACCACGCGACCCTCGCCCACCTCGCCGCCGAATCGCTGGGCCACGCGGGGATGCCCGCCGAGGCCGACCAGGCCTACACACGCGCGGGCGACCTGTGGCGATCCCTCGGCAACGTCCACGGCCTCGTCCGCTCGCTGCGGGCTCGGGCGTGGCTCGCGCTGCGCGCGCAGGACGGCTCGGACCGCGCGCGGGAGCTGATGGCGGACGCCCTCCGGGAGTGCGCGGCGGCGCTGGACGCGGCGCCCGACGAGGAGGCCCGGCAGCGGCTCGCCGCCGAACTGGGCCACACCCACCGCCAGTTCGGTGACCTGCTGGCCCGCTCGTGCGCCGAGGACGCCGAGGACGGCTCCATCCAGGCCGCGTTCGAGGCGGCCCTGGCCCAGCTGACCGAGGCCGTCGCGGTGTTCGCCGCCCTCGGCGGGGACGCTCTGCACGGCCGCACCGGCGCGG
>NZ_MUND01000093.1 GCF_002154375.1 Streptomyces glaucescens | reverse complement strand
AGATGTGTAGAAGAGACGGGCCGGCGGGGGCCCGAGGGCCGGGTGTCAGGCCACCGGGTCCGCGGGATGCGGCGCGACCAGCGGCAGCTGCGAGGCCAGCCGCTGCTCGCACAGCTCGACCAGCCGGTCGTAGCCCGCCTTCCCCATCAGCTCGGTCAGCTCCGCGCGGTACGAGACGTACACCGGTTCGCCCGCGCCGTGCGCCGAGGTCGCCGACGTGCACCACCAGTGCAGGTCGTGGCCGCCCGGACCCCAGCCCCGGCGGTCGTACTCACCGATCGACACCTGGAGCACCCGGGTGTCGTCGGGCCGGTCGATCCAGTCGTAGGTCCGGCGGACCGGCAGCTGCCAGCAGACGTCCGGTTTGGTCTCCAGCGGCTCGCGGCCCTCCTTCAGCGCCAGGATGTGCAGCGAGCAGCCCGCGCCGCCGGCGAAGCCGGGACGGTTCTGGAAGATGCACGAGCCCTGGTACGGGCGGGTCTGCCGGGAGCCCTCGTCGTCCTCGGAGACCCAGCCGCTCTCCCTGCCGACGTCGTGGTGCTGCCAGATCTCCGGCGTGAGCCTCGCCACATGCCCGGCGACCCGCTTCTCGTCGTCCTCGTCGGAGAAGTGCGCGCCCAGCGAGCAGCAGCCGTCGGCCGCGCGGCCCGCCTGGATGCCCTGGCAGCCGCTTCCGAAGATGCAGTTCCAGCGAGAGGTGAGCCATGTCAGATCGCAGCGGAAGACCTGCTCGTCGTCCGCAGGATCAGGGAACTCCACCCACGCGCGCGCGAAGTCGAGGCCCTTCTCGTCGGCCGTCAGGTCCTGCGGCGCCGCCGTCGGGGCGTCCTTCGCAGCTTTCGCCGACGAAGAACCCAGGACCGTTTTGTCCTTCTTGGCCTTCTTCGCGGCCTTTTCGTTCTTCGTCTTTTTCGTCTTTGGCACGGGACCAGGGTAAGTCGCCCGGGACGGCCGCCGGGACCTCCCGGAGCGGATCGGGTCCGGCTCCGGGGGGCGGCGGGCGGCACGGCTGGCAGTAGCGTGCCGTACATGAGACTCGGAGTCCTCGACGTGGGATCGAACACGGTGCATCTGCTGGTGGTGGATGCGCACCCGGGCGCGCGCCCG
>NZ_MUND01000927.1 GCF_002154375.1 Streptomyces glaucescens | reverse complement strand
GGAGAGTCCCTGCACGGGAGAGTCCCTGCAAGGGGGAGTCCGGCAAGAGGAGAGTCCGGCAGGGGAGAGGCGGGGCCGTGGGGCGGCCTCAGCCCAGCAGGCGGATCGGCGCACCGTCCAGGTACGCCCGGATGTTCTCGACCGCCTGGCCGTAGTAACGGGCGTAGTTGGCGCGGGAGACATAGCCGAGGTGCGGCGTGGCCAGCAGGCGCGGCGCGGTGCGCATCGGGTGGCCGGCGGGCAGCGGCTCCACGTCGAAGACGTCGACGCCCGCTCCGGCGATCCGGCCCTCGCGCAGCGCGGCGAGCAGGGCGTCCTGGTCGACGATGGCCGCGCGGGAGGTGTTGACCAGGTAGGCGGTGGGCTTGAGGAGGGCCAGTTCGGCGGCGCCCAGCAGCCCGCGGGTGCGGTCGGACAGGGCCAGGTGCACGGAGACGAAGTCGCCGGCCGCCAGCAGCTCCGCCTTGCTCGCGGCCAGCCGTACCCCGGCCTCGTCGGTGCGTTCCCGGGTGAGGTTGTGGCTCCAGGCCACCACGTCCATGCCGAAGGCGAGACCGACCTGGGCGACCCGGCTGCCGATCCGGCCGAGGCCGAGCAGCCCGAGGGTGCGGCCGTGCAGGTCGGCGCCGACGGTGGACTGCCAGGGGCCGCCCTCGCGCAGTGCGGTCGACTCCGCGACGAGCCCGCGGGCCAGGCCGAGGATGAGGGCCCAGGTGAGTTCGACGGGCGGGGTCGAGGAGCTTTCGGTGCCGCAGACGGTGATGCCGTGGGCGCGGGCGGCGGCGT
>NZ_MUND01000926.1 GCF_002154375.1 Streptomyces glaucescens | reverse complement strand
CGGCGCAGCGCTGATCAGCGCGGGCAGTGCCTGGGCTACCTGGCGGCACACCCCCGTGCCGGAGCCGAACCCGGACACCCGGACCGGCGGACAGTGGTGACCCGGACCCGGGGGCACAGGGCGGCGGCCCGGCAGCCGGGACACGCGGCCACGACCACCGACCAGCCGGCCGCGCGCAGTTCCGCCATGCGCGGGCCCAGGCGGACGGCGGCCCGGCGCGGCGGAAGCGGCAGCACCGTGTCGCTGCCGCCGGCCACGACGACCGCAGTACCGGACGGGTGAGGAGACGACGTCGCCGGCCGTGCGGCGAGTAGGAAGGCGGCTCCCGTCCGGGCGGCCACCCGCAGGGCCACCGGCCTGCCGAGCGCGCCGGCCGGCCCGGTCACCGTCGCGCCGATCCGGCTCCGGCTGCGCAGGCGAAGCCCCCTCGCCGCTACTCCAGCATGCGTTCCGCGTCCTGCGGAACCCAGGGAAAGGGGACGTCGGGCCATTGCGCGCAGGTCCACGCAGCAAGATCGACGGCGAGCACGGCATCGATGAAGACCTGCGGCGGCCGGTAGCCGTGGGCGGTGATGTAGTGGGTGATCAAGAAGGGTGCGGCATAGGCGACGCCGGGCTCGCCCGGGATCCGTACCTCCCCGTTCCCTTCCGGAGCCTCTTCCTCAGGACACAGGTCACACGTGTGCAGCCCGAGGCAGACGTTCATCCACTGCACCTCCTGAACAGCCTTCAGCTTCTCCACGAACACCGCGGGGACCGCCCCCGTCGAGTACGGCCTGCCGGCCTCCAGCCAGCCGATGTTCAGGCGGGAGTACGCCGGGCGGAACCAGAGCGCGCACAGGCCCGACTCCCTGTCCGTGAACGCATCCTCGTCCTGGTAGTCGTACGCGGTGAGGTCTTCGTTGAACACCCGCACATCATCACCGCACCGCTTCGTTGACGCCCCCCGCGACTGCACGACCCGCTCGGACGCGACCCCGCAGGACGGGCTCTGCTGCCCCCACACCCGTCGAGTCCGGCGTGTACGGCGCCCAGGAGTTCAAGGGCCACCTCGCCGTGGCCCGCCAGCCGGACGCCCTGGTCGTCGACTACATCGCCGGCCCCGCAACGACCCGCCGGCGCCCGCGCCGACCCGGGCACACAGCCCACGTGCGGCGAGTGCCGCTCCCGCCGCCGGCTCCGGGCTGCCACCCCCCGCCCAGCACCACGTACTGGTACACGGCCACGATCAGCAGGGGGCAGAGGCGAGAGTGACCTCGGCGGACGCGGCGGCCGGGCCCGGCTGTCAGTGGGGGCTGCGACGCTGAACGGATGGACCGTGATGACGAACAGCTGCTGCGCCGCCGGGTCTACGGCGCCGACCACGACCACCCGGGCCCGCGGCCGGGCCGGCGCTACGCCGAGCTGGTCGGCGGGCCGCTGGACGG
>NZ_MUND01000925.1 GCF_002154375.1 Streptomyces glaucescens | reverse complement strand
GTGCTCCTCCTGGGTCGTGTCCGCAGAGTCCCGTCGTCCGCCCGAAGGGCGGGCCCCGCGGCGTCTGGTGCGTGCTCTCGGCGCGCCGGGCGGAGTCCCTCGTACTGGATGTACTTGGGGCTTCGCCCGGCGCGGCGAGAGTGCGTGCCAGGCGTCGCGGGGCAGACGGGACTTTGCGGACACGGCCTAGGGCGAGCGCTGTCCCGCCGGTCCCGGCGGGCACTGCGTCGAAGCGCCGCCCGCGTCCGCTCACCGGCCCGACGTCCAAGTCCTCCGCCCGCCCGGCCCGATGGCACGCGTGTTCCGGCCCGGCACGTCGGCGCGCCGTCCTCGCTCGGTGACGCCGGAGCGGTCCTGCTCCGCAGCCCCCCAGGCGGCCGAACGTGCCACAGTGCGGGTCCTGTGGCGTGCGCCACCGGCTGGCCGGCCGGATGCGGGGAACGGTGTTCTGTATGACGGAGTTGACGCAACTCGGCCTTCCCACGGTCATCAAGGCCTGCCTCTTCGACCTCGACGGCGTCGTCACCAGGACGGCCGTGGTGCACGCGGCCGCCTGGAAGGAGACGTTCGACGCGTTCCTGCGACAACGCGAGGGCGAGGGGTACCGGCCGTTCGACGCCGTCACCGACTACGACGAGTACGTGGACGGACGCCCCCGCGCCGACGGCGTCCGTACCTTCCTCGCCTCCCGGGACATCCGGTTGCCGGAGGGCGACCCCGGTGACCCGCCGGACGCGGAGACCGTCCACGGCCTCGGCAACCGCAAGAACCGGCTGCTGCTCGAGCGGATCCGCGCCGGCGGGGTCGAGGCGTACGACAGCACCCTGCGATACCTGCGGACCGTCCGCGCCCACGGTCTGAGCACCGCGATCGTCTCCTCCAGCGCCAACTGCCTGGACGTGCTGCGCGCGATCGAAGCCGAGGACCTGTTCGACGTACGGATCGACGGGGTGGTGGCCGCCGAACGCGGGCTCCCCGGCAAGCCCAGTCCGGACACCTTCCTGGCCGCCGCCCGGGACCTCGGCGCGGAGGCGAAGCAGGCGGCCGTGTTCGAGGACGCGCTGGCCGGCATGGACGCGGGCCGCGCCGGCGGCTTCGGCTATGTCGTCGGCGTCGATCGCACCGGACAGACCGAGGCGCTGTACGCGCACGGCGCGGACGTCGTGGTGCGGGATCTCGCGGAACTGGGGGACACCGAGTGATAGCGCAGCGGGCCTACGCCGTCGAACCGTGGACCGTGCGCGAGACGAACCTCAACCTGGACGTCCTCGCCCAGAGCGAGTCGGTGTTCGCGCTCTCCAACGGGCACGTCGGCTGGCGCGGCAACCTCGACGAGGGCGAACCGCACGGACTGCCCGGCTCCTACCTGAACGGGGTGCACGAACTGCACCCGCTGCCCTACGCCGAAGCGGGCTACGGCTACCCGGAGTCCGGCCAGACCGTCATCAACGTCACCAACGGCAAGGTGCTGCGGCTGCTGGTCGACGACGAGCCGTTCGACCTGCGCTACGGGCGGCTCGTCGCCCACGAGCGCACCCTCGACCTGCGCCGGGGCGTCCTGGAACGGGTCTGCGAGTGGACCTCCCCGGCCGGCTCCACGGTCCGGGTGCGCTCCACCCGCCTGGTCTCGCTCACCCAGCGGGCGATCGCCGCCGTGGCGTACGAGGTGGAGCCGGTCGACAGCCGCACCCGGGTGGTCATCCAGTCGGAGCTGGTCGCCAACGAGAGCCTGCCCGAACCCAACGGCGACCCGCGCGCCGCACGGGCGCTGAAGTCGCCGCTGGAACCGGAGGAGGACTTCGCCTCCGGGCTGCGGCTGCGACTGGTGCACCGCACCCGGCGCAGCGGTCTGCGCGTGGCGGTCGCCGCCGACCACACCGTCAGCGGCCCCGAGCGCACCACGACGTCCGCCGAGAGCAATGTCGACGTGGCCCGGCTGACCGTCACCTCCGTGCTGGAGCCCGGGCAGCGGCTGCGGGTGGAGAAGCTGGTCGCGCACGGCTGGTCCGGCGCCCGTTCCCGGCCCGCGATGAGCGACCAGGTGGAGGCGGCGCTGGCGGCGGCCGACCACAGCGGCTGGGCCGGCCTGCTCAGGGACCAGGAGGCGTACCTCGACGACTTCTGGTCGCGCGCGGACGTCGAGGTCGACGGCGACGAGGAGATCCAGCAGGCGGTCCGCTTCGCCCTCTTCCACGTCCTCCAGGCGGGCGCCCGCGCCGAGCGGCGCGCGATCCCCGCGAAGGGCCTGACCGGCTCCGGTTACGACGGTCACGCCTTCTGGGACACCGAGATGTTCGTGCTGCCGCTGCTCACCTACACCGAGCCCCGCGCCGTCGCGGAGGCGCTGCGCTGGCGGCAGAGCACCCTGCCCGCCGCCCGGGAGCGCGCGAACCAGCTGGGCCTGTCCGGCGCCGCCTTCCCGTGGCGGACCATCGAGGGCTCGGAGGGCTCGGCGTACTGGCCGGCCGGGACCGCCGCCTTCCACGTCAACGCCGACATAGCCGACGCCGTGACCCGCTACACGGCGGCCACCGGAGACCTCGACTTCGAGCGGGACACCGGCGTCGAACTGCTGGTGGAGACCGCCCGCCTGTGGCGCTCGCTCGGCCACCACGACCACCAGGGCGTCTTCCACATCGACGGCGTCACCGGACCCGACGAGTACAGCGCGGTCGCCGACGACAACGCGTACACCAACCTGATGGCCCGGCAGAACCTGCTCGACGCGGCCGAGGCCGTGCGCCGCCACCCCGAGGAGGCCGAGCGGCTCGGC
>NZ_MUND01000924.1 GCF_002154375.1 Streptomyces glaucescens | reverse complement strand
CCCCGCCCGCCCCCGACGCCCCCAGCCTGGAGATCGCCGACGGACCCGTCCAGGTCGACGTACGGCACAGCGTGCTCGGCGCCGTCACGGTGGCCGGCCACGACGAACGCTCCCGCATCGCCCTGCACGACACCGTCCTCGACGCCGGCCGGCGCGAGTCGACCGCGCTCTCCGACCCGTACGGCGGCCCCGCCGGCGTCCTCCTCACCGCGCGCCGCACCACCGTGATCGGCTCCGTCCGCGCCCGCTCCGTGGACGTCCTGGAGAACTCCCTGTTCGACGGCGAGGTCCGGATCACCCGCCGCGACCAGGGCTCGGTACGGTTCAGCTGGGTGCCGCCCGAGTCGGAGACCCCGCCCCGCATCCACTGCCGGCCCGAACCCTCCGACGACCCCGCCAGGGTCGCGCTGCGCTTCGCCGGCACCCGGTACGGCCTCCCCGGCTACGTCCGGCTCGCCGACGACTGCGCCGAGGAGATCCGCCGCGGCGCCGACGACGGCGGCGAACCCGGCGCGCTGCACCACCTGTTCGAGCCCCAGCGCGAGGACAACCTGCGCACCCGGCTCGCCGAGTACACCCCCGCCGGATGCGACACCGGACTCTTCTTCGTCACCTGACAGCCGCCGCGCGGCCCCACCCCCACAGGCAGGAGACACCCCTCATGCACGGCGACTTCTCCCGCGTCACCTTCGACCCCGCCCGGCGCTTCTCGGCCGTCCTGTCCCAGCAGGGCCGCGTCCAGC
>NZ_MUND01000923.1 GCF_002154375.1 Streptomyces glaucescens | reverse complement strand
CACACCGACGTTGGACTCCCTCGTCACATGCGCGCAGACGATGTCCCGGAATCGATCACCTATGTGGTCGTGCGTCTGCGGGCCAGTTCCCTGCCCTCCTCGATCAGCGCGTCAGCGACCAGCAGTCGCGGCAGTAGGTCCGGTTCGAGTGTCATCGCGCGGAAGACAAGCGCGACGGTCACGTCGTGGTCGGGCCGGTACGCGATTTCGACGGGGTCGGAAACCCGGATGTCTCCCGGCTCGATCACGCGCAGATACGCTCCCGGCACCGCGGCCTGGGTAAACCGCTTGATCCAGCCCTCTCGCTGCAGCCAGCCCTGGAACGTCGCGCATGGGATCCGCGCGCACGACACCTCCAGGACCACGTCTGGCCCGATGCGCCAACGTTCACCGATCAGGGCGCCGTTGACGTCGACGCCGAGGGTCGTGAGATTCTCCCCGAAGACGCCGTTGGCAAGCGGCCTGCCCAGCTCGGCCTCCCACCCGTCGAGATCCTCGCGGGCATAGGCGTAGACGGCCTGGTCGGAACCGCCGTGGTGCTTCACGTCGTAGACGCGGTCGCCTACGAGACCGACCTCGCCGGTGCCCTTGGGCCCGGGCGCGATG
>NZ_MUND01000922.1 GCF_002154375.1 Streptomyces glaucescens | reverse complement strand
GACGGCGTCGGCCTTGCCCCCGTCGACGTACCACCGGCTCCCCACCAGGCACAGCGGCAGCAGCACCCCCACGACCGGCAGATACGACACGACCAGCGCCACCTGCCCGTGCGCCCCCACCCACGCGAGCGAGGCCCCCAGAATGCCGCCCAGGCTGTACCCGGCATGGAATCCGAGCATGATGCTGCGCCCGTACGACCGCTGGAGACTCACCCCGAGCATGTTCATCGAGGCGTCCAGCGCCCCCACGGCCAGCCCGAACGCGCCGAGCGCCACCGCCAGCTCGGCCATCCGCTCCCCCGCCCCCACGCCGAGGAGCGCCAGGAGCACGACCGGCTGCGACCACCGCAGCACCACGCTGGGCGCGACCCGCCGCACCAGCCACTCGGTCGCCACGCTCCCCACCCCGGCCAGCACCGGCACGGCCGCCAGGAACGCCGGCAGCAGTGCGTCCGACACCCCGTACCGGTCCTGGATGGCCGGGATCCGCGTCACGAGCAGCGCGAACGCGACGCCCTGAGCGAAGAAGCCGAACGCCAACGAGGCCCTGCCGCGCCGCAGCACATCCGTCATGGCGGCGAGCGTAGGGCCCCGGCCTACGGCTGGGTATATCCAGCCAAAAATGAATTTCCCTCAGCTTCAGCCGAGCAGGCCGAGCAGCTCCCCCATGTCGGAGAACAGTCCGGTGGCCCCCGCCAGCTTCCCGGCCGGCGTCATCGCCGTGAACCCGTACACGTCCATGCCCGCCGCCACGGCCGCCCGCACTCCCAGCGGGCTGTCCTCGACGACCGCGCACCGCTCCGGCGCGACGCCCATCCGCTGCGCGGCGTACAGGAACAGATCAGGGGCCGGCTTCCCCCGCCCGACATCCTGCGAACTGAAGATCCGCTCGTCGTCGAACCACCGCTCGAGACCGGCCGCCCGATGGCCGACCCGAATCCGCTCATGGCTCCCGGAGGAGGCCACGCAGTACGGCACTTCCTCCGCGGCCAGCTTCTCCAGCACCTCGGCGGCTCCGCTGACCGCCTTCAGTTCCTGCTCGAAAGCGGCGAACACCCGGGCGTGAAAGACATCGTCGAAGTCCTCGGGCAGCCGCTGCCCGGTCCGCTCGAGGATCAGGTCGTGGATGCGATGCATGGCGGACCCCATGTAGTCCCGAATGGAGTCCTCATACGTCGTCGGGTGCCCCAGCTCGGTCAGATAGGCCGCGAGATGCCGATTGGAGATCGGCTCACTGTCGACGAGCACACCGTCGTTGTCGAAGATGACCAGGTCATAGCGCATGCCTTAGACCCTAGACGCAGAAAACCCCCGCATCTTCC
>NZ_MUND01000921.1 GCF_002154375.1 Streptomyces glaucescens | reverse complement strand
GGCCCGCCCGCTCCGGTGCCGGTCCCGGTGCAGCCGGCCAGGGCGCCCAGCAGTGCCACGGCGACGGCCGCCCTCCCGCCCCTCGGACGCCTCACGTCGTACCCCTCCCCTTGCCGTGTCCGTCCGGCACGTCCGCCCACGCGGACTGTGCGTACGAGCGGTTGTGCCCGCTGCCACGGTAACCATGCAGAGGTTCGCCACCGTCAGGGGCCCGGCCCGGCATGCCGGAGGCCGCCCGCGGCGGCATCACGCCGACGCGGGCGGCCTCACCCGCACACCGGAGCCGGAGCCGAAGCCGCTACGACCCCAGCACCGACGTCAGGAACTCCCCGACCCACGCCAGCAGTTCCCGTCCGACCAGCGGCTTGCCGCCGACCTTCGCGGTCTTGGGGCGCGGCACCAGCACCTGGTGGGCCGTCGCCTTGATGACCGTCCCCGGGTACAGCCGCTTGAGCCGCAGCTCCTGCGACTCGCGCAACTCCACCGGAGCGAAGCGGATGTTGGTGCCCTGGAGCACGATCTCGCCGACGCCGCACGCGCGCGCGAACATCCGCAGCCCCGCCACCAGCAGCAGGTTCTCCACCGGCTCGGGCAACTTGCCGTACCGGTCGACG
>NZ_MUND01000920.1 GCF_002154375.1 Streptomyces glaucescens | reverse complement strand
CACTCGTTGGGGTCGGGGACACCGGGGGGCAGCATCTGGCGGCGCTTGGGGCCGCCGTGCTCCGACTCCCCCGGCTCCTTGGCGCCCGGCCAGGCCTTGGCGACGCGGGCGGCGAGGACGAAGTCCTTGCGCAGCGGGTGGCCCTCGAAGTTCTCGGGGAGGAGGAGGTGGTCCAGGGCGGGGTGGCCGTCGAAGGAGACGCCGAACATCTCGTGGGTCTCGCGCTCGTGCCAGGCGGCGCCCGAGTAGACGCCGACGGCGGAGGCGAGCCGGGGTGCCTCGTGGGGCACGGTCGTACGCAGCAGCAGGCGGCGTACCGGGGACAGCGCGACGACGTGCGCCGAGACCCGGAAGCCGGTGCCCGGTTCGTCGACCGCGCTCAGCCAGTCGAAGTAGGTGCAGCCCAGCTCGTCGCGGGCGGTGCGCAGGGCCGCGGTCCAGGACGCCGGCGGGACGTCGACGGTCAGGACCTCGTAGGACTCCTCGGCCGTGGCCTCCGTGCCGAACAGTTCCCCGGCGGGGGCGGGCAGCCAGCCGACCGCGCTCATCACGCGCCTCCCTCGGCGGCGGAGCCGGCGGCCGGGGGCCGGACCAGCCCGCTCTGCAGGGCGGCGGTGGAGGGG
>NZ_MUND01000919.1 GCF_002154375.1 Streptomyces glaucescens | reverse complement strand
GTGGTGCAGGGCGGCGAGGACGCCGACGACGAGGTAGAGGGAGCCGCCCGCGTAGTCGCCGAGCAGGTTGGCGGGGGCGGGCGGGGGTTCGCCGGGGCTGCCGGTCAGACCGAGGGCGCCGGTGAGCGCGATGTAGGCGATGTCGTGTCCCGCGCGGTGGGCGAGGGGGCCCTGCTGGCCCCAGCCGGTCATCCGGCCGTACACGAGCCGCGGGTTGCGGGCGTGGCAGGCGTCGGGGCCGACGCCGAGCCGTTCGGCCACGCCGGGGCGGTAGCCCTCGATGAGGATGTCGGCACGGGCGGCCAGGTCGAGGACCCGCGCGGGGCCGTCGGGGGCCTTGAGGTCGACGATCACCGAGCGCTTGTTGCGGTTGGTGACGTCGAACCGCGGGTCGATCCCCAGCCCGGGACCGCCGGGGCGGTCCACGCGGACCACGTCGGCGCCGAGGTCGGCGAGGAGCATGGTGGCGAAGGGCCCGGGACCGATGCCCGCCAGCTCGACCACGCGGACGCCGGTGAGCGGTCCGTGTGCCGGGCCGGCCGGATCGGCCGGATCTGCCGGATCTGCCGGACCGGCCGGACCATGGGCCGGACCGTGTACCGGTCCGTCTGCCGGCGTCCTCGCCGTGGCCATCCAGCCCCCTCGCTGTGACACGACCGATGTAACACCGGTGATGGTAAGAACAGGTTTCAGTCGGCACAAGGCCTGGAACGAGCAAGCGCTTAGCCATTCTCGGCCCGGATCCCCCGGGGCCGCCAGGACTCAGCGCGCGTCCAGGTCCGCTATCAGTCGCTTCGGGGCGATCGCCCGGTAACTCTCCTCCACCCACTCGCACAGCAGCTCCGCCGACGGCGACCCCTCGGGCTCCAGCGGGACGCTGACCCAGCCCGCCTTGCCGAGGCCGTACCCGGCGGGTTCGGCGCCCGGGGCGGTCAGCGCGTGCGCGTGGGCGGTGTCGTCCGTGAGCTTGACGGTGACGCCCAGGGGGTAACTGCCGTCGTCGACGCCGAGGAAGACGAACACCTTCTTGTTGACCTTGGCGACGGACTCGCCCCACGGGAACTCCTCGGCGGCACCCGGCAGCCCCAGGGCGAACTCGCGTACTTTCGCCCACTTCTTCAGGGCGCTCGCGGCCACCGCCATGGTCCACCTCCGGGCTCGGCGTCGGGCTCCGCACTCCTCACGCTAGCCTCAGCCACCGACAGCGGCGCGGGCTGCGAGGCTCGACGGTGAGCGAGAGGTGTCATGACCAGGCTGAACAGGGCGGACCGTCCCTACGACATCGTGCTCTTCGGAGCGACCGGCTTCGTCGGGACACTCACCGCGGAGTACCTGGCCGCGCACGCGCCCGGGGGACTGCGCTGGGCGATCGCGGGGCGCAGCGAGACCAAGCTGCGGCGGCTGCGCGAGCGGCTGCCCGGCGGCGCGGAGATCGGGGTGCTGGTCGCGGACGTCGCCGACCCCGCCTCGCTGCGCCGGCTCGCGGAGCACGCGCGCGTGGTGGCCACGACGGTCGGTCCGTACGTGACGTACGGCGAGGAACTGGTCGCCGCGTGCGCGGACACCGGCACCGACTATCTCGACCTGACCGGCGAGCCGGAGTTCGTGGACCTGATGTACGTCCGGCACGACGGCCGCGCGCGGGAGACCGGTGCGCGGCTCGTGCACGCCTGCGGCTTCGACTCGGTGCCTCACGACCTGGGCGTGTACTTCACCGTCCGGCAGCTGCCGGAGGGCGTGCCGCTGAGGGTGGACGGGTTCGTCACCGCCGACGCGTCCTTCTCCGGCGGCACCTTCGCCTCCGCGCTGAACCAGTTCGCCCGCGGCCGGCACTTGCTGGCCGCCGCGCGGGACCGCCGCCGGCACGAGCCGCGGCTGGTGGGCCGCCGGGCCACGACCCCCGCGGGCGCCCCCCGGTTCGCCCCCGAGGTCGGAGCCTGGGCACTGCCGCTGCCCACCATCGACCCGCAGGTCGTCGGCCGCTCGGCGAAGGCCCTGGAACGGTACGGCCCCGACTTCCGCTACCGCCACTACGCCGCCGTGCGGCGGCTGCCGGTCGCGGTCGGCGGAGCGGCGGCCGTCGGCGCGCTGTTCGCGGCGGCCCAGCTGCCCCCCGCGCGGCGCTGGCTCTCCGACCGGCTCAAGCCCGGCGACGGGCCGAGCGCCGAGAAGCGGGCGCGCAGCTGGTTCTCGGTGCGGTTCGTCGGCGAAGGCGGTGGCCGACGGGTGTTCACGGAGGTCTCGGGCGGAGATCCGGGCTACGACGAGACGGCCAAGATCTTCGCCGAGGCGGCCCTCTCCCTCGCCCTCGACGACCTGCCGCCGACCGCCGGGCAGGTCACCACGGCGGTCGCCATGGGCGACGCGCTGACCGAGCGGCTGCGCGCGGCCGGGATCACCTTCCGGGTGGCGGCCGGCCGATGACCCGGCGGGTGCCGGGCCTTCCGCCAGGCGGGCGGCCCTACAGCGGCCACTCCACCACCGTGTAGATCATCCCGGCGATCCAGGCGAGCCCCGCGAGCGTGGCGAGGACCAGCGCGGCCGTCACGGCGCGCTCGACGGGACGGTGCGGGTCGGTGAGGGGCTTCGGGGCCCGGTGCGAAGTCATGCGGCCAGCCTGCCGATCACGGCCTCGGGGGCACATCCGTACGGATACTCAGTCCCCGTACTCAGGCGGGGCCGGCTCCGGACGGCCGCCTCAGCAGTGGCTGGCGGAGTCGTCCGGCGGCCACTCGCCCAGTGCCGCCGCGACCCGTTCCCGTACGGCCGGGTCTGGCGCGCTGTTGGCGAGCCGGACGGCCAGGGGGCCGATTGCCCAGCCCGCGTGGTAGTCGAAATAGGGCGGGGGCCCGGCCGCGTTGTGCGCGATCTTCGCGACCAGTTCGGCGAGCCGCAGGAGCAGGTGCTGGTCCGCCGTGGTCCGTTCGTCGCAGGCCAGCGGGCCACCACGGACCTGCCCGAACACCTCGCGCCCTCGGCTCCACCGCGTGCGGTCGGCTACGAGTTCCAGTACGGCCTCGATCTCCGTGCTCCGCTGCGCCCCGGCCACCGCCGCGAGGACCCGGCCCGACCAGGTGACGGGATCGGCCTGCCGCTCGAACAGGGACCGCCCCCAGGAGCGCTCCGGGTCCGCCGCCGCCTCCCGGGCCTGCGGGTTGCGGATCGCGGTCGCCTGCCGCAGCGCCCGGCGGCACAGGGCGTCCGCTCGGCGGGTGGTCTCGGGGAGGCGGTAGTCGCGGGCCAGTGCCAGGGTGTGGGCGCAGGCGTTGTCCAGGCTCACGCGGTGGCCGACGGAGACGAAGACCGGCTTGACGTTCTCGCGGGTGCGCAGCGCGCGGCCGACTTCCTCGTCGCCCGCGCGCAGGGGGGCCGACGCGCCGCGCGGGGTGCCCGGTTCGTCGTAGGCGAAGGTGAACGGGTTCTTGGCGACGCCGATCGTGGGCAGGCCGGTGAGTACGCCGAGGTGGCTGGCGAGGCCGAAACGGCGCGGGTGGGCCAGGCCGTAGCCGTCGCAGACCACCAGGCCGGGCGGGCAGGGGAGGGCGTCGAGGGCGGCCAGGACGGTGGGGATCTCCCGGAAGGCGAGGAGGCCGGGCACGTACGGGAAGGAGACGCGGCCGACGGCGGTGGCCTCCGCGACGACGTCCAGGCTCACCGCGTCCAGCACCACCGCCGCCGCCGCGACCACGTCACGCTCGTCGTCGTAGGCGACGTCGACCCCGGTGACGTGTCCGGTGCCGGGCGGCGGCCCCGGTTCGTCCAGCACCACTCGTGCCCGCAGCTCGTCCTGGACGGCGCGGGCCTCTTCCTCGGTCGCGGGCCAGCCCGCGGGGATGCGTACGGTCGTCATGGTGGGGACGAGCGTACGGGGCCGGCCGCCCGCGCGGGCCGGCGGTGCGGCTCACTTGCCGAGCGCGCGCTGCAACTGCTGCTTGTTCATGTCGGAACGGCCATGGATGTTGCGCTTCTTGGCCTCCTGGTACAGCTGGTCGTAGGTGGGTCCCTGGGAGCCCTTGCCGGAGCGCTGACCACCCCGCTGGGACGACGACATGTCCTGGGTGGAGGTGCGGCCGGCGGTCTTGGACTCGCCGGAGCGGGCGCGTTCCTTGTTCACCGTGCGGGCCGCCATCTCCTTGGCCCGGCCGGTGCTCGCGCCGCGCTTCTCGGCGCTCTCCTTGATGTGCTCGTACTGGCGCTCCCGTTTGGGGCTCGAACCGCGAGGCATGTCCGCTCACTTCCTTTCACGATCTGTGAACGGGTACCCACATTGCCGACGAACACGGTCTTCCGCGCGCTCAGTGCTCCAGGCGGGCCACACGGCCCTTCTCCCCGGCCGCCCAACAGCCGCGGTCCGGCGCGCAGTCCACGGTGTCGTAGGAGCCGCTGTCCACCGTGCGCCAGGTCCGGCCGGCGTCCGTGGTGAGGTCGGTACCGGTGGGGCCGACGGCGAGCGCGGCGGTGCGGTGGTGCGGGAGCCAGGCGACGCCGGACCGGTAGGCGGGCGGGGGTGTGGCGGCGGGCCGCCAGCTCCGGCCGCGGTCGCCGGTGTGCGCCGCCGCGCGGGGCGCGCTCTGGTCGGGGCGGTAGTCGCCGCCGACGGCGAGACCGTGGGCGCGGTCGCGGAAGGCGAGGGCGAAGACGCCGCGGGCCGGGTCGGCGGCCGGGAGCGGGGTGTCGGTGGCCGTCCAGGTCAGGCCGCGGTCTCCGGAGTGCAGTACGCGCGCGCGTGCGGCCCCGCCGGTGGCCAGCCACACGTCCCGCGGTCCGGCGGTGACCAGGCACTGCCCGCTCGCGGCGAACCCCGCCTCGCCGTCCAGGGCGGGCGGCATGCCCGCATCGGGCAGCACCCGCCAGGACCGGCCGCCGTCGCGGGTGGACAGGATGCGGAACCTGCCGTCCACGGGGTCGCTCATCGCCAGCCCGTGGCGGCGGTCGAAGAAGGCCATGCAGTCGTAGAAGGCGCGCGGGTCGACGTTGCGGAACGACTCCGTCCAGGTCGCGCCGCCGTCGTCGGTGCGGTATACGCGCGATGCCTCGCCCTCACCGATGGCCAGCACCACGGCCCGGCGCGCGTCGAACGCCTCGATGTCCC
>NZ_MUND01000918.1 GCF_002154375.1 Streptomyces glaucescens | reverse complement strand
GACACGGGCATGCTGGCCGCCCTGCACGTCCTCGCGGCCCTCGGCGGCCAGCATGCCCGTGTCGGCGTTCCAGAAGTCCTTGAAGTAGTAGTGGGCGGAGTGTTCACCGCCGAAGATCGCGCCCGTGCGCGCCATCTCGGCCTTGATGAAGGAGTGGCCCACGCGGGTGCGGACGGGCGTGCCGCCGTTCTCGCGGACGACCTCCGGGACCGACCAGGAGGTGATCAGGTTGTGGATGACCGTGCCCTTGCCGCCGTACCGGGCCAGCTCGCGGGAGGCGACCAGGGCGGTGACGGCGGACGGGGAGACGGGGTCGCCGTGCTCGTCGACCACGAAGCAGCGGTCGGCGTCGCCGTCGAAGGCGATGCCGAGGTCGGCGCCCTCCTCGCGGACCCGCTGCTGCAGGTCGACGATGTTCGCCGGGTCGAGGGGGTTCGCCTCGTGGTTGGGGAAGGTGCCGTCCAGCTCGAAGTACATGGGGACGAGCGTCAGCGGCAGCCCCGCGAAGACGGTGGGGACCGTGTGGCCGCCCATGCCGTTGCCCGCGTCGACGACGACCTTCAGGGGGCGGATGGAGGTGAGGTCGACGAGGGTGCGGAGGTGGGTCGCGTAGTCCTCCAGCGTGTCGCGCCGGGTGATCGTTCCCTGGGTGGCCGCCGGCTCCGGGGCGCCGGAGTCGGCCCAGGCCTCGACCAGTGCGCGGATCTCGGCCAGACCGGTGTCCTGGCCGACCGGGGCCGCGCCCGCGCGGCACATCTTGATGCCGTTGTACTGGGCCGGGTTGTGCGAGGCGGTGAACATCGCGCCGGGCAGGTCGAGCGCGCCCGAGGCGTAGTACAGCTGGTCGGTGGAGCACAGGCCGATCTCGGTGACGTCGACGCCACGGGCCGCCGCGCCGCGCGCGAAGGCCTGGGACAGGCCCGGCGACGAGGGACGCATGTCATGGCCGATCACGATCGCGTCCGCGCCGGTCACCTGGGCGAATGCCGCCCCGAAGAGCTCGGCCAGCGACTCGTCCCACTGGTCGGGAACGACTCCGCGCACGTCGTACGCCTTCACGATCTGTGACAGATCAGCAGCCACGGCCAACCCTCCTGGAAGTCCTGTCGGTGACCACAAACTACCCGCCCGCGCGGATATCGTGCCGGGCGGTCCGGCGAGCGGACGCACAACGTAATCTCAGGTCAGGGCGGTGTTCAGGACAGGTTCGGCGTGGCGCTCAGTTGTCCGGGGAGCGCAGGACGCGCAGGTGGCCGCGGCGCGCGACCTCCATGGGATCCGCCGCGCGGGCTCCGCCGCCGGCCTGCGCCGCGCGTTCCTGGGGGCGGGCCGCCTCGCGGACGGCGTTCGCCAGCGCTTCCAGGTCGTCGCCGCTGGGCCGGGCGGGCGCCGAGCCGTCGAGCAGCCGGACGACCTCCCAGCCGCGCGGGGCGGTGAGGCGCTCGGAGTGCTCGGCGCACAGGTCGTAGCAGTGGGGTTCGGCGTAGGTGGCGAGCGGGCCGAGGACCGCGGTCGAGTCGGCGTAGACGTACGTCAGCGTCGCGACGGCGGGTCGGCCGCAGGCGGTGCGCGAACAGCGACGTACAGGGCTCACGACGTTGGACGGTACCGCACTCTTGAGCGGGCCGCGACGACTCTCCACCAGGTCACTCCACCGTGTCGCGCTGTGAAACGTCCCACACACCCCTTCTGGCATACCCCACTGACCTGCACAGACACGCATATTCCGGCGTCCGGAGCGGCAGGGGAGCGGTCGCCGGTCGGCACAGAGCGGGTCAATTGCCTCGTCGTCGGTGGTCTCGTAAAGAGGCGAAACGAGCCCAACCTTGGCTGGAATGGTCATCCGGCGACACGCCGTGGGCGAGGACTACCCTTCACCAGTGATGGACAACCGAGTACCGCCCCGTGCCGCCGGCCCCGGGCCCCGCCGTCGTGATCGCCACGGCCGGGGCATGCGCGGCCCGATCGCGCCGCCGCAGGTTCCGCTCGCCGCGAGCCGCGCCGATGTGTTCGCGGATCTGGTGCAGGACTCCGTGGAGCGGCTGGAACGGCGCTGGCCGCAGCTCGCCGACATCGACTTCCTCGTCCTGGAGGTGCCGCGGCTGGACGGGCCGGGGCAGGGGTGGAACGACGAGGCCGTGCCGCTCGGCGGGACGATTCCGGCCCGGGACGGGCGGCGGGCGCGGGTGGTCGTCTACCGGCGCCCGGTCGAGATCCGCACCAAGGGCCGCGACGAGCGCGCCGCGCTGGTGCACGAGGTCGTCGTCGAGCAGGTCGCCGAGCTGCTGGGGCTGACGCCGGAGACGGTGGATCCGCGGTACGGGGAGGACTGAGCCTCCCCGCCTCCCGCCGCCGCCTCGCCGCTACTCCTGGAGGACGGACAGGTCCTGCTCCGTCTCCGGCACCGACACCGTGCCCCGGTCGTCGGGGAGCGTCTGGACGGTGAAGGCCGGGACGTCGTCCTGCTCGGCCGCGAGAGTGCGGGCCGCGTGGACGGGGCCGCCCGAGAGCGGCTCCACCGTCAGCGCGTACGTGCCCTTCAGGCCGCTCGGGACCGGGATCTCCACGTTCTGTGTGGTGCCGGCCCCGAGGGTGTACGTGCGGGAGGCGGGCGTCCCGCCCTCGCTGCCCGCCGACGCCGTGACCTTGACCTTCGCGGCCTCGCCGGGTGCGGTCAGCGAGAGGGTGGTGCCCTTCTCGTCGTTGCCCGCGGCGCTCGCCCGGGTCTCGATCGCGCGGGTCGCCGGGACGAACGCCGTCTCCTGGGCGGAGCCCTTGCCCCGCAGCACGCGCACGGCCGCCACCACGGGCACCGACCGGTCCGTCGGGGTGAGCACGAGGGATCCCGCCTCGCCGCGGGTGACGTCGCCCAGGTCGAGGGCGGTCGTCATGCCCGCCTTGACGTGCAGCGTCTCGTTCCCCGCCGGGGTGAATCCGCCCGTCGGGGAGGCGAGCCGGATCTTCAGGTCGGCGTCCGTGTCCCCGGGGGAGAAGGCGACCAGCCGCACCTCGGTGGCGTCCTCGGGGATGCCGGGCAGCACCAGGCTGTCCGCCGGATCCGCGGCGGCCGTCAGCCAGTCCCCGCCCAGCTTGTCGTCGAGCGCCTGGACCGCCGCTCCGAGCCGGCCGCTGCGCACGGTCACGTGCACGGTGAGGTCGGTCTGCCGCTCGCCGGTCAGGGTGGAGAGCAGGATCGGCTCTGTGGAGTGCGGCGGGACCGTCATGCCTTCGCCCACCGTCGACTCCAGCGGGCCTTCCGCGCCGTACAGCTCGATGTCCACGACGGCGGCGGAGTCGTCGGGGTTGGTGAGGTGCAGGTAGTCCGTGCGGCCCTGGCCCGTGCTCGCGCCCGGGAACCAGAACTCGGTGTCCGGGGTGGTGCAGCCGAGGCCCTGGAGGCCGCGTCCGGTGCCCGCGGTGACCTCGGTGGTCTGCTGGACGGTCCAGCCGGGCGCGTACCTGCCCTCGGCGGTGCCGATCAGCGCGGGCGACTCGGCGCCGGAGGACTCGCCCGCGGCCGGCTTGCCGGGCTCCGCGGGCTTCAGCGGGGCCTTGCCCGCCTTGCCGCTCCTCCCCTTGGCGTCGTCGCCGGCCTCCGCGGTCTGCCGGGCGGCCGTCCGCAGGTGCGCCGTGCCCTCCTTCGCCGCGCCCGCGGTGACGGGGGTGAAGGAGGCGTACGTCGTCTCGGCGAGGTCGGAGGCGCTGGGTGCCGGGCAGGCCAGGCTGGTGCGTTCGACGGGCAGGCGCGCCGCCGCGCGGGCGGTGCCGGACGCGTCGGGGGCGGTGAGCGTGGCGGCTGCGGTGACGGCGGCGAGCGCGGC
>NZ_MUND01000092.1 GCF_002154375.1 Streptomyces glaucescens | reverse complement strand
CGTCGCCGGCGACCCGGCCGGCACCGGCCGTCCGCTGCTCTACCACCAGGGCCGGTTCACCGCGCTGCGTGATTGATCACGTGCGGCTCCGCCTGCGAGGGCGTCGGGTTCCGGTTACGCTGCGTTGCGAAGGTCACAGTTCAAAGCGCTTGCTTAGCGGGCAGGAACTGGGTGTACTGACGAGTAATATTCCGGGCGGGAGCGCAGGCCGCCCCGACCGGGATCGGCCGCTTGGGGCGCCTATGCTGCCTGCAAGAGGCAGCCGAAAATGACGAGGCAGTAGGAGAGCCGGCGTGAGCTTGAGGATCGTTGTCACTGTGAAGTACGTGCCCGACGCCACTGGCGACCGGCACTTCGCCGATGACCTGACCGTCGACCGTGACGACGTGGACGGTCTGCTCTCCGAGCTGGACGAGTACGCGGTCGAGCAGGCGCTGCAGATCGCCGAGGACGCGGACGACGCCGAGGTCACCGTGCTGACGGTCGGCCCGGAGGACGCCAAGGACGCCCTGCGCAAGGCGCTGTCCATGGGCGCCGACAAGGCGATCCACGTCGAGGACGAGGACCTGCACGGCACCGACGCCATCGGCACCTCCCTGGTCCTGGCCAAGGCCGTCGAGAAGGCCGGCTACGACCTGGTCATCTCCGGGATGGCCTCCACCGACGGCACCATGGGTGTCGTCCCGGCCCTGCTGGCCGAGCGCCTGGGCGTCCCGCAGGTCACCCTGCTCTCCGAGGTCTCCGTCGAGGACGGCACGGTCAAGGGCCGCCGCGACGGCGACGCCGCCTCCGAGCAGCTCGAGGCCTCCCTGCCGGCGGTCGTGTCCGTCACCGACCAGTCGGGCGAGGCGCGCTACCCGTCCTTCAAGGGCATCATGGCCGCCAAGAAGAAGCCGGTGGAGTCCTGGGACCTGTCCGACCTGGACATCGACGCCGAAGAGGTCGGCCTGGACGGCGCCTACACCAAGGTCGACTCCGCCACCGAGCGCCCGGCCCGCACGGCCGGCACGATCGTCAAGGACGAGGGCGAGGGCGGCAAGCAGCTCGCTGAGTTCCTCGCGGGCCAGAAGTTCATCTGATCCGCGCCCAGCTGACCGCCCCTCAACTTCGCAAGCAGGAGAGAAGAAGTCCCATGGCTGAAGTCCTCGTCTACGTCGACCACGTGGACGGTGCCGTCCGCAAGCCGACCCTGGAGCTGCTGACCCTGGCCCGCCGCATCGGCGAGCCGGTCGCCGTCGCCCTCGGCAACGGCGCCGCCGACACCGCCGCCGCGCTCGCCGAGCACGGCGCGGTGAAGGTCCTCACCCACGACGCGTCCGAGTACGCCGAGTACCTGGTCGTGCCGAAGGTCGACGCCCTCCAGGCCGCCTACGAGGCCGTCTCCCCGGCCGCCGTGCTGGTCCCGTCCTCCGCCGAGGGCAAGGAGATCGCCGCCCGCCTGGCGCTGCGCATCGGCTCCGGCATCATCACCGACGCCGTCGACCTGGAGGCCGGCGACGAGGGTCCGGTCGCGACCCAGTCGGTGTTCGCCGCCGCCTTCACGACCAAGTCCCGCGTCATCAAGGGCACCCCGGTCATCACGGTCAAGCCGAACTCGGCCGCCGTGGAGGCCGCCCCGGCCGCGGGTGCGGTCGAGGCCCTGAACGTGACCTTCTCCGAGAAGGCCACGGGCACGAAGATCACCGGCCGTACGCCGCGTGAGTCGACGGGCCGCCCGGAGCTGACCGAGGCCGCGATCGTGGTCTCCGGCGGCCGCGGTGTCAACGGCGCGGAGAACTTCGCGATCATCGAGGCGCTCGCCGACTCCCTCGGCGCGGCCGTCGGTGCCTCGCGTGCCGCCGTCGACGCCGGCTGGTACCCGCACACCAACCAGGTCGGCCAGACCGGCAAGTCCGTCTCGCCGCAGCTGTACATCGCCTCCGGCATCTCCGGCGCGATCCAGCACCGCGCGGGCATGCAGACCTCGAAGACCATCGTGGCCATCAACAAGGACCCCGAGGCCCCGATCTTCGACCTGGTCGACTACGGCGTGGTCGGCGACCTGTTCGACGTCGTCCCGCAGCTGACCGAGGAGGTCAAGACCCGCAAGGGCTGATCGCCGCACGGCTGTGCCGAGGCCCCCGTGACCGCCGACGGTCACGGGGGCCTCGGTGCGCCCGGGGTCCGGCGCGCGGGACAGGCGCGGTGGGCGGACCATGCTGCGGACGGGTGTTGACCAGCGGGAAGCCGCCCGGATAACTTCGTTCTGCGGATTATTGATTCCGTAAGACGGAAATCAGGAGGGTGTGGGAATGGGTCAGGGCCAGCAGGAGCAGGTGGCGACGAGCCTCGCGGGCGCCGTCGGCGAGGAGATCGACGCTTCCCTCGCGCCGGTCGACGCCGAACTGGAGCGGCTCTACCCCGGCGACCCCGGCACCCGCCAGCCCGTCCACACCGTCTACGTCCCCGGCGACGCCTTCACCGCCGGCACCGTCCGCTCCTGGGGCGACCAGGCCCTCGCCGCCCTCGACGCCCACGCTCCGGACGCCGCGTCCTTCGCCGCCGCCCTGGGCCTGTCCGACGACCTCGCCGAGCCGGTGTACTCCCGGGTCCGCGCCAAGCTGGAGCGCGAGCCCATCGAAGACCTGCGTGTCGACTTCGAGGACGGCTACCAGGGCAAGGACGAGGACCAGGACGCGGCCCGCGCCGCCCGCCTGATCGCCGACGCCTACCGGAACGGCACGGCAGCCCCCTGCATGGGCATCCGCATGAAGTGCATGGAGGCCGCCGTCCGCGACCGCGGCATCCGCACCCTCGACATCTTCCTCACCGGCCTGATGCGGGCCGGCGGACTGCCCGACGGGCTGGTCCTCACCCTGCCCAAGGTCACCTACCCGGAGCAGGTCACCGCCATGGTCCGGCTGCTGGAGGCCTTCGAGAAGGCGCACGGCCTGGAGCCCGGCCGGATCGGCTTCGAGATTCAGATCGAGACCAGCCAGTCCATCCTCGCCGCCGACGGCACCGCCACCGTCGCCCGGATGATCCAGGCCGCCGAGGGCCGCGCCACCGGCCTGCACTACGGCACCTTCGACTACAGCGCCTGCCTCGGCGTCTCCGCTGCCTACCAGGCCAGCGACCACCCCGCCGCCGACCACGCCAAGGCCATCATGCAGGTCGCCGCCGCGGGCACCGGCGTACGGGTCTCCGACGGCTCCACCAACGTGCTGCCGGTCGGCTCCACCGAGAAGGTCCACGACGCCTGGCGCCTGCACTACGGCCTCACCCGCCGCGCCCTGGCCCGCGCCTACTACCAGGGCTGGGACATGCACCCCGGCCACATCCCCACCCGCTACGCGGCCGTCTTCGCCTTCTACCGCGAGGGCTTCGAGCAGGCCGCCGGCCGCCTCGCCCGCTACGCCAACCGGGCCGGCGGCGACGTCATGGACGAGCCCGCCACCGCCAAGGCCCTCAGCGGCTACCTGCTGCGCGGCCTGGACTGCGGCGCCCTCGACATCGCCGAGGTGGCCCGGCTGACCGGGCTGACCCGCGCCGACCTCCAGGGCTTCGCCGCGCCCCGCCGAGGCGACCTGACGGCCTCGGCCACGTAGCGGCCCGGTCACGGCGGCCACCACCCGGCCGACGCCGTCGCCGCTGCCCCGTAACCTGTACGCCACGCAACGACGTGTCACAGGAACGGGGCAGCGGTGTCTTCGGGGGAATACGGGCAGACGGGCGGGGCCGGGCGGCTGTTGGCCGGACGGTATCGGGTGCTGGCGCCACTCGGGCGCGGCGGCATGGGCGTCGTCTGGAGAGCCGTCGACGAGGTGCTCGGCCGCGAGGTCGCCGTCAAGGAACTGCGCACCTACACCGACGCGGCGGGGCCCGAACTGGCCGGTCTGCGGCTGCGGATGCAGCGCGAGGCCCGCGCCGCCGCCCGCGTGCGCCACCCCGGCGTGGTCGCCGTGCACGACATCGCCGAGGTCGACGGCCGCCCGCTGATCGTCATGGAGCTGGTCGACGGACCGTCGCTGGACGACGTGCTCCGCGAGCGCGGCACGCTCGGCCCGCGCGAGGCGGCCGGAATCGGCGTCAAGGTCATGGAGGCCCTGGCCGCCGCCCACCGCGCCGGCGTCCTGCACCGCGACGTCAAGCCGGGCAACATCCTCCTCGACCGCTCCGGCCGCGTGGTCCTCACCGACTTCGGCATCGCCACCATGGACGATCCCGGGGACGGCTCCGCCACCCACCTGACGCGCAGCGGCGAGATCGTCGGCTCCCTCGACTACCTGGCCCCGGAACGCGCCCAGGGCGGCGAACCCGGCCCCGCCTCCGACATCTGGGCCCTCGGCGCCACGCTGTACGCCGCCGTGGAGGGCGCCTCCCCGTTCCGCCGCACGTCGACGTACTCCACGCTCACCGCGATCGTCTCGGAACCCCTCCCGGAGTCCCGCCGCGCCGGACCGCTCGCCCCCGTGCTGCGGCAGCTGATGGACAAGCAGCCCGCCGCCCGCCCCGACGCCGAGCGGGGGCGCGGCCTGCTGGAGGCGGTCGCCCAGGCACCGGACCGGAACCTTCCCACGGCCTCCCCGTACGGCGGGCCCGGCGACGGACCGGCCCGCGCGGAGACCCAGCGCGCCGTTCCGTCCGTACCGCCGGGTTTCGGACCGCCGCAGGGCCCGCCCGCGGGCCAGGGACACGGCGCCCCGGCAGACCAGGGCCACGGCGGCACCACGGTCCCCGGGCACGGCGGGCACGCGACCCACGGGTACGGCGGACCAGGAGCCCAGGGATACGGCGCCCCCGGCGTCCCCGGCGCACAGGGACAGCCCTTCCCCGGCGCATCCGGACCCGGCACCCCCGCCGCACCGGGGCACGGTCACGGCGCTCCGCCGGTTCGGGCACACGGCCCCACGGGCGCCGTCGGCGCACCCGGCGGAGCCTCGGCCGTCACCGGCCCCATGGCGGCCGGGATCCCGCCCCGCCGCAAGGGCCGCGTCCTGCTCGCCGCCGCGGCCGTGACCGTCGTCCTCGTCGCGACCGGTGTCACCGTCGCCCTGCTCAGCTCACCCTCGGGCGTTCCGCGGGCGGGCACCCGGCCCACCGCGCCCGTCGCCTCCTCGGCCTCCGCCGCGCCCTCGGCGACCGGCCGCGCCGACACCGGCCGCCCGGCCGGCCCGAAGCCGCCGTCCGGGCGGGGCGAGGACGGGCCGGCCGCGACGGCGGCCGGGAGCAAGGGGCGGACCGCACAGCCCGCGGCCGAGGACACGCCCCGCGGGCCGTCCCCGAGCCGCACGGCGGCGGCCGGGGGCAGCGGCGGCTCCGGCGACGGCGGCACGACGGGCTCAGGCGGCGGCACCACCGCTCCGGCCCTCGCCTGCCACCCCATCGGCGGCGGCAAGTACAACTGCCAGGTCTGGAGCACCGCCAAGTCCTACACGGCCGCCGGAGCCGAGGCCGGCGTCCTCCACGCGGGCACCAACTACTTCTACTGCCAGGCGAACCTGGGCCGCCGCGAGACATCCGGCGAGTGGACCAACGTCTGGTGGGCGAAGACCGACGACGACAGCGGCAACGCGGACGTCTGGGTCAGTGACGTCTACATCCAGGGCGGCGACAACGACGCCCCGGTGCCCGGACTGCCGGTCTGCTGAGGCCGCAGGAACCGCTCCGGACCGGACGCCGTCACGGGCTTCTCCTCGGCGAACGGCCGGGTCACCAGCGCGCCCAGCGCCCGGTCGGCGCGGGCCCGCGTGCCGGACTCCTCCGGCGTCACCCGAACAGCTCCCGCAGCCGGGGGCGCGCCGTCCGGAGCCCGGTGAAACAGGCGCCGCTGCCGACGGGGGTGCCGACGCGGCGAGCCGGTACCGCCGTGCGGGACGCCGCGGCGGTTCACGCAGGCGTACGCGCCGGGCAGCGTGCTGCCGTAGTCCGACGCGACCCGCACCGGCCGGGGGACGAACAGCTCCCGGACGGCGCCGGGGCCGAACGGCGGGGCGGAGACATGGCAGGCGTGGGAGCCGGCGGCCAGGCCCGGGACGCGGTCCTCGTGCACCAGCCGGTCCGGAGACAGCAGCCGGTCCCCGGCGAGGGGACCCGACTCCTCGGGCCGGGCGCCCGGACAGGACAGCGGCTGCTCGCGCGGTGCCTCGGCGAGGCCGAGCGCGCACAGCGTGCGGTCGCCGGGGTCGCCGTGGCCGGTCACGGGGGTTCAGTCCGCCGGGGGCAGCTCGCCGGAGCCGCGGGTGATCAGCCGCGTCGGAAGTTCGATCCGCTCCGGGACGACGAGCGAGCCGTCCAGCTGGCGGAACAGCCGTTCGGCGGCGGTACGGCCGAGCGCCGCCGCGTCCTGGGCGACGACCGTGACTCCCGGCTGGAGCAGATCGGCCAGCTCGATGTCGTCGAAGCCGACCAGCGCCACCCGGCGGCTCTGCTCGGCCAGCACCCGGACCACGGTGACGGTGACCCGGTTGTTGCCCGTGAAGATCGCGGTGACGGGAGCCGGGCCGGAGAGCATCCCCTCGGCCGCGCGGCGCACCCGCCCCGGATCCGTGACACCCAGGGACATCCACGCGTCCTCGACCGGTATGCCCGCGTCCTCCATGGCGGCCCGGTAGCCGCGCAGCCGCTCGGCGGCGGTGTGGATGCGGGGCATGTCGCCGATGAAGCCGATGCGGCGGTGCCCGTGCGCGATCAGATGGGCCACTCCGCCGCGGGCGCCGCCGTAGTTGTCGGAGAGCACCACGTCGGCGTCGATCTTCCCGGCCGGCCGGTCCACGAAGACGGTGGCGACGCCGGCCCTGATCTCCGGCTCCAGATAGCGGTGGTCGTCACCGGCCGGGATCACCACCAAGCCGTCCACCCGGCGGGCGCACAGCGTCAGCACCAGCTCCTGCTCGCGCTCCGGGTCCTCCGCGCTGGAGCCGTTGATCAGCAGCGCGCCGTGGGCCCGGGCCACCTCCTCGACCGCGCGGCTCAGCGGGCCGTAGAACGGGTCCGCGAGGTCCTCCAGGACCAGGCCGATGCTGGCGGTACGGCCCTTGCGCAGCACCCGCGCGCTGTCGTTGCGGCGGAAACCCAGGGCCGCTATGGCGTCCTGGACGCGCTGCTCGGTCTCCGGGGTCACGCCCGGCTCGCCGTTGACGACCCGGGAGACCGTCTTCAGGCCGACTCCGGCACGCGCCGCGACGTCCTTCATGGTGGGCCGGTTGCCATAGCGGTTCCCGGGGAGCCGGTCGGCTCGGCGGATGGTCTCGGGCACGGTGCGCTGTCCTGTCCTGTGGTCCACGGGGTGCGTCGGTCCATGGGGTGTATGAGGATGTGGCGTCGAGCATAGAGCCTGGACAACGTTGTCATGGCCGGGAGAGACTGTCCATCGAGAGACTCCGGTCCCGCGCCCCCACCGCGGCACCGGCCCACCCGTCTCCCCTGGCACAGGGGGAGAACACACCTGGTTGACGGGGAGATCCCACTCTGATGCACACCGACCTCGTGGCCGCGCTCGACATCGGCGGCACCAAGATCGCAGGCGCGCTGGTGGACGGCGGCGGCCGGATCGTGGTGCGGGCCCAGCGCCCGACGCCCGCCCGGGAGGACGGCGACACCGTGATGCGGGCCGTGGCGGACGTCCTCGGCGAGCTGGCCGCCGCGCCGTCGTGGAGCAGGGTGGACGCCGTCGGCATCGGCAGCGCGGGCCCGGTGGACGCCTCCGCGGGCACCGTCAGCCCGGTGAACGTGCCGGGCTGGCGGGGCTACCCGCTGGTCGAACGGGTCCGGGCGGCGACGGGCGGACTCCCGGTCGAGCTGATCGGCGACGGGGTGGCGATCACCGCCGCCGAGCACTGGCAGGGCGCCGCGCGCGGCCACGACAACGCGCTGTGCATGGTGGTCTCGACGGGCGTCGGCGGCGGGCTGGTCCTGAACGGCCGGCTGCACACGGGCCCCACTGGCAACGCCGGTCACATCGGCCACATCAGCGTGGACCTCGACGGCGACCCCTGCCCGTGCGGGGCGCGCGGTTGTGTGGAGCGCATCGCGAGCGGCCCGAACATCGCCCGGCGCGCCCTGGAGAACGGCTGGCGGCCCGGCCCCGACGGCGACACCTCCGCCGCCGCGGTGGCCGCCGCGGCCCGGGCCGGCGATCCGGTCGCCGTGGCCTCCTTCGAGCGGGCCGCCCAGGCGCTTGCCGCGGGGATCGCGGCCACCGCGACCCTGGTCGAGATCGACATCGCCGTGATCGGCGGCGGCGTCGGCAAGGCGGGTGACGTGCTGTTCGCGCCCCTGCGCACGGCGCTCGCCGACTACGCCACCCTCTCCTTCGTCCGCCACCTCGTCGTGGCCCCGGCCCAGATGGGCACCGACGCGGGCCTGGTGGGCGCGGCGGCAGCGGCCCTCACCCAACGGGCGCCCACGGCCGCGGCGGGGGTGTGAGAGGGCGGGCGCGTTCGGCCGCGCGACCCGGCCGGATGCGGCCGGACCGTGACCTCGGGTCCGGTTCGCAGTTGGACGGGGCATGAAGAAGCGCAGCATGCTCGCCATCGCCTCCCTCGCCACCGGATTCGTCGTCGCGGCGATCACTCCGTCGCACGCGCTCGGGGAACAGCTGAGCGTCGACGTGGGCGACACCGTCAGCAGCCTCGACCCGGCCATCGTCACCGACAGCCTGGACACGCCCAAGGGCACCTCCCGCGAGGAGAACTGACCGAGCGGCTCAGCACCGGCAGGCGCCGACTCCCCGCGCCAGGGGAGCGGCGCCTTCCGTTTGTGCGCCCTCAACGGGGGCTGGTTTCCATGGCAGGGTGGAGCGGGCAAGCCACAGGGGGCCAACAGAAGAGGGGGAAACGTGACCGTCGTCTGGATCAACGGCGCGTTCGGTGCGGGGAAGACCACGACCGCACGGGAACTGATCGACCTGATCCCGAACAGCACGCTCTTCGACCCCGAGGTCATCGGCGGCGGACTCCCGCTTCTGCTGCCGGCCAAGCGCCTCGCCGAGGTCGGCGACTACCAGGACCTGCCGATCTGGCGCCGGCTCGTCATCGACACCGCGGCCGCGATGCTCGCCGAACTGGGCGGCACCCTGGTGGTGCCCATGACCCTGCTCCGGCAGGAGTACCGCGACGAGATCTTCGGCGGTCTCGCCGCCCGCCGGATCCCTGTCCACCATGTCCTGCTCGCCCCGGCCGAAACGATACTGCGGGAGCGAATAGCCACCCGCGAGGTCCCCCCGGACCTCTCCGACGGCGACATGCGGATCCGGCAGTGGTCCTACGACCACATCGAGCCGTACCAGACCGCGCTCGCCTCCTGGCTCGCCGCCGACGCCCACCTGATCGACAACGGGGCCCTCACTCCGTACCAGACCGCCGCCCGCATCGCGGAGGCCGTCACCTCGGGCGCCGTGCCAGTCTGCGACATCGTGCAGACCCCCGAACCCACCGCCGAGACGCTGGCCGCCGGAGTGCTGCTCTTCGACGAACAGGACCGGGTGCTGCTCGTCGACCCCACCTACAAGCCCGGCTGGGAGTTCCCCGGCGGCGTGGTGGAACCCGGCGAGGCACCCGCCCGGGCCGGGATCCGCGAGGTCGCCGAGGAGACCGGCATCCACCTGGCGGACGAACCGCGCCTGCTCGTCGTCGACTGGGAACCGCCCGCACCGCCCGGCTACGGCGGACTGCGGCTGCTCTTCGACGGCGGTCGGCTCGACTCCGCCGACACCGGCCGGGTCCTGCTGCCCGGACCCGAACTGCGCGCGTGGCGCTTCGTCACCGAAGAGGAGGCCGCCGACCTGCTGCCACCCGTGCGCTACGCACGGCTGCGCTGGGCACTGCGGGCCCGCGAACGCGGAGCGGCGGTGTACCTGGAGGCCGGCACCCCCGTCGGCGACCGGCCGGGCGAGGGCCGGGGCGAGTCCGCGAAACCGCGCCCGCCCCGCACCGGCACTCCCTAGACGTAGGCCTCCGCCGCCTTCCTGAGCGCCTCCCCGGCCCCGCCGACCACCGGATCACCGTGCCCGAAGCAGGCCACGTCCGTGTCGAGTGCGGCCAGCCGCCGGAAGGACGCGAGGGTCCGCGCCCGGTCCAGGTTCAGCGCGCCCATCATCACCGAGCCGTCCACCGGGGACGCCGCCACCGCGTCCCCGGTGAACAGCACACCGTGCTCGGGGAGATGGAGCGCGACGCTGCCGTCCGTGTGGCCCGGCGCGTGGACGACCCGCGCCCCGCCGCCGAAATCGAGGACATCGCCGTCGGACACCTCGGTGAGCCGCGCCGGGCGGGGGAAGTCGCTGGGCGGGAGGAGCCGCAACGCCGCGGCGTGGACCGGGGGCTCCCAGTCCTCGTACACCGGCGGCGGGCGGGGAGTTCACCCCGGACGAAGGGCGCGTCCAGCCGGTGCGCGTACACCTCCGCCCCGCTCAGCGCGGCGAACTCGCCCGCCCCGCCCACATGGTCCTCGTGGAAGTGCGTGAGCACGATCCGCCGTACGTCCCCCGGGGCCCGGCCGAGTGCGCCGACCACCTCGGCGAGGGCGGCGCCGGAGCCGCCGAGACCGGCGTCGATCAGGGTCAGCTCGTCATCATCACGCCAGAGATAGGCCTGGCCGACCGGGAAACGCAGCAGATGCAGGCGGGGGAGCAGCTCCATGACGTCCATGACAGGACCGTAGAAGGGCCCCCGCCCGCGGGCGAGGGCCCTTAGCCGTGGGCAGAGCGATGTCCTGGCTCAGCTCGCCGCGTAGTTGCGCAGGAACAGCGCCTCCGCCACCGAAAGCCGCTCCAGTTCCTCGGGCGACACGCTCTCGTTCACCGCGTGGATCTGCGCCTCCGGCTCGCTGAGGCCGATCAGCAGGATCTCGGCGCGCGGGTAGAGCGCCGCGAGGGTGTTGCACAGCGGGATCGAGCCGCCCTGCCCGGCGTACTGCATCTCCTCACCCGGGTAGGCCACCGCCATCGCGTCGGCCATCGCCTGGTACGCGGGGCTGGTGGTGTCGGCCCGGAACGCCTGGCCCTGGCCGATCTGCTCCGTGCTCACCCGCGCGCCCCACGGCGTGTGCGCCTCCAGGTGCGCCTGGAGCAGCTTGGTCGCCTCGGCGGCGTCCATGCCCGGCGGCACCCTGAGGCTCACCAGCGCCCGGGCGCTCGCCTGCACCGACGGGGTCGCGCCGACCACCGGCGGGCAGTCGATGCCCAGCACGGTCACCGCGGGCCGCGCCCAGATCCGGTCGGCGACCGTGCCCGAGCCGATCAGCTCCACACCGTCCAGCACCCGGGCGTCCTTGCGGAACTGCTCCTCCTCGTACTGCAGCCCGTCCCACGCCGCGTCACCGGCCAGTCCGTCCACCGTCGTCGAACCGTCCTCGGCGCGCAGCGAGTCCAGGACGCGGATCAGCGCGGCCAGCGCGTCCGGCGCGGCACCGCCGAACTGCCCCGAGTGCAGATTGCCCGCGAGGGTGTCGATCCGGACGCGGACCAGGGTCATCCCGCGCAGCGTCGTGGTGACCGTCGGCAGGCCCACGCGGAAGTTGCCCGCGTCACCGATGACGATGGTGTCCGCCGCCAGCAGCTCCGGGTGCGCCTCGGCGTACCGCTCCAGGCCGCCCGTGCCCATCTCCTCGGAGCCCTCGGCGATCACCTTCACGTGCACCGGTATGCCGCCGTTCGCCTTCAGCGCCCGCAGCGCCAGCAGGTGCATGATCACGCCGCCCTTGCAGTCGGCGGCCCCCCGGCCGTACCAGCGGCCGTCCCGCTCCGTCAGCTCGAACGGCGGGGTGGTCCACGCCGACTCGTCGAGCGGCGGCTGGACGTCGTAGTGGGCGTACAGCAGGACCGTCCTGGCGCCCTCCGGGCCGGGCAGGTAGCCGTACACCGACTGGGTGCCGTCCGGGGTGTCGAGCAGGGCGACGTCCTGGAAGCCCTCGGCGGTGAGCGCGTCGGCGACCCACCGGGCCGCCCCCTCGCTCTCGCTCTTCGGGAACTGGTCGAAGTCCGCCACCGACTTGAAGGCCACCAGCTCGGTGAGCTCCGCCTTCGCCCTGGGCATCAACGAGGCGACGGTCTCGGCGACCGGATTCGACGACATGGGCACGCTCCTTGTGGGTGCGACGTTGTACGGTGCGAATACCGCCGATCCTCCCACAGCGGCGCGCCGCGATCTTCGCCGTAGGATGCGGGGGACATGGGGGTCCCCCAGCTCGACGAGCCGAGAGCCGGGGGAGCGGCAGCCGGCAGGAGCGGGAGCGGTAGACCATCGTGAGCAGCGAGAACTCTTCGGCGGACGACGTCCGGCAGGTGTGGGACGTCGTCGTGGTGGGCGCGGGACCCGCGGGGGCCTCGGCCGCCTACGCGGCGGCGGTCGCGGGGCGGCGCGTGCTGCTGCTGGAGAAGGCGGAGCTGCCCCGCTACAAGACCTGCGGCGGCGGCATCATCGGCCCCTCGCGTGACGCGCTGCCGCCCGGCTTCGAGCTGCCGTTCAAGGACCGCGTGCACGCGGTGACGTTCTCCCACAACGGCCGCTTCACCCGCACCCGGCGCTCCCGGCAGATGCTCTTCGGGCTCATCGACCGGCCCGAGTTCGACCAGCAACTGGTCGAGCACGCGCAGAAGGCGGGCGCCGAACTGCGTACCGGGGTCACCGTGCAGCGGGTCGAGCAGCACGGCTCGGCGGTCCCGGACCGGCGCACCGTCGCGGTCGTGCTCCAGGGCGGCGAGACGCTGCTGGCGCGGGCCGTGGTCGGCGCCGACGGCAGCGCGAGCCGCATAGGAGCGCACGTCGGCGTCAAGCTCGGGCAGGTGGACCTCGGCCTGGAGGCGGAGATCCCGGTGCCGGAGACCGTCGCCGAGGACTGGAAGGGGCGCGTCCTCATCGACTGGGGGCCCATCCCCGGCAGTTACGGCTGGGTGTTCCCCAAGGGTGACACCCTCACCGTCGGCGTGATCTCGGCGCGCGGCGAGGGCGCCGCGACCAAGCGGTACCTGGAGGACTTCATCGGGCGGCTCGGCCTCGCCGGCTTCGAACCGAGCATCTCCTCCGGGCACCTCACCCGCTGCCGCGCCGACGACTCACCGCTCTCGCGCGGGCGGGTGCTGGTGTGCGGGGACGCGGCGGGGCTGCTGGAGCCGTGGACCCGCGAGGGCATCTCGTTCGCGCTGCGTTCGGGGCGGCTCGCGGGGGAGTGGGCGGTGCGCATCGCCGAGGCGCACGACGCCGTGGACGCCCGCCGCCAGGCCCTCAACTACGCGTTCGCCGTCAAGGCGGGGCTGGGCGTGGAGATGGCCGTGGGCAAGCGGCTGCTCCAGATCTTCGAGCGGCGGCCCGGCCTGTTCCACGCGGCGCTGACCGGCTTCCGGCCGGCCTGGCGGGCCTTCATGGACATCACCCGCGGTTCGACGTCCCTCGGCGAGATCGTGCGCAGCCGGCCGATCGCCCAGCGCGCGCTGACGGCACTGGACCGCCGGTCCGCGGCCGACGACGTGGCCGGCCGGCCTGAGGCCGAGAAGGCCGGCAAGGGCGGTAAAGCCGGTGAGGCCGGTGAGCCGTCCTGATGTCGGTCAGCCGTCCTGAGGTCAGCCGTCCTGAGGTCAGCCGTCCTGAGGTCAGCCGGCCGTCCCGGCCGAGGTGATCTCGACGCGGAAGACCGGATGGTCGGGGGCGATACGGCGCAGTTCGGCGTCGGAGGAGTCGGGGCCGACGCCGTTGAAGAAGACGCCCACCTCGGCCTTCCACCGCCTGAGGTAGGCGCGCAGCAGCGGCGGCTTGTCGTCGTCGGCGACCTCGGTCGCGGTGAAGACGTCGGCCTTCCCACCGAGCCGCAGTTCGCCGCCGCCGGCCGCGCGCACGTTGTGCGTCCACTGGACGTGGCCGCGCGGGGCGACGAGGTAGTGCCGGCCGTCGACGGTCAGCAGGTTCACCG
Organism: Streptomyces glaucescens; assembly: GCF_002154375.1. Lineage (GTDB taxonomy): Bacteria > Actinomycetota > Actinomycetes > Streptomycetales > Streptomycetaceae > Streptomyces > Streptomyces glaucescens. The sequence continues at coordinate 4,699 of NZ_MUND01000092.1, read as the reverse complement.
GGGTGGTCCGCCACTGACCGCTCTTGCGGCCGCGGACCGCGAGGACGCGGGAGCCCCAGACGCTGATGCCGCGGCGGGTCAGCCAGGCGACGGCACGGTTGATGACATTGACGGTGAGCCAGCCGGGCTTGCGGACGTGGGCGGGCATGGCGGGTCTCCCTGGGATTGGGTGAGCGGGGCTCTCTTCTGTGAGCGACGCTCTGTCGATTGAGCAGCGCTCTCGTTTGTGAGCACTGCTCTCGCCTGAGGGCAGTCTGCACGAGATCGGCGCACCAAAGCAAGAGCACTGCTCTCGTTTGTGTGCACCGCTCTGGACCATGGAAGACTCCTCCCCATGAGCAGCAGCACTCACGACACCCCCGGCAGGGCAGGCGTCCCCGGCACCCCGCGCGGCGCCCGCGCCCGCGCCCGCATCGAAGTCACCGAGGCCATCAAGGACGAGGCCCGCCGCCAGCTCGCGGTCGACGGCGCCGCCAAGCTGTCCCTGCGCGCGGTCGCCCGCGAGCTGGGCATGGTCTCCTCCGCGCTCTACCGCTACTTCCCCAGCCGTGACGATCTGCTGACCGCGCTCATCATCGACGCCTACGACTCCCTCGGCGAGACCGCCGAGACCGCGCACGACGCGGTCGCCGACGCCGGGCCCGTGCGGCGCTGGACCGCCGTCTGCGAGGCGGTGCGCGCCTGGGCCCTGGCGCACCCCCACGAGTACGCCCTGATCTACGGTTCGCCCGTGCCCGGCTACACCGCCCCGCGGACCACGGTCCCGCCCGCGGCCCGCGTCGGGCTCCTCCTCATCCGGATCGTGCGCGACGCCCACCGGGGCCAGGGCGTGGCCAAGACGCCCCTGCCCACCGAGCTGCGCACCGAGGCCGAGCGCCTGGCCGCGGACGTCGCACCCGACCTGCCGCCCGAGGTGGTGGCGGTGCTCGTCGCGGCCTGGGCCGAGCTGTACGGGCTGGTGGGCTTCGAGGTCTTCGGTCAGTTCAACCGGATCGTCGAGGACCGCGAGCCCTTCTTCCGGCACGCCGTGGCCCGGCTCGCCCACTCCGTGGGGCTGGTCCACGGGTAGCCCGTCCACGGAGCCGGATCAGACGCCGCCCTCGCTGCCGAACCGGGCCCGGTGCATGCGCTCGGCTTCGACGGCGGCGTCCTCCTCCATGGGCCAGTCCTTCGGCCGGCAGCCCTGGAGGATGCGTTGAACCGGGGTCCAGCCGGCGAAGGCGGGGGAGTCCCAGCCCGGAGGGCCGGTGAGACTCTGGATCTCCACGTACGGGTCGATCCTGACCCGGTCCCAGGCGTGGACGACCCGGCCGTCACCGAGACTCAGGCCCACGTGCCCCCAGTTGCGCCGCCGGCCGAACAGGGTGCCGGTCGTGTCGTAGAAGACGAAGGCGAGGCACCGTGAGGTGTAGGAGGTGGTGCCCAGCCGGTTCCGTGCCCAGGCGATGGCGTTGTCCACACAGGTGCGCTGATCGGGTTCCACGCGGCTCCCTGGCCGATCGGACGGATGGCCTCGAAGATCAGCCGCGCGCGGGCGGGCGGCAGGAACGGTTTTCTGGGATGGCCCGGCCGCCTCTCCAGCACATCGCGACCGCTGGCGCCTGGCGGCCCTCGGTGAACTCGCCCCGCCACAACTCCTCCGCCTGCCGAGCCAGTTCGACCGCCCGCTCCAGCCGGCCCGGGCCGCGCCGACCGGCGCGCGCCGCTCCCGCAGGTCGGCGGTGCCCGCGCCGCTCAGCCGGTACCCGGCGCCGGTCCAGGACAGCTGCGGCCTGTCGTCCCCCAGGGCCCGGCGCAGCCCGAAGGCGTAGGAGCGGCCCGCCTGCCGCGCCCAGCCGGACGCCGTGATGCGCGCGACCGCGGTCGGCGGGCGGCCCGTCGTCTCCGGCGGGGTCACGGTCGCGGTGTCGCTGTGCGCGCTGCTGGTGTTCCCCTTCTCCTTCCTCAGCTCGTTCGCGTACGCCGGTGTTCTCCTCCTTCTTCCTCAGTTCGTCCGCGTACGCCGGTGTCCTCGTGGTGCTCGCGGCGGTCGCCGAGGCGGTGCTGTTCCTGCCCGCCGCGCTCGCCCGCGGGGCCACCGGGTGGAGCGCGCCGCCACCTCCGCCTCCGGTTCCGGCGCCGCGCCGCGCTCACCGCGATGCGGTACGCCACCGGCGGCGTGGTCCTCCTCAAGGAGCTGGGCGTCGGCACGGCGGTCACCGTCCTCGTCGACGTCACCCTCATCCGGGCGGTGCTGCTCCCGGTGACGATGCGGCCGGCCGGACGCGCCGACTGGTGGGCGCCGCGCCCGCTGCGGCGGATGCGGCTCAGGGGGACGGCGGGACGCGGGCGCACGTACCCCGTGAGGAGTACGTGCGATCACCTCCCGGAGGTGACGCGGTCCGCCGGGTCCGGCGTCTAGCGTGGCGGTCATGGAGGAGCAGCGCGTGAGCCCGGGCGGCCCGCCCGGGTGGTGGCGGCACGGGCCGCCGTGGCGGGACCGACCGGACGGACCGGGGCGGCCGGCCCGGTGGCCGTGGCGCACGACGGCGCTGCTCACCGCCTTCGTCCTGCTGGGCTCGCAGTTCGCAGCGCGCGGCCAGGAGGGCGAGCGGGCGGCCCTCGACCCCTTCGCACGGGTGCTGCTCCTGGTGGCGGCGGGGCAGCTGCTGTGGCGGCACCGGCATCCCCGGGCCGTGGTGTTCGGGACGGCGGCGACCGTGGCGGTCTACCTGGGCGCCGGATACCCGTACGGGCCGGTGCTGCTGACCGTCGCCGTCGCCTGCTTCGGCGCGGTCGTCGCGGGACACCGCAAGGCCGCCTGGGCGGCGCTCGGGACGCTGTGGGCGGCGCATGTGCTGGTCGCGCACTGGCTCTACCGGTGGCTGCCGCCGTCCGGGGACGCGCCCGCCTCCTGGGCGCAGGAGGCGGTGGTCGCCACCTGGGTGGTCGCGATCGTCGCCCTCGCGGAGCTGGCCCGGGCCCGGCGTGAGCAGTGGGCCCGGGAGCGCGCCGAGCGGGCCCAGGCGGCGCGGCGCCGCGCCGACGAGGAACGGCTGAGGATCGCCCGCGAGCTGCACGACGTCCTCGCGCACAGCCTCTCCGTCATCAACGTGCAGGCGGGTGTCGGGCTCGCCCTGCTCGACACCGACCTCGAGCAGGCGCGCACCGCGCTCACCACCATCAAAGGCGCCAGCAAGGAGGCGCTGGGCGAGGTCCGCCAGGTGCTCGAAACCCTGCGCGCCCCCGGAGCCGCGCCGCGCGCCCCCGCCCCCGGCCTGGACCGGCTGCCCGAACTGGTGGAGGCGGCGGCCGACGCGGGCCTCACGGTCCGTGTCGAGGGCACGGCACCCCGATTGCCGCCGGCCGCGGACCTCGCCGCCTTCCGGGTCGTCCAGGAGGCGCTCACCAACGTCGTACGGCACTCCGGGTCCCGGCACGCGCGCGTGCGGCTCGCCCGGGAGGGAGGTGCGCTGCGGCTGAGGATCGACGACGACGGGCCCGCGACCGGCGCCGACGCGGGCGGCGGCGGAAACGGGCTGGCCGGGATGCGGGAGCGGGCCGCCGCACTGGGTGGCACCATCGAGGCGGGCCCGCGCCCCGGCGGAGGGTTCCGGGTGGACGCCGTACTGCCGCTGTCGGCGCCGCGGCACGAGGAGGAGGACCGGTGATCCGCGTACTGCTCGCCGACGACCAGCACCTGGTGCGGGCCGGGTTCCGGGCGCTGCTGGACGCGCAGCCGGACGTCGAGGTCGTCGCGGAGGCCGGCGACGGCGAGGAGGCCCTGCGCGCGGTGCGCGAACTGCGCCCCGACGTCGTCCTGATGGACATCCGCATGCCCGCCCTCGACGGGCTCGCCGCGACCCGACGGATCACCGGGGACGCCGCGCTCGCGGAGGTGAAGGTGATCATGCTGACCACGTTCGAGCTGGACGACTACGTCTTCGAGGCCATCCGCGCGGGCGCCTCCGGCTTCCTGGTGAAGGACACCGAACCGGACGAGCTGCTGCGCGCGGTCCGGGCGGTGGTGGCCGGGGACGCCCTGCTCTCCCCGGGGGTGACCCGGCGGCTGATCGCCGAGTTCGCCGCCCGCTCCAAGGAGCCCGCGGCGGCCGGGGCGCTGGCGTCGCTCACCGAGCGGGAGCGGGAGGTGATGGCCCTGGTCGGCATCGGGCTGTCCAACGAGGAGATCGCCCGCCGCCTGGTCGTCAGCCCCCTCACCGCCAAGACCCATGTGAGCCGCACGATGGTGAAGCTGGGCGCCCGCGACCGGGCCCAGCTCGTCGTGCTGGCCTACGAGTCCGGGTTGGTGCGGCCGGGCTGGCTCGGCTGAGGAGCCGTCCGGGAGCGGACCAGTACGGCGATCACCCGGGCCGCGAACAGCACCGGTGCGACCACCTGGCCGGTGTGCAGCAGCAGCGCGGACAGTGTGCGCGGCAGCTCGAACAGCAGCGCCGGACCGGCGATCGCCCCGAAGACCACCGCCGCCGCGAACGCCGCACTGCACAGCGCGTATCCGATCTCGACGGTGATCGCGTCCCGTTCGGCCTGACTGCGCCGTCCCTCGTAACCGCTCATGCCCCGAGTCTCACAGCCGCGCGCCCGGCAGGGCAAGCAGACCCCGCCGGGCGCGCTGGGGAGGCGGTCCCCCTGAGGGGTGTCGTCGAACTCCCGTCTGCCCCGCGACGTCCGGCACGTGCTCTCGCCGCACCGGACGAAA
>NZ_MUND01000917.1 GCF_002154375.1 Streptomyces glaucescens | reverse complement strand
GGACGACCCCGCCGCCGAACTCCACGGCGACGTCCAGGTCCGCGTCCGGGCCGCCGGTACCGGCACCTGGTCGGGCTGGCAGGACGTCGAGACCCACAACGCCGACCACGCGGCGGACCCCGGCACGGAGGAGCGTGCCTCCGCCCGGGTCCGCGGCGGTACCGCACCGCTGTGGGTGGGTGACTCGGACGGCGTGGAGGTCCGGGTCCGGGCGACGTCCGAGGCCGCTGCCCACGGGGACGGCACGGAGGCCAGGCGGCAGGGGCGCCCGAGGGGCGCGGACGTCGGCCCCGGTGCCGTCCTCGCGGGTGCCGGCCTCCGTGCCGTCCCCGTGGGCAGCGGCCTCGGACGTCGCCCGGACCCGGACCTCCACGCCGTCCGAGTCACCCACCCACAGCGGTGCGGTACCGCCGCGGACCCGGGCGGAGGCACGCTCCTCCGTGCCGGGGTCCGCCGCGTGGTCGGCGTTGTGGGTCTCGACGTCCTGCCAGCCCGACCAGGTGCCGGTACCGGCGGCCCGGACGCGGACCTGGACGTCGCCGTGGAGTTCGGCGGCGGGGTCGTCCCAGATGAGACCGATCATCGAGAAGCGCCGTACGTCGCGGCGCGGCAGCCCCTGGACCGCGGGGGAGCCGAGGGGGCGGTCGGTGGTGAGCGGCACGAGGGGCAGCGACTGGGTGCCGCCCGGGACCGCGGGCGCCCCTGCCTCCCGGAGCCCGCCCGGTCTCGCGGCCGCCGGGGCTGCGGGCAGGGTCAGCGGAAGGGCGAGGGCGGCCGCGCAGGTGACGCCGATGGAGGAAGCAAGGAATCCATGCATGCTCCTGATCCTGGACATAGTCAGACAATCCTGTCCATCGGGGACTTGAGGGAACTGACGGGCTGTCGCGGTGCCGTTCCGCCGAACCGGTGACGCCGCCGCTCGATGCGGGCCCCCGCCCCCGCGTACGCTTGCGCGGGTGACTGCCACCGATCGCACCCCTGCCGACCTGCTGCGTTCCGCGCTGGCCGCGGACCCCGCGCGGCCCCTGGTGACCTTCTACGACGACGCCACCGGCGAGCGCGTCGAACTGTCCGTCGCGACCTTCGCCAATTGGGTGGCGAAGACCGCCAACCTCCTCCAGGACGAACTGTCCGCCGAACCCGGCGACCGGATCGCACTGCTGCTGCCCGCGCACTGGCAGGCGGCGGTGTGGCTGCTGGCGTGTTCCTCGGTGGGCGTGATCGCGGACGTCGAGGGCGATCCGGGGCGGGCCGACCATGTCGTGGCCGGGCCCGGTCGGTTCGACGCGGGGCTGGCGTGCGGCGGGGAACGGTACGCGCTGTCGCTCGCGCCGCTCGGGCGGCGGTTCGTGCCCGCGCCGCCGGCCGGGTACGCCGACTACGCCGTCGACGTGCCGAGCCACGGCGACCGGTTCACGCCGTACGCGCCGGTCGACCCGGAGGCGCCGGCGCTGATCGTGGCCGGGGCGGAGCTCACCGCGGCGGAGATCGTGGAGCGGGCCAAGGGGGACGCGCCGGGGCTGGGGCTGACCGGACCCGGGTCGCGGCTGCTGTCCGCGCTGCCGTACGACACGTGGGAGGGGCTGAGTGCGGGGCTGTACGCGCCGCTCGCGGCCGGGGGGTCCGTGGTGCTGTGCCGGAATCTGGAGCAGCTGGGGGAAGAGGCGCTGGCCAAGCGGATCGAGAGCGAGCGGGTGACAGCCGTTTCCCGGTAGGACCGGTGGGCGCGGGTACCGGACGTGTCCGGTGTGCCGGGGGGCCGCTCCTGGCTCCCCCCTCCGCGCCGCCCCGAGCGGCACCACTGCCAGCGGCCGGGTGGGCAGCGCTGCCGGCAGCCGGGTGGGCACCGCTGCCCGCGGCCCCGCCGAGTCGGCTGTCACCCGATCAGCCCACCCCC
>NZ_MUND01000916.1 GCF_002154375.1 Streptomyces glaucescens | reverse complement strand
CGGCCCGGCTGGACTCCGGAACCGGGCCACCGCCCGGCACCCTGCTCGCCCCGCTCGCCCGCTTCCCCGCCCTCGCCGCCCCGTCGGCGTCCCGGCTGGCGGAGCTGGTGGGCCACGGCGGTCACGGGTACGACGTCGTGACCCTGCTCGGCGCGATCGGGCCGCGGGCCGGGGCCGGGGCCGAGCGGGCACTGCGGCAGGCGGCCGAGACCGACGACGAGGGCCTGGCGGGCCACGCGGCGGTGGCGCACCACCGCGTCACCGGGGACGCCGCGTTCGCGGTCTCCGTGCTGCGTCCGCTCCTCACCGGCGAGCTGCGCGGCTGGGCCGTGCCCCGGGCGGGTGAACTCGGGCCCGCCGGAGCGCCGTTGCTGCCGTTCGTGGAGGAGTGTCTGGCCCACGGGGCACCACCGACCCGCGCCGAGGCGGCGTACGCGGTGTGGCGGATCACGGGGCGGCGCACCGAGGACGTCCTCGCGCCGCTCGCCCGCCAGGCGGTGACGTCGGAGGCCTTCCACCCCGTGCAGCGCACCGCCGTACGAGCGCTCACCGACCTCGGGCTGCTCCCCCGGCACCTCGTGGCGCCGCTGCGGCGGGCGGCCGGTTCGGTGCGGCGG
>NZ_MUND01000915.1 GCF_002154375.1 Streptomyces glaucescens | reverse complement strand
GGCGGGCAGTGCGTCGAGGGCGGGGAGCACCCAGTCGGGCGGGGCGTCGCCGGACACCGCGGCGAGGCAGGGTTCGCTGGTGTAGCGGTCGGCGAGGCGGCGCAGGGGGGCGGTGCAGTGGGTGTAGGCGGCGGCGACGGCGGAGTGGGTGGTGAGGGGAGGGAGGGCGCCGTCGCGGAAGACGGTGTAACCGGCGCCGCGCAGGAGGGTGGTGCACTCCAGGAGGAAGGCGGCGTGGTGGGGGCGGTGCGGGTCGAGGGAGCGGACCAGGTCGGCGTAGGAGACGTGGTGCGGCCAGTCGATGCGCAGGGCGTGGGCGGTGTGGCGCAGGCGGCCCACGGCGCCGTCGGGGGCCGCGGGCAGGGTGCGCAGGACGCCGGTGCCGTGGGCGAGCATGAGGTCGGCCGCCGCCATGCCGGTGAGGAGGGAGATCTGGGCGTTCCAGCCGTCCGCGGGGAGGGGTGCCCGGTACTCCAGTCCGTAGCCGCCGTCGCGCGGGACGATCTCCTGTTCGGGGACGTTGAGGGAGATTCCGCCGCGTTCGAGCTCCAGGCGTTCGCGGAGCAGGCCGATCGTCCTCAGCAGGGCGACCGGTTCCTCCGCCCGCCCTTCGTCGATCCGCCGTTGGACCCAGGCGTAGTCGAGTCTGGCGCGGCTGCGGACGAGGGCGCGGCGGACATCGACGGCGAGGGTACGGCCGTCGGCGTCGAGGTCGATGGTCCAGAGCACGGCGGGGCGGGGGCCGTCGGGGAGCAGGCTGGCGGCGGCCTCGCCGAGGG
>NZ_MUND01000914.1 GCF_002154375.1 Streptomyces glaucescens | reverse complement strand
GTGCGGGGTCCTTGCGTACGGGGCGGGTGCGGGGTGCGGTCGGGCCGTGCCGGTGCGGCGCGCGGTCGGACGGTGCCGGTCCGGCGAGCCGTCAGACGGTGCCGGTGCGGCGCGCGGTGCGTCCGGAGATCTGCAGGCGGTCGATGGCCCCGGTGGCGGGGTCGCGGTGGAAGCGGCCGCCCGGTTCGACCCGGCCCGTGGCCGGGTCCACCAGGTCGCAGGACAGGTCCGGATAGCACACCAGCGGGATGGGGTAGTCACCGTCGACGGACAGGGTCGGCTTGCCGTCCCCGTCGAGCTTGACCGCGTATTCGGTGCCCCCGTTGCGATAGGTTCCGGCGCATTCCGGGAGCGCCACGGCGGTTCCGCGACGGGTGTCGGCGGCCGGGGCGGTGGGCACGCGAATGCCGGTGAGCCGGGCGAGTTCCGCCGCGATGTCACGCCACAGGGCGGTGGCGGCGCCCGCGTTCCCGGTGAAGGCGACGACGACGCCGCTGTCCGGGTCCGCCCGCAGGTGGCAGGAGGTGCCCTGGGCGTTCCCGTCGTGGCCGCACCACACCCGGCCGTCCTGCCGGAAGAGGGCGAGGCCCAGACCCCAGGAGTCCGCCAGGGCACCGGGGTCGGCGGCCGGTTCGGGCCGGCGCATCCGGTCGGCGACGGCGGCCGGGAGCACGGCGGACCTGCCGGTCACGGCCCTGCCCAGGGCGACCAGGTCCTCGGCGCTCGCCAGCAGGGCTCCGGCCGGGGCCTCCACCGGGGCGAGGTTCTGGTGGGCCGGGCGTACCAGGCCCGTGGCCGTGTTGAAGGCGTGGCCGCTGGCGACCGGCCGCGCGGGGGCGGCGTCACCGAGGAAGGCGGGGACGATGCCCAGGGGCTCCAGGACGAGCGCTGCCACTGCTTCCTGCCAGGTCATGCCCGTCACTTCGGACAGGATGCGGCCGGCTGCGACGTAGCCGGCGTTGGAGTACGAGAAGCCGGTGCCCGGCGGGAACAGGGTGTTGCGCGCGGTGCAGACCGCCGAGAGGTATCGGGAGACGGTGGTGCCGGCGGCGCTGTCGGAGTCAGGTCCGGTGGGCAGGCCGGCGGTGTGACTGAGCAGGTGACGTACCGTCACCTCGGGTATCTCCCCCAAGTCGGGCAGCAGTTCGACGACGGGTTCGTCCAGGTCCAGGTCTCCGTCGTCGGCGAGGAGCAGGACGGCCGCGGCCGTGGCGGCCTTGGTGACGGAGCCCAGGGGGACGGCCGTCTCCGCGGTGAACGGGGTGTTCGTCAGGGCGTCGGCCGTGCCGGTGTGCACGCTGAGGGTATGCGTGCCGGTGTGCACGGCCAGCTGGGCGCCGGGCACGCGGTGGACGCGCGCGAGGGAGTCGAGGCGGCTGCGCAACTCCTGGTGCGAGGGGATCGACGGCCTGTCTGCGGCCGGAGCGGCGGTCGGGTACGGCATGGGGAGGTGACTCCTGGTGAGAGCGGGTGCGGGGAGACGCGGCCGGCCCGCGGGTGAGCGGTGCGGGCGTGCGCGTCGACGCGCGTCACGG
>NZ_MUND01000913.1 GCF_002154375.1 Streptomyces glaucescens | reverse complement strand
GGCCGTGGCCACCGCCGCCGCCACCCGGTTGCTCGCCCCGCTGCTGCCCGAGCCACTGGACCACGTCCTGCTCCAGGCCGACCTCACGGCCGTGGCGCCCGGCCCGCTGCACCGGCCGCTGGCGGAGACGCTGGGCGTGCTCGCCGAGGTCGAGTCGAAGGGCGGCGCGACCGTCTACCGCTTCACCCCCGCCTCCGTGCGCCGCGCCCTGGACGCCGGCCGCAGCGCCGCCGACCTGCACGCCTTCCTCGCCGAGCACTCCCGCACCCCGGTGCCGCAGCCGCTCGCCTACCTGATCGACGATGTCGCCCGCAGGCACGGCCACCTGCGGGTCGGCGCCGCCTCCGCGTACGTCCGCTGCGACGACGACGCGCTGCTCAACGAGATCCTCGCCGACAAGCGCGCCGCGGGGCTGCGGCTGCGCCGGCTCGCGCCGACCGTGCTGGCCGCGCAGGCCGACCCCGCCACGCTGCTGGAGGGGCTGCGCGCCATGGGCTTCGCCCCGGCCGCCGAGTCCGCCGAGGGCGACGTGCTGATCACCCGCGCGCACGCCCACCGCACCCCGCCGCGCACCGCGCCCGAACCGGTGCCGGACGGGCCGCCGGTGCCCGACGCGACGCTGCTCGCCGCCGCGATCCGGGCGATCAAGGCGGGCGACCTGGCCGCCACCGCCCCGCGCAAACCGGGCCCCGCCGACCCCTCGGGCACCGAGACGCCGCTCCCGGGCGGCGAGCTGCCGCGCACCGGCTCCGCCGAGACCCTGGCCACCGTGCAGGCCGCCGTCCTCACCGGGCAGGCACTGTGGATCGGCTATGTGAACGCGGAGGGCGCGGCGAGCCAGCGGGTGATCGCCCCGGTGCGGGTGGAGGGCGGCTTCGTGACGGCGTACGACCACACCGCGGACGAGGTCCGCACCTTCGCGCTGCACCGCATCACGGGCGTGGCGGAGCTGGCCGGCGAGGAGGATGAGGACGGCTGAGGACGCCCGCGTCGCGCGGGCCGGCTCACCCGCCGGGGTGTACGCGGCCGTTCATGCACGCCACGCCGGGCTTGTCCCACCCATGAGGGAGCTTGCCGGGCCTGCCGCATCGCGGCGCCGGGTGCCGGGCAGCCACCGGTTGTCCTGATCACGCATCGAGCCCGGGCCGCACCACGGACGGCCCGGGCGGCACAGCCGAAAGGAAGTCCCCATGCGCGCAGCCCGACGTGTGGCCGCCGTTCTCTCCGCCGCCGTCCTGATGTTCGGCGCCCTCACCACCCAGGCCGCCGCCATCAGCATCGACGTCGCCGGACTGGTCCTCGAGACGCCGCAGGTCTGATCCGGCGCCCGCGACCCGGGCCGGTCCCGTTCAGCCCCTCCGGGACCGGCCCGCCGGCCCAGCCCCCGTCTCGTTCTCGTGCGAAAGGTCTGACGCCCCGATGCCTTCCGAACCCCCCGTTCCGCTCCGCCGCACCCGCTCCACCGCCGTCGCGGTCTCCGCCGCCGCGCTGGTCTCGGCCGCCGCGCTGATCGGCGCCCTGGCCCCGCGGGCGTCCGCGGCGGCGCCGCTGCCGCTGCCGGTCGCCGGAGCGGAACCGCTGGTCACGGAGGGGGTGACCATCGAGGGACCGCTGATCAATACGATCGCTCTACCCATGCTGAGGTAGCCGGGCGCCTGCGGTAGCTGTCCCCTTCGAGGCATACGGTCTCCGCGTGGTGGGCGAGACGGTCCACCATCGCCGGGAGGGACGGGCCGTCGAGGACCTCGTGCCAGCGCTCCAGCGGGCGGTCGCTGGTCACGATCAGCGAGCCGCGCTCGTAGCGGTGGGCGACCAGGTGGAACAGCAGGCGCGCGGCGTCCGCGTCGAAGGGGACGTAACCGACCTCGTCGACGATGAGGAGGGGAACGTCGTCGAGCCCGGCCAGTTCCTCCCCGAGCCGCCCCGCGGCCTCGGCCTCCGCCAGCCGGTCCACCCACTCGGCGGCGGTCGCGAACAGCACCCGGTGCCCGGCCTGGCAGGCGCGCAGCCCGAGCCCGATGGCGAGGTGGGTCTTGCCGGTGCCGGGGGCGCCGGTGAACACCACGTTGCGGCAGGCGGCGACGAAGTCCAGCTTGCCGAGCCGGGCCACCGCGTCCCGGTCGAAGACGCGCGGATACCCGGTGTCGAAGTCCTCCAGCTGCTTGCGGGCGGGGAAGGCGGCGGCCCGGATCCGGTCCTCGGCGTGCGACTCCCGAGCGGGCGGACCGGCCTGGGCGGGGA
>NZ_MUND01000912.1 GCF_002154375.1 Streptomyces glaucescens | reverse complement strand
CGCGACCGCGGTCGCGGCCGCTCGGAACGTCCAGGGTCTGCTGGTCACTTGAGATCCTCCCCCGCGTCCGGGCGCGCGGAAGGAGGGGTCCTGGTGATGGGGTGCCCGCGCGCACGCGATCAACGCGTGTAGTCAAGTGACGACATTGGACTGCACGTTGAGCGGAAAAGACAGGTCTTGACTTGAGCAGGTCAAGTGCACTATGCGGAGTTCCGCTTCCGCTCAGCGGACGTTCGTCGAGCGTTCAACGGGCGCGTCGAACCGTCCGCTTGATGGACGGCATGACTCGATGCGCCCCCCGTGCTCCGGCACTGTTGGTCATCTCACGCTTACTCTTCGCTCCACTCGGGCATGCAGCCGAATAGATTGACGAACACTGCCGCACACATATGCCTGTCCGCACCTCCCCCACGGCGAGAGGCACGGGGGAGACCCCGACTTTTCCCGAGGACACGATTGCCATGCCTCGTCCGACCGCCGCACAGCTCGCCTACGGTTCCTGCACCGTGATCCTCTCGACGCTCGCCATGCTGCTGCTGTCGCAGACGAGTTCGCCCGCCGGGATCGCCCTCGTCGCCGTCGCCGCGCTGGCCCTCGGGCTGCTGGTCGCCCTGACGGTGCCCGTGCGCAGGGCCCCGCGGCCCGCGCCGGCCTCCGCCGCGGCGCGGCCCGCCGCACAGGAACGAGTGACGGCGGGCTCGGTCACCGACAACTGACGGCGTCCCCTCCGGTCAGCCGGTGGACACCACCACCGTCTTGGCCGCCTTGTCGTGCAGGCCCTGCTTGTAGGGCTTGTCGAAGAAGCTCCAGCCGCCCGAGATCGCCGTCCACACACAGGCGCAGCAGAAGGCGAACGGGAGCCACAGGACCGCGGCGCGCATCAGTGCGGTCTGGACGGAGGGCGTGGCGCCGTTGTCCAGATTGGCCACGCGCATATTGAGCCATTTCTTGCCGAGCGTCTGGCCCGACCTGGCCGTCATGGCGGTGTCGTACGCGATGTAGAGCACCGCGGCGATCGCGGCCTGCCCGAAGGACTTCCCCGTGTCGATGTCCTCGCCGGTCACCCGGTACTCGCCGACCCGGAAGATCCAGCTCAGCAGGACGACGACCGCGCCCACCATGATCATGTCGATGAGCCGGGCGAGCGTGCGCCTGCCGCTGTCGGCGAGCGGGGGCATCCCGGCGAGCGGATCCTCCGGGTAACCGCCACCGCCCCCGTAGGGGCCGCCGCCCTCGTGGGGGCCGCCTCCGTACGGCGGTGGCGGCGGGCCGCCGTACGGGCTGTCACCACCCGGCGGGGTGTCGTACGGCGAGCCCGAGCCCGCGCCGGGCGGGGGCTGCTTCCTGAAACGATCGTCTTCCGGAGGCTCTCGGCCGGAGCCGGGGGGCGGTTCGGTGCTCATGGCCCGAGTGGACCGCGAAGGCTCCGGCGGCGCATCCGGCGGGCGGCTGTCCGGGGGACGGGCGGGGTGCGCCGGAGCACGGCCGGGCGGTCAGGCCGGAGCACGGCCGGGCGGTCAGGCCGGGGTACGGCCGGGCGGTCAGGCCG
>NZ_MUND01000911.1 GCF_002154375.1 Streptomyces glaucescens | reverse complement strand
GTCGGCGTCGGCGCCGCCGCTCGCGGGCAGCGGGTTGGTGACGGCGCCGACGCCGAGCGGCTTGCTGATCACCTGGCTGATCCGGCCGGCCGGGACGTTGCCGGCCCGGCCGCCGCCGATGCGGTAGCGGGCGGTGACGTTCTCGCTGCCGGTGGGCAGCCGCGCGCCGTGCAGGCCGTCGCCGAACTCCACCGCGGCCCGGCCGTCGGTGCCCGCGGCCAGCCGGTAGACCTGGTCGGCCGGGCCCGCTTCGCCGAGGTCGGCCGTGCGCCGCCAGGCCACGTCGTCGACGCGGACGGTGAGGGATTCGTCGCCGCCGTCGGCGGTCGTCGACGGCAGCCAGACCAGCGGGCCCTGCTTCAGCGGCAGCACCTGTCCGGCGCGTCCGCCGTCGCCGCTGCCGAGCACCTCGGTGACGGTCTCCCCCGCGGTGGCCGGCACCACGTTGCCGTGCACGACGACGGTGTCGCGGCGGTAGCGGTGGGCGAGCGGGGCGGTGAGCAACAGGGTGGTGCGCACCCGGGCGTCGGCGGAGCCGCCGTCGAAGGCGTGCCGCACTCCGGCGAGGACGGCGAGTTCGGCACCGGGGACGCCGGGGCGGCGGCCCGGCACGGCGCCGTCCGCGGGCGCGGCGTCGGGCAGCACATCGGTGCGTTCGCCGGCGACGACGAGCAGCCGGCCGGGGGTCAGACCCTCGAAGGTGCCGTCCAGGTCGATGGCGTCGCCCGCCACGTCGGTGAGGTCGGGCGAGGGCGCGAGGAGGAGCGGCACGGGCGCGGCCCACACGGTGGTGGCGCGGCGGGCGGCGATGTCCTCGGTGTCCTCCGTCCACGGCGCGTCCAGGCGCAGCCGGGTCACCCGGACCGCGTCCAGCTCGTTGCCGACGGCGATCCGGTCGGCCTCGAGGACACGCAGGACGCGGGTGCGGGAGCGGCCCGCCACCCGGACCGCGATCCAGCTGCCGGGCTGGATGTCCTCGTGCACCGCGTCCAGCAGCAGGACGTCGGCGGCGAGCGGGGCGGTGCCGCTGTCGCGGGCGGGCACGGCGGAACGCAGCAGCCGGCGGACCCGCTCGTCGTCGGGGACGGCGGCGCCGAGGGGGGCGGTGGTGAGACGGAAGTGCAGCACGCCCGGCGGCGGGGTGCCGGCCGGGGCGACCGCGGCCAGCGCGTCGTACAGCGAGGCGGTGAGGCCGGGCCGGTTGCCCGCGAGGAGGCGGGGCAGCGCGTCGGAGCCGGCGCCGAGGACGGCGCCGACGGGGGGCGGCCCGACGGGCTGGGTGCGGGGCGGGGGGCCGGCGCGGCCGAGGGCGTCGAGCAGCG
>NZ_MUND01000910.1 GCF_002154375.1 Streptomyces glaucescens | reverse complement strand
CTTCGCCGCCGTCCTCGCCGTCGTCCCCGAACCAGCCCTTGACGGTGTCGACGACTCCGCTGCCGTCGTCACCGTCGGACGCTGGTGCGGCGTAGGCGAGCTGGGGCAGCGCGGTGCTCATCACCGCTGCCGCCACCAGGCAGGCCGTTGCCCTTCCCAGTCTGGGTCTCACGCCAAACCTTCCTGATAGAACCTGGCTGAAAACGCCGCCCCCAAGGTGTTTCCGGGGTGTCCGGACAAGGCCGAGAGAATGGCGCCGGGATTTTTAGTCAGGCGGTTGAAGCACTGTCAACTGATAAGACAGTTGGGACAGTTGACGGCAAATTGGCGCTGCCGTGTCTGAATTGTCCGCACAGTGGCGGACGGGGAAGGGGGTCGGGTATAAAGCCCCGGTCATTGCCCGAGGACGGGGTGAAATCGTGGTGCGGAGGGGGAATCGCCGTGAAGGGCACGGAAGAGACGGGGGCGGCGGAGCCGGAGTTGGGGTCGGAGCCGGAGCCGGAGCCGGAGTCGGAGCCGGGGCCCGGGTCCGGCTCCGGGGCTGATGAGTCGATGTCCGCCTCCCCGGCCCCGTCCCGGCGGCCGGACCGTTCCGGGCTGTTCATCGCCGGCGGGATACTCGCCGCGTGCGCGGCGCTCGTCGGCTACGGGATCATGGCCGGAAACGGCGGGGACGACGACAAGCCGGAGCGCAAGGTCCCCACCGCCGCGGTGACCTACGAAGTCACCGGCAGCGGCACCGTCGACATCACGTACCAGGCCCGCAGCGAGTCCGGGAAGGCGGTGGTCGTCGAGGCCGCCACCCTGCCGTGGCGCAAGACCGTCGCCGTGCCGCTGGGCCGGCAGGCGGTCGTCTCCATCACCCTCGGCGAGCAGGGCGGCGAGGCCCGCTGCGCGGTCGCCGTGCGCGGCAGGCACGTACAGGGTGCCACCGCGGCGGGGGAGTTCGGGCGGGCCACCTGTTCGGGGG
>NZ_MUND01000909.1 GCF_002154375.1 Streptomyces glaucescens | reverse complement strand
CGGCCGTACGATCCGCCATGTCCACCGGTGGCTGCAGGGCAGCCAGATCCAGGACGCCGTCCGCACCCTGCGCACCCATCCCAAGGCCGCGCCCGGCTCCGCCGGCGAGCTGGAGTCCGCGCTGACCGCGCACCCCGAGCGCCGGGACATGGCCCAGGAGCTGATCGGCCGCGCCCTGTCCGCGCTGTCCACGGTCCACGTGCGCGAGGCTTGCACTCCCAACCGAACAGATGCGCTCACCTTGGATTCCTTCATCGCCGAAGGGGGAACGCTCTACGTGGTGGGTGAGTCCATCGAGGACCCCAGGACCGACCCGGGTGCGATGCCCTTCCTGACGGCCCTCGCCTCCAGCGTGGTCGAGCACGGCCGGCGCATGGCCGAACGGTCATCCCCTGGTCGGCTCGACCCACCACTCACCCTCGTCCTCGACGACGTGGCGGCGGTCGCCCCGCTCCCCCAGCTCCCCGACCTGCTGGCCGGCGGCGCGGACCAGGGCCTTCCCACCCTCGCCCTGCTCCGCTCCCG
>NZ_MUND01000908.1 GCF_002154375.1 Streptomyces glaucescens | reverse complement strand
GTCCGGCCCCGCCTCGGCGATCCGGAAGGAGCCCCCGGGGTCCTCCTGTTCCGACCGCTCCCGCCACGACAGCGGATAGTGGCTGTGCGCCCCGAACCCGACGTCGGCCAGCCAGTCCCCCGCGTCCACCGTCCGCACCCGCAGCGCCATGTGGTCGTACGGGATCCCGAGCCGTCCCCGCGGGCCGTGCACCCGCGCCGCCAGCAGCGTCACCTCGAATCCGAGCGCGTCCAGCAACGCGGCGAACGCGCCGTTGAGTTCGTAGCAGAACCCGCCCCGTCGCGCGCCCACCACCTTGTCCAGCAGCCGCTTCTCGTCGAGGACGACCGCCTCGCCGAGATGGACCGACAGGTTCTCGAAGGGGACCGTCTGCAGATGGCGCAGGTGCAGCTCGCGCAGGGCGTCAAGGGAGGGCCGGGCCGGGCGGGCAACCCCCAGGCGGCCGAGATAGGCGTCAACCTCGCTCGATTTCATCTCCTCAGTCTCGCGCCACCCGTATCTCCCGACGACCGTGACGATCCACACCGATCACCGCGACCGCCCCGTCCCGGTCCGTCCGCAGCACCGCCGCGCCCTGGGCCCGCAGCGCCGCCAGGGTGCTGGGCGCCGGATGCCCGTACGGGTTGTCCTCACCCGCGGAGATCAGGGCCAGGCGCGGTGCGGCCCTGCGCATCAGCTCCGGGTCCTGGTAGGCGGAGCCGTGGTGGGCGACCTTGAGGACGTCCACCCGGCCGATCAGCGCCGCCCCCGGCGTCCGCAACAGCGCCCGCTGGGCCGGGGGTTCGAGGTCGCCGAGCAGCAGCATCCGCAGCCCCGCCGACCGTACGAGCAGGGCGACGCTGGCGTCGTTCGGTCCCTCCGGCACCGGTCCCGAGGGCGGCGGCCACAGCACCTCCCAGGACAGGCCGCCGCTGCGCCGCCGCTCCCCGGCGACCGCCCGCGTCACCGGGACCCGCCGCGCGGCCGCCTCCCGCCGGACGAACTCCGCCTGGTCCGCGGGTTCTTCGTACCCCGTCGTCTGGATGGCCCCCACCGTGCGCCCCCGCAGCACTCCGGGCAGACCGGCGACATGGTCGGCGTGGAAGTGGGTGAGCACGACGAGCGGGATCCTGGTGATGCCCAGCCCGCGCAGGCAGCGGTCCACGAGCACCGGGTCCGGCCCGGCGTCCACCACCACGCCGGTGCCCTGGCCCGCCGCCAGCACCGTCGCGTCGCCCTGCCCCACGTCGCACAGCGCGAGCCGCCAGCCCGGCGGCGGCCAGCCGGTGATCACCCGGGTCAGCGGGGGCGGCTGCACCACCGCCAGCACCAGCAGCAGCCCGCCGGCCACACACAGCCAGGGATGCCGCAGCAGCCGCCGCCCGGCCACCACGACGGCCACCGTGACACACAGCAGCAGCCCCGCTCCGGCCCAGCTTCCCGGCCAGTCCACGCCCGCGCCGGGCAGCGCCGCCCCGGTACGCGCGATGCCCGCGATCCACCCGGCGGGCCAGCCCGCGCACCACGCCAGCGCCTGCGCCACCGGCATCGCCACCGGCGCCGCCGCGAGCGCGGCGAACCCCAGCACCGTCGCCGGGGCCAGGGCGCACTCCGCGAGCAGATTGCACGGCACCGCCACCAGGCTCACCCGCGCCGACAGCACCGCCACGACCGGCGCGCACACGGCCTGCGCCGCCGCGGCGGCCGCCAGCGCCTCCGCCGGCCGCGGCGGCACCCCGCGCCGGCGCAGCGCCGCGCTCCACCGCGGCGCGAGCGTCAGCAGTGCCCCGGTGGCCAGCACCGAGAGCAGGAAGCCGTAACTCCGCGACAGCCACGGGTCGTACAGCACCAGCAGCAGCACCGCCGTCGCCAGTGCCGGGATCAGGGACCTGCGGCGCCCGGTGGCCAGGGCGAGCAGCGTGACCGCGCCGCAGGCGGCGGCCCGCAGCACGCTCGGGTCCGGGCGGCACACCACGACGAACCCCAGGGTGAGCATCCCGCCGAGCAGCGCGGTGCCCCGCAGGGAGACGCCGAGCCGTGGGGCGAGCCCGCGCCGCTCTGCCCGCTGGGCCAGTCCGGGCGGGCCCAGGAGCAGGGCGAGGACGATGGTGAGGTTGCTGCCGGACACGGCGAGCGTATGGGCGAGGTCGGTCTCCTTGAAGGCCGCGTCCAGGTCGGGCCCGACGCGCGAGGTGTCCCCCACCACGAGGCCCGGCAGCAGGGCCCGCGCGTCCGGGGGCAGGCCGTCGGTCGCCTCCCGCAGTCCGGCCCGCAACCGCCCGGCGAACCGCTGCGCATCGGTGGGCCGCCCCACCACCTCCGGTCCCGCCCGGTCCCGCACCCGTAGAACGGCCGCGATGCGGTCCCCGCCCACGACGGCCGGTGCCAGCCGGCCCGTCACCCGCAGCCGTGTGGAGGGCAGCAGTCCGAGCCAGGACGACCGCCCGGCCCCATCCGCCCGCGCGCTCCCGGACGGCCCGTGCCCCGTGTCGACGATCACGAGCACCGGCGCCCGGGTCACCGTCCGCACGGTCACGGCCTGTGCCGTGCCGGGCCGTGCCGCGCGGTCCTGTGCCCGGCGGTCCTGTGCCGTCCCGGCCGCGGGCCGCTCCAGCACCGCGCGGACCTCTCCCCGCAGCAGCACGGACCCCCGGGCCGGACGATCGCCGGTGACCCGCGGCCGGGTCAGCCGAGGGTCACCGGTGACCTCGACCTCCGCGGTCACGGTGGCGTACTCCCGCGCCAGCCCCGGCACCGGTCCCCGACGCAGATCCGCCCCGTGCAGCCCGGCGGAGGCGGCAGCCGCGGCGACACAGACCAGAACAGCGGCCACGGGCACCCGGAACCAGGCGACCCGCTCCCGACGCCGAGCGCCCGGCACTCGGGGCCCGGCACCGCCGTCCGGTGACCCACGGGCCGCCCGGACCGCTCGACGCGCCGCCCGGCCCGTTCGGCGCGCCGCCCACAGCAGGCCGACCGCCCCGGCCGAGCACCCCGTCACCACCCCGACGGCCCACCCCGGCGAGGCGCCCAGCATCAGGGCCGCCGTCATCCAGGCGGCGAGCGCCGGTGCGACGAGGCGGAGATCGGCCGGTCCCTCCTGCCGCGGATGCGGGTCGCCCAGCCGCTTCCCGGACGCCGCGTGCACCGCCGTCCGCCCGGGCCGGCCGGTGGCCTCCTCGGACCGGCCGAGACCCGGCGGTGTTCCCTCGGGCCGACCAGCGCCCGGAGGGGTTCCCTCGCCCGGACCGGGCCCCGGTGAGGTCCCCTCGCCCCGGCCAGGGACCAGCGACGTCCCCTCGCCCCGGCCGTCCGCCGAGGCCGCCTCCCCGCCCCTCATGGCCGTACGAGATCCCGCAGGTCGGCGAAGCGTCGCTCGCCGATGCCGTTGACCTCGCGCAGCTCGTCCACCGAGCGGAAGCCGCCGTGCCGGGTGCGGTAGTCGACGATGTGCTGGGCGAGCACCGGACCGACGCCGGGCAGGGTGTCGAGCTGCTCCACCGTGGCCGTGCTGAGGGAGACGGGTCCCACCGGTGCCGCGCCCGGAACACCTCCGGCAGCGCCCGGAGCCGGGACCTGAGCGGGAGCGGGCCCGCCGACGACCACCTGCTCCCCGTCCACGAGGAACCGCGCCCGGTTGAGCCCGTCGAGGTCCGTGCCCGGCCGCACCCCGCCCGCCGCCTCCAGCGCGTCCACCACCCGCGCTCCCGCGGGAAGCCGGTGGATCCCGGGTTCCCGCACCTTCCCGCTGACGTCCACCACGATCTCGGGGCCCGGTGTGCTCGTCGGCGCGGTGGTCCCGGTCCCGGCCGGGGCACCCGCTGCTTCCGCGTGCGGCGCCGCCTCGACGTGCGGAGCCGCCTCGACCACCTCCGGCGCCCGTACGGTCTCGGTCCGCCCGCTCCAGAAGTGCTGCACGGCGAATCCGGCGGCCACCACGAGCAGGACGGTCAGCGCCAGCACGCTCCGCCGTTCCAGCCCGACCCGGGCCTGCAGCCACACCGGCATCCGCTCCCGCAGGGCAAGCCGCGCCCTTCCCCGCCAGGCC
>NZ_MUND01000091.1 GCF_002154375.1 Streptomyces glaucescens | reverse complement strand
GGCGGCGCCGTCTCCGCCGCCCAGCAGGTTGGTGCCGGACCAGGCCCGCACGGCGAGCGCCCGCTGGGCGAACATCGGGCCCAGTACGGACCGCAGCAGCGTCTGTCCGGTCTTGCCGTCGCGGCCCGCGTACGGCAGCCCCGAGGCGGCCCTCTCCGGAGCCAGCGCCGGGTGGTGCAGGCCCGTGGAGGGGGTGAAGTCGACGTAGGGGCAGCCGGCGCGCAGGGCGGCCGCCGCGTAGAGGGAACTGGCCGGCAGCTCCCCTCCGGCCGGGGCCGGTTCCGTGGAAGCCACGTTCACCACGACGGCCCGCGCGAGCCCGCACCGCCGTACGAAGTTCTGCAGGTCGGAGGCGAAGGCGGTGATCAGTTCCTCGGCGCCGGGGGCCTCGCCGGCGGGACCCGGGACCGGGCCGCCCGGCCGGATCTCGCGGTCCGCGGCGGCCAGTTCGGCGGCGACGGCGGCCGGCAGGCCGGGGGGCAGGACACCGCCCGCGGCGAGGGCCTCGGCGCGCTTGGGCAGCGGGCAGTCCACGACGTCGTGGCCGCCGAAGACGAGCGACGACAGCGGCGGCAGGCCGCAGTCCTCGAAGGGTGGGGTCTCGGTGACCATGCCCGTCGGTGGGTGCAGACCCGCCGTGACGGCGGCACAGCCCGCCACGACGGTGGTGGCGACGGAGCCGCGGGCCCCGATCAGCCAGACGCCGACGCGCGGCTGGGAAACGGACGCGGACATGGGCAGCCTCCTTGTCCCCGAAGTGATGGCCGGACGACGTCCCCGTGGATGTGGCCGGAGGACGGCGGGCGGGGGTCCGGCGTCCCCCGCCCGCCGCCGTTCAGTCGCCCTGGACGGGCAGTTCCTTGAGCTGGATGTTGCGGAAGGAGACCTGGTCGTCGGCGCCGTGGTTCTGCAGGCCGATGTGACCGTCGGTCAGGCTCCGCTGCGGGTCCTTGTTGGTGAAGTCGTTGATCTTGACTCCGTTGAGGAACACCTGGAGGCGTTCGCCCTGGACCTTGATCTCGTAGGAGTTCCACTGGCCGGGCGGTCGCAGGACCTGGTCACGGGCCTTGATGTTCGCCGACTTGAACGAGTAGACGGAGCCCGTGGTGCGGTCGGGCGCGTCCGTGGCGTCGATCTGGATCTCGTAGCCCTTGTTCACCGCGGACCAGGGGTCGTCGGAGGCCGGGAAGCCCACGAAGATCCCGGAGTTGTCGTCACCCCGCATCTTCCAGTCGAGCTTGAGGGAGTACGACGTCAGCTCCTTGGCCTGGTACCAGAGCAGACCCATGCCGCCCTCGGACTCGAGGGTGCCGTCCTTGACGTCGAACCTGCCGGGGCCGGCCTGCTTCCAGCCGTCCAGGGTCTGGCCGTTGAAGATCTTGCGGTAGCCCTTGTCCGGCCTGCAGTCGGCCTTGACCTGCCCGGTGGCGTACTGGAGGCCGCCGAGCAGATGGGCGCGGAAGGCCTCCTCGGCGTAGGACTCCTTGGTGTGGCCGCCGCCGGTGTAGAACGAGCGGCCGCCGCCGTAGCTCTGGCACCAGGCGATCGGGTGGTCGCCCTTCATGGTGCCGCCCTGGTAGGTGGTCTCGTCGAGGGTGGCGAGGACCTTGGCCCGCTCGCGCGGGTTGGTGCGGTAGTTGTACCACTCGTCGGTGCGCTCCCAGGTGTCGTCCAGGTGCGCGGTGGAGGGGTGGTCGTGGTCCTCGACGCGTACGGTGGCCTGCTGGACGGCCGGGTGCGAGTGGAAGTGGGCGCCGACGAGGCCGCCGTAGAACTCCCAGTCGTACTCGGTGTCGGCCGCGGCGTGGATGCCCAGGTAGCCTCCACCGCCCGCCACGTAGTCCTCGAACGCCTTCTGCTGCTCGGCGTCGAGCACGTCACCGGTGGTGGACAGGAAGGCCACCGCGTCGTACTTGGCGAGGTTGGTGGTGGTGAACTGCCGGGCTTCCTCGGTCGCGTCGACCGTGATGCCGGCCGGGGCGCCGAGCTCCTTCAGGGCGGTGATGCCGGCCGGGATGGAGTCGTGGCGGAAGCCGGCGGTCCTGGAGAAGACGAGGACCCTCTTGCCGCCCTTGAACGGCTCCTTGGAGAACTCGAAGTCGTCCACGTCGAACAGCGCGCCCTCGCCGCCCTTGAAGACCAGGTAGATGTCCGTGGTCCGCTTCGGCAGCGCCCGCAGCGGAACGTCGACGTCCTGGAACGTCTCCCAGCTGCCGGTCGGCGGGATGTACGCCGAGCCGTGCAGCGGGCCCTCGGGCGAGCCGGTGCGCAGCTCGACGAAGCCGCCCGCGCCGCCGGAGGAGGCCCGCACGGTCATCTTCCTCTGCCCGTCGAACCGGTAGGGGGTGAAGGAGATCCAGTCGCCGTCGTCGATGTCACCGACGGTCCTGCCGCCGTGGGCGCCGGTCTTGTCGATGACCGACACGCCGGACTGGGTGGTGAAGTGCTCGCCCTGCCGGTGCAGCGGCTGCAGGACGGCGCGTGCGGTGCCGGTCAGCTCCTCCTGGCCGTTCGCCCCGCCGTCGGTGTAGCTGGCGCCGACGACGCCGTAGATGTTGGCGTTGGGATCGTGGCCGCCGTCACCGGGCGGCGGCTTCAAGGTGCCCTCGCAACCCGTCTCGCTGGTCAGCTCGTGGGCGTGGGAGTCGTGGCCGAGGCTGTAGGCGACCTTGACCCTGGAGCAGTCGATCGTCTCCTCGGGGTCGGTGACGGTCACCTTGAACGGGACGGGCTGGCCGAAGGCGGCCAGGCTTCCGTTGCCCGGGACGTCGATGCGCACCTTTGGCTCGGTGTTCCCCACCACGATCCGGACGCTGGCGTTGCCGGTGTTGCCCTCGGGGTCCTCGGCGGTGAAGGTGGCGCTGTAGGTGCCTGCCTTCCTGTACCGGTGGGTGGGGTTGAGGCCCTCGCCCTTGGTGCCGTCGCCGAAGTCCCAGGTGTAGGTGAGGTCGGTGGAGTCGGCGTCCTCGGCGGAGCCGGTGAAGGTGACCTTCAGTCCGGCAGCTCCCGACGTCTTGTCGGCGCTCACCTCGGCGATCGGCGAGAAGCCGTCCTCGGCGTTCTCGATCCGGTACAGGGCGGAGTGCTGGTCGCCCTGGAACCAGGAGATGCCGTAGTCGAGGACGTAGAGCGCGCCGTCGGGGCCGAACTCCATGTCCATGATCTGGGTGCCGGTCCACGGGAAGTCGTTGATCTTCGCGACGGTGCCGCCGGGTCCGTCTTCGGTCTGCTCGATCCGCTTGATCCAGCGCCGGCCGAACTCACCGGCGAAGAAGTCCCCGTCGTACGCCTCGGGGAACTTCACGCTGGAGTCGAGCTCGGGGTCGTAGCGGTAGACCGGGCCCGCCATCGGGGACTCGGAGCCGGTGCCGAACTCGGGCACGGAGCCGCCGTCGTACGGGATCCAGGCGGCCTGCGCGGGCGGCAGGTCGACCAGGCCCGTGTTGTGCGGGGAGGTGTTCTTCGGGGCGGCGCAGTCGAACTTCTCGCCGGACTGCCCGGAGGCGAAGTCGTAGTCGACGTAGGCGTCGTTGTCACCCGTGCAGAACGGCCAGCCGAAGTTGCCCGGCCCGGTCACCTTGGCGAACTCGACCTGTCCCGCCGGGCCCCGGTCCGGGTCGGCGGCGCCCGCGTCGGGGCCGTAGTCGCCGACGTACACGATGCCGGTCTTGTCGTCGACGCTCATCCGGAACGGGTTGCGGAAGCCCATCGCGTAGATCTCGGGACGTGTCTTCTCCGTGCCCGGGGCGAAGAGGTTGCCCTCCGGGACGGTGTACGAGCCGTCCTCGGCGACCTTGATGCGGAGGATCTTGCCGCGCAGGTCGTTGGTGTTGGCGGAGCTGCGGCGGGCGTCGAAGGCCGGGTTGCGGTTCGGCCGGTCGTCGATCGGCGTGTAGCCGTCGGAGGCGAAGGGGTTGGTGTCGTCGCCGGTCGACAGGTAGAGGTTGCCCTCCGCGTCGAAGTCGATGTCGCCGCCGACGTGGCAGCAGGTGCCGCGGGAGGCCTTGACGTCGATGACCTTCTTCTCGCTGGCCAGGTTCAGCGTGCCGTTGGGGTTCAGCACGAAGCGGGACAGGCGGTTGACGCCGTCGAACCTCGCGAAGTCCTCGGCGGTGCCGGTTTCCGGGGCGTCCCCGGCCGGGGTGTCGAGCGGCGGGGCGTAGTAGAGGTAGATCGCCCGGTTGTTCTCGAAGTCCGGGTCGATGCCGACGCCCTGCAGGCCCTCCTCGTCGTGGCTGTAGACGTCGAGCCTGCCGGCGATCCTGGTGACACCGCCCTGGTCGGTGAGGCGCAGGGTGCCGTCGCGCGAGGTGTGCAGGACGCTGCGGTCCGGGAGCACGGCGAGCGACATGGGCTCGCCCATCTCGGGTTCGCCCTTGGCGAGCGGTACCTGCTGGAACTGCCCCTCGGCGGCGGCCGGTCCATCGTGCTCCGGGTGGCCGGGGTGGGCGCCGGCGACGGTGGCCGGGGTGCCCACGGCCAGGAGCAGGCCGGTGAACAGGGCGAGGGTGGTGCGAAGCCTGGGCCGCCGGGGAGTGCGGGTGCTTCTGAGTCCGGTTCTGTGCACGAAGTCCCTCCGGGAACGGGTGGGCCGTACGGGATGGGTGCGAAGACGTGCGGTGCGGGCGCCGGGGTGCGCCGTCACCCCGGAGGTGTGCATGTCCTGGACACTTCAAGGACGGTAACCGATCCGTCCGGGGCGAACACCCCTTGCGTCAGGGTCGGTTGAACTTTCTCCCAGCACAGGACAAAGCGGAATCCGGGCAGGTCGGAGGGGGGACCGGCAGTTGCACCGGCCCCCGTCCCCGACCTGCCGCCGGGGCGTTCGGGTCAGCTGTTGAACGCGGCGTCGAAGGACGCGCTGGGCGGTTCGAAGTCGTACGCCCTGAGGCGGGTCAGCGCCTCCGGGGCGCCCTGGAGCCGGTCCATGCCGGCGTCCTCCCACTCGACCGAGACCGGGCCCTGGTAGTCGATCGAGCGCAGCATCCGGAAGACGTCCTCCCAGGGGACGTCACCGTGCCCGGCGGAGACGAAGTCCCAGCCGCGACGGGGGTCGCCCCAGGGCAGGTGGGAACCGAGGCGGCCGTTGCGTCCGTCGAGGCGCTTGCGGGCCTCCTTGCAGTCGACGTGGTAGATCCGGTCGCGGAAGTCCCAGAGGAAGCCGACCGGGTCGAGGTCCTGCCAGACGAAGTGGGAGGGGTCGAAGTTGAGACCGAAGGCCGGCCGGCGGTCGACCGCGTCCAGCGTGTGCACGGTCGTCCAGTAGTCGTAGGCGATCTCGCTGGGGTGGACCTCGTGCGCGAACCGCACGCCCTCCGCGTCGAACACGTCGAGGATCGGGTTCCAGCGCTCGGCGAAGTCCTCGTAGCCGCGCCGGATCATCGCCTCGGGCGCGGGCGGGAACATGGCGACCAGGTGCCAGATCGCCGAGCCCGTGAACCCGATGACGGTGTCGACGCCGAGGGCCGCCGCGGCGCGGGCGGTGTCCTTCATGCGGGCCGCCGCCCGCTGCCGCACTCCCTCCGGGTCGCCGTCGCCCCACACCCCTGGCGGCAGGATCGCCTGGTGTCGTTCGTCGATGATGGCGTCGCAGACCGCCTGGCCCACGAGGTGGTTGGAGACGGCCCAGCACTTCAGACCGTACTTGTCGAGCAGCTGGTGCCGGGAGGCGACGTACGACGGGTCGGCGAGCGCCTTGTCGACCTCGAAGTGGTCGCCCCAGCAGGCGAGCTCGAGACCGTCGTAACCGAAGTCGCGGGCGAGGCGGCAGACCTCCTCCAGCGGCAGGTCGGCCCACTGACCGGTGAAGAGCGTGAATCTGCGCGGCATACGGCTGTCTCCTCCTCAGGCGGCGATCGGCGTGTAGACGGAGTTCTTCTCGGCGCTCTCCTCCACCGCGGCGAGCACCCGCTGCACCTGGAGCCCGTCGGCGAAGGACGGCTCGGGGCGACGGCCCTCGGCGACCGCGTGCACCAGGTCGCGGGCCTGGTGCACGAAGGTGTGCTCGTAGCCGAGGCCATGACCCGGCGGCCACCAGGCGTCCAGGT
This sequence comes from Streptomyces glaucescens, assembly GCF_002154375.1. Lineage (GTDB taxonomy): Bacteria > Actinomycetota > Actinomycetes > Streptomycetales > Streptomycetaceae > Streptomyces > Streptomyces glaucescens. Next base: position 13,466 of record NZ_MUND01000091.1, on the reverse strand, counting down.
AGGGGTGCTCGGGTTCGGTGACGAGGATGCGGCGGAAGCCGGCGTGCGCGCGGGGCTCGGTGGCGTCGTGGTACCAGAGTTCGTTCAGCCGCTCCAGGTCGAAGGCGAGCGAGCCGTGTTCGCCGTTGAGTTCCAGGCGCAGGGCGTTCTTGCGGCCGGTGGCGTACCGGGTGGCCTCGAAGGAGGCGAGGGCGCCGGAGGCGAACCGGCCGGTGAACAGGGCGGCGTCGTCGACGGTGACGGTTCCGGTGCCGTCCGCCGATACCGCGGCGAGACCCGAGGCGGGGCCGCCGGGCAGCGGGCGCCGCCGTACGAAGGTCTCGGTGAGCGCGGAGACCCCGGCCAGCGGCTCCCCCGCCAGGTACTGGGCGAGGTCGACGATGTGCGCGCCCAGGTCGCCGAGCGAGCCCGAGCCGGCCAGCTCCTTGCGCAGCCGCCAGGTCAGCGGGAAGGCCGGATCGACCAGCCAGTCCTGGAGGTAGGACACCCGCACGTGCCGCAGGGTTCCGAGGCGGCCCTCGGCGACCATCCGGCGGGCCAGCGCGGTGGCGGGTACGCGGCGGTAGTTGAAGCCCACCATCGCCAGCCGGCCGCGCTCGTAGGCGGCGTCGGCGGCCCGCGCCATCACCTCGGCCTCCTCGACGGTGTTCGCGAGGGGCTTCTCGCACAGGACGTGCTTGCCGGCGGCGAGCGCGGCGAGCGCGATCTCGGCGTGGCTGTCGCCGGGGGTGCAGATGTCGACGAGGTCGACGTCGTCCCGGGCGATCAGCGCCCGCCAGTCGGTCTCGGCGGCGGCCCAGCCGTGCCGGTCGGCCGCCGCGCGCACCGCGTCCGCGTCCCGTCCGCAGATCGCGGCCAGGACCGGGCGCCGGGGCAGGTCGAAGACGCGGCCCGCGGTGCGCCAGCCCTGGGAGTGGGCGGCGCCCATGAAGGCGTAGCCGACCATGCCGATGCGCAGCGGGGGCTTGTCGGTGCCGGGCTCCGGTACGGCGGCGGCCTCCGGTACCGCGAGCCGCTCCGGGGCTGCTGACTGCTCCGGCTCTTCCACAGATGTCCTCCTCGTCTGGTGGGCCGCCTGGGCGGCCCGGGCCGTGCGCGGCGGGGGGTGCGGACGGCTCATTCGAAACCGGTGGGCATGTACTGGTCGACGTTCGTCTTGTCGACCACGGCGGAATAGAGGGTGAGGGACGCCGGGATCTCGAACTCGGCGAGGCCGCCGACGCCCTTGCCCTGGCCGAGTGCGCGGGCCAGGTCGATCGCGGACGCCGCCATGGTGGGCGGGTAGAGGACGGTGGCCTTCAGCACGCCGTCGTCCTGCTTGATGGCCTGGAAGGCGGAGAGCGCGCCGGCGCCGCCGACCATCAGGAAGTCGTCGCGTCCGGCCTGCTCGATGGCGCGCAGCGCGCCCACGCCCTGGTCGTCGTCGTGGTTCCACAGGGCGTCGAACTCGGACTGTGCCTGCAGCAGCTGGGCCATCTTGGCCTGCCCGGACTCGACGGTGAACTCGGCGGCCTGACGGGCCACCTTCCTGATGTTGGGGTAGTTCTTCAGGGCGTCGTCGAAGCCCTGGGTGCGCTGTTTGGTCAGTTCCAGGTTGTCCAGGCCGGCGAGTTCGATGACCCGGGCGTTCGGCTTGTCCTTCAGCTTCTCGCCGATGTAGTGGCCGGCGTTGAGGCCCATGCCGTAGTTGTCGCCGCCGATCCAGCAGCGGTACGCCTGCGGGGTGTTGAAGATGCGGTCGAGATTGACCACGGGGATGCCCGCGCGCATCGCCTTCAGGCCGACCTGGGTGAGGGCCTTGCCGTCGGCGGGCAGCACGACCAGTACGTCGACCTTCTTGTTGATCAGTGTCTCGATCTGGCCGATCTGCTGGGCCGTGTCGTTGGAGCCCTCGGTGATCTCCAGGGTGACGTCCTGGTACTTCTCGGCGCGGCTCTTGGCGTTCTCGTTGATCGCGTTGAGCCATCCGTGGTCGGCCTGCGGGCCGGCGAAGCCGATGGTGACCTGTCTGCCCGGCTTGTCGTCGGCGGCGGGCTGGTCGTTCGCGGCGGGCTGCTCGTCGTCGCTCTTCTCGTTACTCGTGCAACCCGCGAGGAGGGCACCTGCGGAGACGGCGGCGGTCCCGAAGAGCAGTCCTCTGCGACTGGGGAGGTGCGACATGGTGGTGAACCCTTTCCTCAGGTCGTGCTTGCGGTACGGCGCTGGACCAGCACGGCGGCGACGATGATCGCGCCCTTGGCGATCTGCTGGACGTCGCTCTGCAGGTTGTTCAGGGCGAAGATGTTGGTGATCGTGGTGAAGATCAGGACGCCGAGCACGGAGCCGGTGATGGTGCCCCGGCCGCCGCTGAGGAGGGTGCCGCCGATGATCGCGGCGGCGATGGCGTCGAGTTCGTAGAGGTTGCCGTTGGTGTTCTGCCCCGAGCCGGAGAGGATGATCAGCAGGAAGGCGGCGATGCCGCAGCACAGCCCGGACAGCAGATAGAGGTAGAGGCGCTGGCGGCGGACGTCGATGCCGGCGAGCCGGGCGGCCTCCGCGTTGCCGCCGACGGCGACCGTGCGGCGGCCGAAGGTGGTGCGGTTCAGCACCAGCCAGCCGATGACCGTGACGGCGGCGAAGACGAGGACGAGCGGCGGTACGCCGAAGACGTACGCGTCGCGTTCGCCGAGGTCCAGGATCCCGTCGACGGTGACGATCTGCGTCTTGCCGTCGGTGATCTGCAGCGCGAGTCCCCGCGCGGAGGCCAGCATGGCGAGCGTCGCGATGAACGGGACCATGCCGCCGTAGGCGATCAGCAGTCCGTTGACCAGTCCGCAGCCGACACCGACGAGGACGGCGGTGAACAGGATCCCGCCGAACCCGTACTCCTGCGTGGCGACCGTGGTCGCCCACACCGAGGCCAGGGCGACGATCGCGCCGACCGACAGGTCGATGCCGCCGGAGGTGATCACGAAGGTCATGCCGACGGTGACCACACCGATCACCGAGGCCTGGGTGAGCACCAGTTGGAGGTTGCGGGTGTCCAGGAACTCGTCCGGCTTGGTGATGCCGCCGATGGCGACCAGGGCGGCCAGCACGCCCAGCAGGGACAGCGTGCGCACATCGGCGCGGAACACCAGGGTGCTCCAGGCGGGGCGGGGGCCGGCCGGCGGCGCCTTGTCGGTGGCGCCGCGCGGCGGGGAGACGGGCTGCGTCATGACGCCGGGCTTCCTTCCATCACGAGGTCGAGTACGCGGTGTTCGTCGAGATCGGCGGCGGGCGCGGTGTGGACGACCCGGCCCTCACGCAGCACCAGGACACGGTCGGCGAGGCCCAGCACCTCGGGGACCTCGCTGGAGACGAGGAGGACGGCGAGACCTTCGTCCGCCAGTCGGCGGACGACCGCGTACAGTTCGGCGCGGGCGCCGACGTCGACGCCGCGGGTGGGTTCGTCGAGCAGCAGCACCTTGCAGCCGCGCAGCAGCCAGCGCGCCAGGACGGCCTTCTGCTGGTTGCCGCCGGAGAGGGTGCGCACCGGCACGGCGGGGTTGTCGGGCCGCAGCGACAGCTCGCGGGTCGCCGCCCGGGCCGCGCCCAGTTCGGCGCGGCGGTCGATCCAGCCGGCCCGGGAGAAGCGGGACAGGGAGGAGACGGAGACGTTGCGGGTGACGGACTCCAGCATCAGCAGGGCCTGCGCCTTGCGCTCCTCGGGGGCGAGACCGAGGCCGGCGGCGACGGCCGCCCGCACACTGCCCGCCTTCAGCGGTCGGCCGTCCACGATCACCTGGCCGGCGGTGGGCTTCCGCGCACCGTAGACGGTCTCCAGTATTTCGGATCTCCCCGACCCGACCAGCCCGGCCAGGCCCACGATCTCCCCCGCGTGCACCGTCAGGTCCAGCGGCGCGAACTCCCCCTCCCGTGCCAGCCCCCGCACCTCCAGCACGGGCCGCACCGGGGCCGCGGGTCCGGCCGGCCGCTCCGGGAAGACGTACTCCACGTTCCGCCCGGTCATCAGCGCCACCACGTCCCGGGTGGGCGTCGACTTCGCGGGCAGTCCGCCCGCCACCGCCCGTCCGTCCTTCAGCACGGTGACCCGGTCGCCGATCCGGCGGATCTCCTCCAGCCGGTGCGAGATGTAGACGACCGCCACGCCGCCGGCGGTCAGATCGCCGACGATCCGGAACAGGTTGTCGACCTCGTCCGGGTCCAGCGCGGCCGACGGCTCGTCCATCACGATCAGCCGAACGTCGTGGGAGAGCGCCCGGGCCATGGACACGATCTGCTGCTGCGCCGCCGACAACTCCCCCACCAGCCGGGCCGGGTCGATCTCCGGGTGTCCGAGCCGCTCGAGGAGCCGGGCCGTCGAGGCCCGCGCCGCCCCTCGCCGTACGACGAAGCCGGCGGCCGTGGGCTCATGGCCGAGGTGGACGTTCTCCGCGACGGACAGGTGTTCCACCAGGTCGAGTTCCTGGTAGATGGTGGCGATGCCGAGGCGCATGGCGGCGATCGGGGAGCGCAGGGTGACCGGCTCGCCGCGCCAGCGGATGGTGCCGCCGTCGGGCTGGTGGGCGCCGGCGAGGACCTTGATGAGGGTGGACTTGCCGGCCCCGTTCTGGCCGAGCAGGCAGTGCACCTCACCGGCCACGACGTCGAGGTCGACGCCGTCCAGGGCGCGGACTCCGGGGAACGACTTGGTGATCCCGGACATGCTGAGCAGCGGTGGTTCTGGTGCCATGTGGGTTCCCCTCGGCGGTCGTGCGGGCCGGTGACAGGGCGGTTCGGCCTGCCGGCAAGCGTTTTCCGGCAGGGCGGAGCAGGGGTGCGGCGGTGCTGGGATGCGGTGTCGGGTTACGTGGTCACGTGCTGGCGTGCTTGCGCGGGGACGTACCGAGTTGCGTACCGAGTTGCGTACTGAGCCGCGTACACGGGTGCCGTGCGCGGAAGCCGTGCTGACGTGCCGTTCGGGTGGCGCCTACGCGGGTGAGAACAGGTGGTCGCTGATGAGCCGGGCCGCGCCGATGACTCCGGCGGTGGGGCCCAGCTCACCCAGCACGATGGGCAGGTTGCCGGTCGCGAGCGGGAGCGACTGGCGGTAGACCTGGGTGCGGATCGCGGCGAGCAGGGTGTGGCCGAGGCCGGTCACCCCGCCGCCGATCACCACCAGGCCGGGGTTGAAGAAGCTGACCAGGCCGGCGATGACCTGGCCGGTACGGGTGCCGCCCTCGCGGATCAGATCGAGGCAGACGGCGTCGCCCGCGGCGGCAGCGGCGGCGACGTCGACGGCGGTGAGCGTGCCGTTCACCTCCAGCCGGGAGGCGAGTTCGACGGACTGCCCCTGCTGGGCGGCCTCCAGCGCGTCCCGGGCGAGGGCGGCGCCGCTGAAGTGGGCCTCCAGGCAGCCCCGGTTGCCGCAGGCGCACGGGCGGCCGTCGGGTACGGCCTGGATGTGGCCGATGTCGCCGGCGCTGCCCGTCGTACCGCGGTGAACTCCCCCGCCGACCACGATCCCGCAGCCGATGCCGGTGCCGATCTTGACGCAGAGGAAGTCGGCGACGGAGCGGGCGACGCCCGCGTGCTGCTCCCCCATGGCCATCAGGTTCACGTCGTTGTCGACCATGACCGGGCAGCCGAGTTCCTGGCTGAGCGCCTCCCGGACGGGGAAGCCGTCCCAGCCCGGCATGATCGGGGGTGCCACGGGGACGCCCTCGGGGAAGCGGACCGGGCCGGGGACACCGATGCCCGCCCCGTCGAAGCCCTCGGCGAGCCCCGAGGCCTTCAGCTTGGCGGCCATGGCGAGGACTTGCTCGAAGACCGCGACGGGTCCCTCGCGTACCTCCATGGGCTGGGTGATGTGCCCCAGGATCTCGAGTTCGGCGTTGGTGACGGCGACGTCGATGGAGGTGGCGCCGATGTCGACGCCGAGGAACCGCAGTTCGGGGGCGAGCCGGATGTTGTGGGAGCGCCGGCCGCCGCGCGAGGCGGCGAGTCCGTCGGCCACGACCAGGCCCGTCTCCAGCAGCCGGTCCACCTCCACGGCCAGTTTGGACCGCGAGAGGTCGACCTGGTCGCCCAGCTGCGCCCGGGAGTTGGGCCCGCCGTCGCGCAACAGCTTCAGCAGTCTGGCCTGGTGGGCGTTGGCGGGTCGCGCGGTCATGCGTCTCACGTGCCCCTCCCGCCTCGTTCCGGCCATCGCTGTCGGGCTTTCGAGGGGAACGTAGCAGTGGCTGCCGGAGGTGGGAAGAAGTCGCGCACGAATTGCTCACGACTTTTTCCACTCACAGGACAAAGGACCGGAGTCGCCCCCTCCGTGGCTCCGACTGCGCGACATACGGGTGCGATCCGGCGAGATGCTGGTGTCGCCGGGAGGAGCCCCCGAGGATGAGGGCACGATCCCGGGCCGAAGCGCGGCCCGGGCGCCGGGAGAGGACACTTTCGTGATCTTGGTGACGGGTGCCACGGGGAACGTCGGCTCCGAATTGGTCCGGGCACTGGCGGAGGCCGGCGAGCCGGTGCGGGCACTGAGCCGCTCCGGCCGGACGGACGGCTTACCGGCCGGAGTCCAGGCCGTGGCGGGCGATCTGAACCGGCCCGGGACGGTGCGCGACGCCCTCGACGGCGTACGCGCGATGTTCCTGATGCCCGGATACGAGGGACAGCGGGGCATCCTCGCGGACGCACGGGCGGCGGGCGTCGAGCGGGTGGTGCTGCTGTCCGCCCGGTCGGCCGGGACCGGCGACACGAGCAACGCCGTCTCCGCCTACCTGATCGACGCCGAGGAGGCGGTCCGCGCCTCGGGTCTGGCCTGGACGTTCCTGCGGCCGACGAGCTTCATGTCGAACGCGCTGCGGCTGGCGGACCAGATCCGCGCGGGCGACACCGTCCGGGTGCCGTTCCCGGACGCGTACACCACCGACATCGACCCCTCCGACATCGCCCGGTGCGCCCTGCGCGCCCTGCTCTCCGACGAGTACACGGGACACGCCCTCGAACTCACCGGCCCGGAGGCGCTGTTGCCGGCCGACCGGGTGCGCATCCTCGGGAAGGCGCTGGGCCGGGACCTGCTCCCGGTCGCACTCGGCCACGCGGAGGCGCGCGCCGAGATGGAGGCTCAGATGCCCAAGCCGTACGTGGACGCGTTCTTCAGCTTCTTCGTCGACGGGACCCTGGACGAGTCCGTGGTGCTGCCGACGGTGCGGGAGGTCACCGGCCGGCCGCCGCGCACCTTCGAGCAGTGGGCGCGGACGCACGCGGCCGAGTTCTGAGCGCGGTGCCCCGCCGAGCGGAGTGCCCTGCCGCAACCGGGGGTCAGGGCTGCTGACGGGTGCGCGCGTGGTACGCCATGCGGTGTGCTCCACGTGCTCCCGTGCCAGCCGGGCGGTCCCCTCGTCGTCGCGCTCCACGATCGCGGCGGCCAGGTCCGGTGCTTCGATCAGGACTGCCCGCCGCGCGGCCGGGCGACCGGCGGGCGGTACCACCAGGTGCCGGCCGGGCTGGAAGGTCCGGGTGATGACGAGTTCGAGCAGTGCCTCGTGGACCCGTTCGCGCAGCGGGCCCGGCCGTTGTGGCCTGAGTACCGCTCCCTGCGGCAGCCCTGTCGGCACCATCGTCGGTCCTCCTCCTCGGCAGGGCCCTGGTGGGTGATCGGCGGTGGATCACCACGGGTGGATCACCTCGGGTCGCCTCGGGTGGATCGCCTCGGGTGGATCGCCTCGGGTGGATCGCCTCGGGTGGATCCGCCGGTGGATCGGGGAGCCGGCCCTGTCACACCCCCCGTCGCTCCCTCCCCGAAGTGCGCCGGCCCGCGGGCGGCGTCACGGACACCGCACGACCTGACCGGCGTACGACAGGTTGCCGCCGAAACCGAACAGCAGCACCGGATCCCCGCTCGCCACCGCGCCCTGCTCCACCAGCTTGGAGAACGCGAGCGGGATGCTGGCGGCCGACGTGTTGCCCGATGCGGTGACATCGCGGGCGACCACGGCGTTGACGGCGCCCAGCCGTTGGGCGAGGGGTTCGATGATGCGCAGGTTGGCCTGGTGCAGCACGACCGCGGCCAGGTCCTCGGGGGCGAGCCCGGCGCGCTCGCAGGCCGCGCGGGCCAGCGGGGGCAGCTGGGTCGTCGCCCAGCGGTAGACGCTCTGTCCCTCCTGCGCGAACCGCGCGGGCGTGCCCTCGATGCGCACGGCGTGCCCCATCTCGGGCACCGATCCCCACAGCACCGGCCCGATGCCGGGCTCCGTGCCGGGTGCGCAGGCCTCCACGACGGCGGCCCCCGCCCCGTCGCCGACGAGCACGCAGGTGGTGCGGTCGGTCCAGTCGGTGACGTCGGACATCTTGTCCGCGCCGATCACCAGGGCGCGGGTCGCCGCCCCGGCGCGCACGGTGTGGTCGGCGGTCGCCAGGGCGTGGGTGAAGCCGGCGCACACCACGTTGACGTCCATGGCGGCGGGCCGGGGAACACCGAGCCGGGCGGCGACCCGGGCGGCCATGTTCGGGGAGCGGTCGACGGCCGTCGAGGTGGCGACGAGCACCAGGTCGATGTCGGCGGGGGCGAGGCCGGCCGCCGCGAGCGCCTTGGCGGCGGCGTGCGCGGCCAGTTCGTCCACGGGCTCGTCGGGTCCGGCGATGTGCCGCGTCCGGATGCCGACCCGGCTGCGGATCCACTCGTCGCTGGTGTCGACCAGGCGCGTCAGGTCCTCGTTGGTGAGGACCCTGGCGGGCTGGTAGTGGCCGATGGCGGCGATGCGCGAGCCGTTCATGGTGTTCCCCCTCGTGCTCGGTAGCGGGGTTCACCAGTCTGATCAGTGACTCGCGGGTAGCGCGGCAGCTGATGCCACAGGAAACAGTCGCCCGGATTGTCGGCTTCCGTCAGACCGTCGGTCGTCCGGGCGATCACCCGGCGTACAGCCGTGTGACCTTTTGTACGGGTTCGTACGGTCCGCGGTCCCCGCGTGCCACGGACCGGGCGGCGGCCCCACCCCGCACGTGCAGGACAATGAGAGGCGTGAAGGTCACCTGGCCGCACGACAGCCCGGTGGCCGACGGCAACCTCCGCACCAAGGGTCGTTTCGGCCACCAGCACGTACGGAACCGGCACCGACGGGACTGATCGGGACATGGGACGAGTCACGGAACGACGCAAGGTGATCCGCATCCGCGACGGGGCGGTCTCGTCCCGTCCGGACACGCTCGTCGCCGAGGAGCCCCTGGAGATCCGGCTGAACGGCAAGCCGCTGGCGATCACCATGCGGACGCCGGGCGACGACTTCGCGCTGGCCGCCGGCTTCCTGGTCAGCGAGGGTGTACTGGCGACCGCACACGATCTGCAGAACATCGTCTACTGTGCGGGGGCGACCGCCGACGGGACGAACACCTACAACGTCGTCGACGTGAGGACGGCCCCCGGCGTGGCGATCCCCGACATCACACTGGAGCGCAACGTCTACACGACCTCCTCCTGCGGGCTGTGCGGCAAGGCCAGCCTGGACGCGGTCCGCACGACGGCCCGCTGGCCGATCGCCGACGAACCACCGCTGCGCGTCGACCCCGATCTGCTGGCGGACCTCCCCGACCGGCTGCGGGCGGCCCAGCGCATCTTCGACCGCACCGGCGGCCTGCACGCCGCCGCCCTGTTCGACGAGACCGGCGAGCTGCTGGACGTACGGGAGGACGTGGGCCGGCACAACGCGGTCGACAAACTGGTCGGCCGCGCCCTGCGCAACGACGGCCTGCCGCTGTCCCGGGCGATCCTGCTGGTCTCGGGCCGGGCCTCCTTCGAGCTGGCGCAGAAGGCCGTGATGGCGGGCATCCCGGTACTGGCCGCGGTCTCCGCGCCGTCCTCGCTCGCCGTCGACCTCGCCGCGGAGACGGGCCTGACGCTGGTGGGCTTCCTGCGGGGCAGCTCCATGAACGTGTACGCGGGCGAACACCGGCTCGCCCTGCGGGCCCCGGCCGCCCGGGGCTGACCGCCCGCCGCGGCCCGGCGACGGGCCCCGGTCTCACCCGCCCGTGCCGGAGATCCGCCGCAGCATCCCCAGGAAGCGCTCGCGTTCCGCGGCCGTCAGCGGCTCGAGGAGCGTGTCGTTGGCCGTGCGGGCCGCCTTCTCGCAGCGCGCCAGCAGCCGCGCGCCCTCGTCGGTGATGCGCACGGCGTTCTTGCGCCGGTCGCGGGGGTCAGGCTCGCGGAGGACGAGGCCGGCGGACTGGAGGTCGTTGAGGATGCCGACGACGTCCTTGGGGTCGAGCCCGACACCGCGACCGAGGTCGGCCTGGGCGACGGGGGCGAGGTCGCGGACGGCGGAGAGCACCACGTGGTGCCACATCCGCAGCCCCTCCTCGGCCAGCGCCTCGGCGACCAGCGCCCGGCCGCGGGCGGCGGCGCGGCCGAGCAGCCAGCTGGGCAGCGAACGGATCGCAAGGAGCGGGGCCTCTTCCATGGCCGCAGCCTAGCGACATTCATGGGGCGTCCCGCCGGAATTCATTGGCACCTCCAACGACCAACCCATACCGTTGGGGCAACCAACGACCTTGGAGGTGCGATGCGTCGCGTCCGCTACGACTCCCCCGGCGGCCCCCTGTTCCTGGAGGAGGTCCCCCTCCCGGCCCCGGCCCCCGGCGAACTGCTGGTGCGCTGCGCGGCCATCGGCGTCACCCTGCCCGTGGTCCGCAGGGTCACCGAGGCCACGGAGCCCACGCCCCTGGGCGGTGAGATCGCCGGGGAGGTGGTGGCCGTCGGCGACGGCGTCACCCGCTTCCGGGTCGGCGACCGGGTGACCGGCCTCTGCTTCGGCCACGGCTACGCCGACTACGCGCCGCTCATGGAGACGATGGCCTCCCCCGTCCCCCCGGACGCCTCCGCGGTCGACGCGGTCGCACTGGTGCGCAGCGGGCTGGTCGCGTACGGCGCGCTGACGGCCGCGCGCCCCGCGGCTGGCGAGTCGACACTGGTGACGGCCGCGGCGAGCGGCGTGGGCCAGCTCGCCGTGCGGCTCGCGCGGCTGCGCGGCGCGGCCCGGGTCGTGGGCGCCGTCTCCGACCCGGGCAAGGCGGACTTCGTCCGCTCCATCGGCGCCGACGACGTGGTGGTGTACGGCGACGGCGACTGGGGCGAGCCCGTCGACCACGTCCTCGACGGGGTCGGCGGCGAGCTGCTCGGCCCGGCCGTCGCCGCGCTGGCCCCGGGCGGCCGGCTGGTGACGTACGGCTCCGGAGGCGGCACCGTCCGGGCGTACGACCTGCTCGTCGGCGCCAGAACGGTGACTGGGTTCCAGATGGCCCGGATCGCCCGGGAGGAACCGGAGACGTACGAACGGTGGCGCCGGGAACTGTGGCGGCTCTTCGGCGAAGGCGCACTGCGGCCCGCCGTGCACGCCGAGTTCACGCTGGCGGAGGCGAGGCGGGCGCACGAGGTGATCGAGGCGCGCCGCAATCGCGGCAAGGTCGTCCTGCGGCCCTGACGGGGCGCCAGGAGCGCGTGCGCCCGACTCGGTGACGGTGCGCGGCTCGCGGCTCGCGGCTCGCGGGTGTCGGTGACGGCCTCGGCCGTCCGGGGGTTCCTGCGTTGGTCGCGGATGTCCGGATGCCGGTCCTCACGGACGGGTTCCGGGTGGCGGCCGGCTCGCGGCCGGCGCGGTGCTCGGGGACGAACGAGCGGCGCACCGGGTTGGGCAGCGCGTTCTCGGTGGTGCGGCAGGGCGGCACGTACGTGCTGTTCGCCGTGGCGGCGGGCACGGCGGCCACGGTGGTGCCGTACCGGGCCTGTTCCCTCACCGGGCCGTGGCACGGTCCCGCCCGTGTCCTCGCCCTCCGCTGCCGCCGGGCGGGTCACCGCGTACGACCCGCAGGCGCATCCGGAACCCGGCGGGGGCGGCGGCTGGTCCTCGGCCACGACGTCGACTGGCTGCGGACGACGGACGCCTCTGCTCAGCTCAGCGGGGGCGCGGTGTATCGGCCCCGGCTCGTGAACCTCCGGCTCCGGCCGGGCCGCTGACCCGCCCGGACCCGTCCACGGGGCCGTCCCCACCGCCGTCCCCGCCTCCGGTGCCGTGCTCGTCCACCGGGTCGTGGGAGCGGCGTCTGGCGATCACCGCGCACACCATGAGCTGCATCTGGTGGAAGAGCATCAGCGGCAGCACCGCGAGCGACGCGTGGGCGCCGAAGAGCACGCTCGCCATGGGCAGCCCGGCGGCGAGGGACTTCTTCGAGCCGGCGAACTGGACGGTGATCCGGTCCGCGCGGCCGAAGCCGAGCGCCTTGGCGCCGTACCACGTCAGCGCGAGCATCACGGCGAGCAGCACGGCCTCCACGGCGAGCAGCCCGGCGAGCCGGGCGGGGCTCACCCGGTGCCAGACGCCCTGGACCATGCCCTCGCTGAAGGCGGTGTAGACGACGAGGAGGATCGACCCGCGGTCGACGTAGCCGAGGACCTTCTTGTGGCGGGTGACGAACCCGCCGATCCAGCGCCGCAGCACCTGCCCGGCGAGGAACGGCACGAGCAGCTGGAGCACGATCTTCAGCAGCGAGTCGGCGGAGAAGCCTCCGGCGCTGCCGCCGAGCAGGGACGCGGCGAGCAGCGGGGTGACGACGATGCCCGCGAGGGAGGAGAAGGAGCCGGCGCAGATCGCGGCGGGGACGTTGCCGCGCGCGATGGAGGTGAAGGCGATGGAGGACTGGATGGTCGACGGGACGAGAGTGAGGAAGAGCAGCCCCTGCCACAGGGAGTGGGTGAGCACCACCGGCACCAGGCCGCGGGCGGCCAGGCCGAGCAGCGGGAAGACGAGGAAGGTGCAGGCCAGGACGGTGAGGTGGAGCCGCCAGTGCTTCAGTCCGTCGAGCGCCTCGCGGGTGGAGAGCCGGGCGCCGTAGAGGAAGAAGAGGAACGCGATGGCGACGGTGGAGGCGCCGGAGGCGACGTCGGCGGCCGTGCCGCGGGCGGGGAGCAGCGCGGCGAGGCCGACCGTCCCGAGCAGCAGCAGGATGTACGGGTCGATCGGCAGCCGGCTCGGCCGTCGCAGGCGTTTCACGGTGCTCCACACGGTTCTCGGACAGAGGCGGACAGGGGCGGACTGGGGCAGACAGAGGCGGACAGAGTCACACCACTGAGGCACGGGGGCCAGAGGTCTTCCCCCATCGTGCTTCCCCGCCCGCCGATCGGGAATCCGGCATACCACTCTGACTGTCATCACGGATCACGATGAGCGCGGGCTATCCTCGTCGCATGTACGACCCGTCCCACCTGCGCACGTTCCTCGCGGTGGCGCAGACGCTGAGTTTCACGCAGGCCGCGCGACGGCTCGGGTTGCGCCAGTCGACGGTCAGCCAGCACGTGCGGCGCCTGGAGGACGCGGCCGGGCGGACGCTGTTCGCCCGGGACACGCACTCGGTGGAGCTGACCGAGGACGGCGAGGCGATGCTCGGCTTCGCCCGGCGGATCCTGGAGGTGCACGAGCAGGCGACCGCGTTCTTCACGGGAACCCGGTTGCGCGGCC
>NZ_MUND01000907.1:3704-3969 GCF_002154375.1 Streptomyces glaucescens | reverse complement strand
CGCGCCGCCCTCGGTGCGGAAGCGCTGCGGGCCGTGCGCCACCAGGTAGTCCGGGTAGCCGTCCCCGTGGTCCCGTACGGTGACCACCGGCCCGTCCACGGTCAGCACCACCGGCGCCCGCCCGTGCCGGTGCCCGTTCGCGACGAGGTTGCCCAGCACCCGCTCCAGCCGCCGCCGGTCCGTCTCCACCCGAGCGTCCCGCACCACCCGCACCTCGGTGTCGGTGCCGGACGCCCGCACCACCCGCCGGGCCAGCGCGCCCAGC
>NZ_MUND01000907.1:0-3699 GCF_002154375.1 Streptomyces glaucescens | reverse complement strand
GGCGGCAGCAGCTCGGCCGCGGCGTGCAGTCCGGTCAGCGGGGTGCGCAGTTCGTGCGCCACGTCAGCGGTGAACCGCTGCTCGGCCAGCAGCTTGCCCTGCAGCGACCCCGCCATGGAGTCCAGCGCGGCGGCCACCGCCCCCACCTCGTCCTGCGGCCGCCTCGGATCCCCGGCCCGCCGGTCGTGCACCCGCGCGTCCAGGTCGCCGGCGCTGATCCGCCGCGCGACCCGCGCCGTGGCGTGCAGCCGCCGGGTCACCCGGGTCACCGCGAACGCCCCGACCAGCAGTGTCGCCCCGATCGCGAGCGCCGAGGACCAGACGATCGCCCGGTCCAGACCGTCGATGGTGCGGGCCTGCTGCGAGTAGTCGACGGCCACGGCGAGGGCGCGTCCGCCGTCGGCGGGGCCCGCGGCCCACATCGTGGGCCTGCCCCGGTGGTCGGCGACCATCGTGCCGCGCCGGCCGGACAGGGCCAGATCGCGCAGCGGCCCGGGCAGCTCCTCCGGGTCGAGGCCCGCGCCGGGCAGCAGCGGATCCCCGGCCTCGTACGCCTCCGTGGCGTCCGCCAGCCGGGACAGCGCGAGGTCCCGGGCCTCGCCGACGGTCTGGTGCGTCACCGAGACGTGGACGAGGGCGCCGAGCATGGCGGCGAGGGCGCAGCACATCACGGTGATGAACAGCGCGGCCTTCACGGCCAGCGCACCGGCCCACTGCGGAAGCCTCATCGCCGGCTCTCCGCGGGGGAGGGCGTGGTGCGGCTCTCGGCGGGGGAGGGCGCGCCGCGGCCGGTGCGCAGCATCTCGTCGTGGGTGAGCAGCATCGCCCGCTGGTCCCGGTCCCAGCTCCACTGGAGCCGGTACTCGTACCCCTTCAGCTCCGACGGCGACCGGATGATCACCGAGCGCCCGGCCAGCTCCACCCCGCTGACGGCGTCGTCCCAGCTCATGACCCGCACCAGCCGGTCGTTCTCCACCGTGTACACCCGTACGGCGGTCAGTTCGCCGGGCAGCTGCCGGAAGCCGAGCGTGAGGTCGTCGTGGCCGTCACCGGTCAGGTCCCGGTAGTACGGGGTGAGCACGGGGCACCGGCCGTGGCCCGCGCCCGCCGCGCAGTCGGCCATGCGCGCGCCCGTCTCCCGGTAGGGGGCGTCGGCACCCTCGTACTCGCCCGGACTCGCGTCGATCTCCGTCCGTACGACCGCCACCGGATCCACCGCGCGGACGTCCCCGTCGGGCACCCGGACACCCTTGACGACCTGGCGTTCCACTTCGCCGATCTCGTAGGCGGGACTGGACGCGGGCGGCAGCGCCGGCCAGAGCCGGGCCGGGCCCTCGGCGGTCGGCGTGGGCCCCGCGCCCCGCAGCCCGCCGGCGTCTCCGCAGCCCGCGAGGGCGACGCCGGACACCAGCAGCAGGGCGGCGACGGCACAGGCGCGGGGGCGGACGCGGACGGGCACGGCACTCCGGTGATCAGGACGACCAGGGACCCGTACACCTTATTCGTACGGACGTCCTTTTTGCGTATCGCGGCAGGACGGAACGATCATCCCGCATGAGCGCGCACGCAGCTCACGCACCCCGCATGCGCCGCCACGCATCCACAGCCCGCTCAGGCACGCGCACCTGCCCGCGCACCGTGTCCCCGTCCGCGCACCCGCACGCCACTCACGCTCTCGCACCCGCACGCCCCGGACCGTCCCGCGCCCCTGCGGGCGGGTCACTCCGCCGGCTCCTCCAGCTCCTCCAGCCACCGCACCGTCGGCAGCCCCGCCCGCAGATACTCCACGAACAGCTCGTTGTGCAGCGCCCATGGCGAGCGGCGGGCCCGGATCAGCCGGATCGCCTCCTCGGCGGAGCGGCCCCGCCGCACCAGGGCGTGGGCGACGACCAGCCCGGACCGGTTGTACCCGTGGTAGCAGCGGACCAGCACCCGGCGCCCCGCGTCCACCGCCTCGCACGCGGCCTGGGCCAGCCGGATCACCCCCGCCAGCTGGGTGCCGTCCAGCGGGCCGTCCGGGATGGGCCACACCTGGTGCTCGACGCCCGGATCGGGCCCGTGCCCGGGCAGCCGCAGCAGGGACTGGACGAGATCGAACTCGTCCCGTACGACGGCGAACTCCAGCCCGCCCGGGCCCCGGAACTCGTGGCCGCCCATCCACAGACCCGGCACGACCTCGTGCCACGGGCCGTCCGGGGCGGGCACGCCGGCCCCATTCCCGCGGGTACGCAACGGCGCCTCCCCAACCCCCGACCGCCCACC
Organism: Streptomyces glaucescens; assembly: GCF_002154375.1. GTDB lineage: Bacteria > Actinomycetota > Actinomycetes > Streptomycetales > Streptomycetaceae > Streptomyces > Streptomyces glaucescens. Next base: position 1,437 of record NZ_MUND01000907.1, on the reverse strand, counting down.
CAGCTCCTCCCCACGGTAGCGGGGTTCTTGCCCGCGCAGCACCCCGCCTGTTCCCATGGTCATGGGGTGATGGTGCATGACCGGACTGCGCGTCGTACCGACCCGGCGGCACGGCCGGGAACGGCTCTACGTCTGTCTCCCGGACGGCGCGAACGTCGCCTGGTACGACCGTGAGACGGCCCGCGTCAGCCTGCTGAGCGAGGACCGCAGGGAAGACGTCCTGGCCGCCCTGCATCCCTTCGTCACCGGCCCGGTCACGGTCGGTCCGCCCCCGGTCCCGGGCCCCGCCGAACTGGCCCGGCTCAGTCTCCACCCCGACGACGACCTCGCCCCCAACCGTCCCGGCGAGGCCCTGCTCGTCGCCGTCGACCGGGACCCGGCCCCCGGCCACCGGCTGCGCCCGGACCCGCGGCGCCGAGCCCTGGAGGCCGAGCAGACCGTGGGGGAGGCGCTGGACGCCCTGGACGGGGCGGGCTGGCACACGCTGCACTCCGTGCCGCTGCCCGGCGGCGACCGCATCCACCACCTGCTCATAGGGCCCGGCGGGCTGTTCGCCGTCCACGCGCTGTACGCCCGTAAGCAGCGGGTGGTGGTCACCGATCCCCTGGTCGCGCTGGGCCGCCGGGAACCGCTGCCGCTGCTGCGCCGCCTGCGCGCCGACGCCTCCCGGGCCGCGTACGCCCTGACCGCCGAGGTCCGCCCCGTACTGGCGCTGGTCGGCCCCGCCCGGCTGAGCGTGCCCGGCCCGGTCCGCGAGGTCCGCGTTCTCACCGATGACGACCTCGACGGGCTCGGCCGCCTCGGTGGCGTCCTCAAACCGGCGGACGTCGAGGCCCTGCACGCCATGGCACGCGACCGGCGCACCTGGACACGGCTGTGACGACCCGGCCGGACACCCGAAGCGGTAGCGGTCCCTGACGAGCCGCCCTCAGGGCAGCGGACCCGGCCCTTGCCGATCCACCGTAAGGGCAGCGGACCGGCCCTTTGCCGATCCGCCGTCAGGGCAGCGGACCCGCCCGCTCCGGATCCAGCAGCGGGGCCAGCAGATCACCGTAGTCCTGCACCCGCGGGGCGATGTCCGGCGCCCGGAACGCCAGCTGTGCCGGATCCCCGCACGCCTCGACCTCCTCCCAGGTCACCGGAGCGGACACCCACGGCTCGGCGCGCGCCCGCAGGGTGTACGGCGTCTTGCGGGCGGCGTTCTGGCTCCAGTCGACGAACACCTTGCCCGGGCGCAGACTCCGCGTCATGCGGTGCACGACCAGCCGGGGCATGGCCCGCTCGGCCTCGACGGCGAGCGCCTTGGCGTACTCGGACGTCCGCTCGGAGGACGCCCCTCGCACCGCCGCCAGCAGATGCAGCCCCTTGGACCCGGACGTCTTGGCGTACGCCTCGATGCCGTCCCCGGCCAGCCGCTCCCGCAGCCACAGGGCGACC
>NZ_MUND01000906.1 GCF_002154375.1 Streptomyces glaucescens | reverse complement strand
CCTGGGCGACCGGCACGCCCGGCGGCGACGGCTGGAAGTCCGGCGGCCAGTACCGGCCCGGCTCGGGCGCCGGCACCGAGACCGCCACCGACCGCTGCCAGTTCTCCCTCGACGGGACGAACTTCCACGACTCGGTCAAGGTCGACGACCAGAACCTCAAGCCGACCGGTGACGGCAAGGTGCACATCACGGTCCGCGCCGCCGCCGACGCGAGCACCTGCACCGCCTCGCTCGCCTCCTACCTCGCCCACGGGCCGAGCTTCGACACCTCCGGCGAGCAGGTCTTCGTCGACTTCGACACGGTGACGGTGAAGCAGGGCGCCACCGACACCCTCGACATCGCCGTCCCGGACGCGGGCTGCTTCGCGCAGGTCGACCTCTACCGGGGCGCGGTCAAGTACGACGGCAAGCTCGACGCGAACGACGGCTTCGAGCACGGCGAACTGCCCAAGGGCCCGGACCGCCCGGTCATCAAGGACAAGCTGATCGCGGCCTGGAACGGCGGCACGAAGGACTGCACGCAGTCCCCCGCCCCGTCCACCTC
>NZ_MUND01000905.1 GCF_002154375.1 Streptomyces glaucescens | reverse complement strand
CAGCACGCACTCCGCGTAAGGCGGCCCGTCCGCCCTGGGCGGCCTGGCCGCGTCGATCAGGCAGTAGTCGTTGACCTCGGCCTCGCTCATACCCCCAGCGTAGGCCGGTCAGCGCGGTGCGGACCCGATCAGTTCCGATACCTTCACGAAGCGGAAGCCCTGGCGGCGCAGCTCGGGCACGATCGTGCGGATCGCCCGCTCGGTCGTCGGCGCCGCGCTGCGGGTGCAGTGCAGGACGACCACCGAGCCGGGCCGTACGCCGTCCAGCACCTGCCGGGCGACCGCGTCGGCGTCCGTCGCGAAGGCGTCGCCGCCGACGACGTCCCACTGCACGGCGGTGACGCCGGTGCCGCTGAGCGCGCGCAGGGCGCGGCGGTCGTAGCAGCCGCCGGGGAAGCGGAAGTACGGCTTGGCCTCGGGTACACCGGCCGCGCGGAAGGCGTCGTACGCCCGTGTCACGTCCGCCCGCATCCGCTCCTCGGCGACGGTCGGCAGGCCGTAGCAGTCGTCGGTGAAGGCGAAGTGGCTGTAGGAGTGGTTGGCGACCTCGAACAGGGGGTCCCGGCCGATGGAGCGCGCCTGGGCCGGGTACTCCTCGGCCCAGCGGCCGGTCATGAAGACGGTGGCCGGCACCTTCAGCGTGCGCAGCGTGGTGATCAGCTGGGGGTGGTCGAACCGTTCGCCCGCCGCCGCTCTCGGCCCCTGGTCGGCGGTCATGTCGGCGTCGAAGGTGAGCGCGA
>NZ_MUND01000904.1 GCF_002154375.1 Streptomyces glaucescens | reverse complement strand
CACATGGGGTGCGCGGGACGCGGGTCCTGGGGCTGCCGGGGAGACTGCCGAGGCCCGGGGAGTCATGGCGTTCATGGTGGCCACGTGGGGCACGGCGGGGGCCACGGGAGCCATGTCGGGGGCCGTGGGAGAGGCGCCTGCGGAGGGGCCGGGACGGGGGGACGGCACGGGCCGTGCGGGTTCGCCCTGGGGACCGCAGCAGTCGGAACCGGACCCTCCGGAGCCGGTCGCGCCACGGCCGGTGCCGTTGCAGCAAGCGCCGCTGGCCGACGGCACGTTGGGGCGTCTTGTAACGAACTAGTGGCGGTCGGCGTGGCCGCCTGGATTCGACCCGAGGTGTGCCGGTTAGACTCCCCCGGCTGTAAGAAAGATCATGTTGACGGGGTGAATTCTTCCGATGAGCGACGCCTGCACGTCCCAGCCGCTGCCCGCCGACCGCACCACGGCACCCGGCCACGGCAAGCACCGCGGTCCGGTCTCGGCGCACGACACCGAGTCGGCCCCCCGCGGCCGGCACCGCAAGCCGGTGGAGCAGCAGACCGAGACGGCGGCCTGACGGTACGTCAATCGGTATGACACACGGCCCCGTTCACCTCACGGCGAGCGGGGCCTTGTCGTACGCTTCCGGCGCAGGTTCGGCGGCTCACGCGTACTGGACGCCGGTGTCGGCGAGGACCGGTGCGTCGCCCCGCTCCACGGCGCTGACGTCCACCCGGATCTCCCCGTCCTCCCGCCACATCCGCACCCGCAGGGTCTCCCCGGGGTAGACAACCCCGGCGAACCGTGCGGCGTAGCCGCGCACCCGGGTCACGTCCCCGCCGAGCAGCGCGTCGACGACGGCTTTCAGTGTGATGCCGTACGTGCACAGGCCGTGCAGGATGGGCCGGTCGAAGCCCGCCCGCTCGGCGAACTCGGGGTCGGCGTGCAGCGGGTTCCAGTCGCCGCAGAGGCGGTAGAGCAGCGCCTGGTCCTCCCGGACGGACCGCTCGACGGTCCGGTCGGGCGCGCCTGCCGGCGGTTCGCGCCGGGTGGCCGGGCCCCGGTCGCCGCCCCAGCCGCCTTCGCCGCGTACGTAGATCTGGGCGTCACCGGTCCACAGCGGGCCCTCTGCGTCGGCGACGTCGGTGCGCATGACCAGTACGGCCGCCTTGCCCTTGTCGTACACGGCGGCGATCCTGTCGGTCGCGGTCGCGGTGCCCTCGGCCGGGAGGGGGCGGTGCAGGGTCAGCGACTGCCCGCCGTGCAGGACGCGGGCGAGGTCGACGTCGACGCCGGGCATGGACAGGCCGCTGATCACTCCGGGTGAGCCGGCGCCCGCGACGGTGGCGAAGCTCGGCAGGACGTGCAGCCGGGACTCCAGGGTGTAGCACAGTTCGCCGGGGTCGGTGGCGGGGCGGCCCGCGCCGATGCCGAGGTGGTAGAGCAGGACGTCCTTGGGCGTCCAGGAGATCTCGCCGGTGCGGGGTTCGGCGGCGAGGGCCTTGGCTGCGTCAATGGGCATGGGGCTCCTGTGCCCGGCGGAGCCGGAGGGGGAAACCCCGGTGCGGGCCGTCCACGCCGCCGGCCGCACCGTGGTCGTCCCGGAGCCGCGGACCCGCCCTGCTGGACGTCTCTCCGTTGCACCGCCTCGCGATTGACGACCCGTCAGCGGCCCTGCCGCTGTGCGACGTACTGGGGGGGGCGGGTGAACTCGCGAAGATCACTCCGCGCAGAATGACCCATATGCCGACGACGCACATACCGAAGACAACGACGTCCGACGACGTGCCCTCCATCAGCCGCTTCCTGGCCCTCGCCTTCGACGACGACCCGATGATGCGCTGGTTCTTCCCCGAGGACGCCACCCGGGAGACCGGACTGTCCCGCTATTTCGCCACCCTCCTCACCCGCCAGTACCTGCGGCACGGCGTCTGCGAGCACACCGGCTCGGCCGCCGCCTTCTGGGTCCCGCCGGAGGGGCAGGAGAAGGCCGTCCCGGACGCGGCGACCGTCGCGCAGCTCCAGGAGATCCTCGGCGACCGCGCGCCGCTGTTCCGGGAGGCCGTCGAGGCCGCCGCCCAGCACGGCCCGCAGGAGCCGCACTGGTACCTCGCCGTGATCGGCGCCGACCCCGCCGCCCGGGGCCAGGGGCACGGGGCCGCCCTGCTGCGCTCGGGGCTGGCCCGGGCCGACGCGGCCGGACTGCCCGTCTACCTGGAGTCCTCCAAGCCGTCCAACCTCCCTCTCTACGAGCACTTCGGCTTCACCGTCCTCACGGAACTGCGGCTGCCGGGCGGCGGACCGGCGCTGTGGGCGATGCGCCGGGAGCCGCGCCCGGGGTCAGCGCAGGACCAGTAGCACGGCCAGGGCGACCAGGAGCGAGTCGATCCGGTCCAGCAGGCCGCCCGAGCCGGGGAGCCAGCGGCCGGCGTCCTTGGCCCGCGCGCCTCTCTTGATCATCGATTCGAGGAGGTCGCCGGCCGGCCCGCCGACCGCCACGGCTGCCGCCATCGGCCAGCTCAGCGCGGACAGCAGGGCGAGCGCGGCGAGCCCGGCGGCGGCTCCGGTGAGTGTGCCGCTCCAGCGCTTGGCCGGTGACAGGGGCGACAGCCGCGGTCCACCGAGCCCCTGCCCGGCGAAGTACGCCACGATGTCGGCGACGGAGACCGCCACGAACAGCGCGAGCGCGCTCGCCCCGAGCGGCACCAGCGCGGCCAGCGGACTCAGCCAGGCCAGCCCCAGGAGTCCGGCGGCGAGTCGGCGCTGGCCGTGGTCGGCGTCGCCGGACAGCAGCGGTACCGCCGCCACCGCGAGGGCCCCGAGCGCGGCGGCCCGCAGCACCTGCCCAGGAGCCAGCCAGGTCGTCAGCACCACCCCCATCAGCGCCGCGGCCAGCACCAGCCGGTCGGTCCGGCCCAGCCGCATCAGTCCGCCGTACTCCAGCACCGCGATCAGCCCGGCCGCAACGGCGACGGCCGCAGCGCCCGGGCGGCCCCACCAGAAGGCGCCCGCGACCAGCGGCACGCCCACCGCCCAGGCGCACCACCGGACCATCAGCTCACGACGCCGCGACGCCACAACCCCGATACCGCCCAGGGCCAGCGCACCACCGAGATAGGGCGCCAGGGAGGCAACAGTGATCATCGAGCGGTTCCGCCGACGGGCACGTGCGCGGAGACCGAACCGACCGGATCGGGCGCGGGGACCGTACCGGGCGCGGCCGGCGCGAGAGTGGAACCGGGCGCGGCCGGGCCCTCCCGCAGCGCGGTCAGGGCGGCTCCGCACGCGACCAGGATGCGTGTGTTCTCCGCAGTGTCCCTGACCGCGATGCGCACGGTGCGCCCCTGGTACGCCGGGGACAGCGGCGACAGGTCCCGCAGATACACGTCATGCCGGCGGCACTCCCGCACCAGTCGCGCGGCGCTCGGCCCGCCGGGCGGCAGGGTCACGTTGAGGAAATTCGCCACGGACTCCTCGACCACGAGGGCCTGGTCCAGTGCGGCCAGGCCGACGGCCAGCCGGTGGCGCAGCTCGTGGGTGCGCTGCCAGCGGTCGCGGTAGTAGGCCGGGTCGCGCAGGGCCGCCACCGCGGCCAGCTGTGCCGGGAGGCTGACCGGCCAGGGCGGGGTCCGCCGGCGCAGCTGCGCCGCGGTGCCCGGCTCGGCCACCAGATAGGCGGCCCGCAGGCCGGAGAGGGCGTACATCTTGGACAGGGAGCTGCACACCACGACCCGCGGGTCCGTCGCGGCGAGGCCGGCGAGCGACTCGGTCAGGTCGGTGTAGCCCAGGTACGCCTCGTCGATCCACCAGCGGGTTCGGGCGGGTGCGGCGGCGATCAGCGAGCGCAGCTCCGCGGCCGGGGTGTGGCGTCCGGTCGGGTTGTTCGGGTTGACCACCACCACGAGGTCGTAGGGGCGGGCGTGGACGGCGGCGGAGAGACGGGCCGGGTCGATGCGCCAGCCGTCCTCGCGGCGCAGCCGGAACCGGTCCACGCGGCAGCCGATGACCCGCTCGGTGACGTGCGCGTACTCGCCGTAGCCCGGGTCGATGAGCAGCACTCTGTTCTCCGGGGTCAGCCAGCACCCGAACGCCCGGAAGATCAGGTCGGAGGAACCGGCGCCGAGGACGAGGGCGTCGAGCGGCAGTTCCCGGGTGGCGGCGATCTCGGCCGCCAGGCCTTCGGCGCCGGTCGGCGGGGAGGTGCGGGCGGCCCAGGCCGGGTCCTGCGCGAGGACGTCCCGCACCCCGGGCGCCGGTGGGAACCAGGCGTCCAGCACGTCGGCCGCGACCACCTCGTGCCGCCGGTGCAGGGTGCGGAAGTCCGTACCGATCGCGGTGAAGGAGGCGCCGCCGTGTTCACAGCCGTCCGGGCCGGGCGCGAAGGGCATGTCCAGCCGCCAGTCCACCGTGGACACCAGCCGTTCCAGCACGGTGCGGTGACGTTCCATCACCCCCTGGGTCAGCTCGGTCACGCTGCCGGTGAGCACCTCGAACGTCACCGCGCCGCTGCGGACGGTGCGGCCGACCGGGCGCAGACCGGCGGCCCGGTACATGGGCAGCACGTCCGTGCGTCCCATGGCCACCACCGTGCGGCCGCCCCGGGAGGCGATCCAGCGCAGGGCCGCGTACATGAGCAGGGATGCCGCGGCGGTGGTCCGCCGGCGCGGCTCGACGGTGAGGATGCGCACCTCGAACGGGTCCTCCTCGGTGAGCAGCGGCAGCTCGTCGCGGGTCAGGTACTTGTCCAGGGCGTACCGGCCCACCCAGGGCGGGGTGACGCTGACGAAGCCGATCCGGTCCGTTCCCCGTGCCGCGACCAGGTAGACGTTGTCGCCGTCCAGTCCGTCGCTGAGCCGCCCGCTGGGGTTCGGCGCGTGCTGGCCCAGCTCCTGCGCGTACACACGGTGGCGCAGTTCGTGGATCCACTCCAGATCCTCGGGAGTGGCATCGCGCAGTTGCAGGTCACGGGCCATGGGCACCTCTTTCGGGCACGGGGGCGGCGGGGGACTTCATCCTCGGGACCGCGGTGGGGCCGCGTCAGGGGCGGGCGACGCAGCCCGTCTGAGTACGCGTACTCAGGCGCGGCGGAAGGACAAGGGCCCACCGGCCGGTCCCCCGGGCTAGTCGGCGAGCTTCGTCACCTCCGCCGCGGCGTACTCCGTGCCCCGCGGCGCGAGGCAGACGAACCAGTCGACCGGGGAGCCGTCGGCGAGCTGGATGAACCTCGTGCCGGCAGGTGTCTCGCTGTTCTCCGGGGCTCGTTCCACCACGGTGCTGGTGCCGTCCTTCCAGGTGCAGGTGACCTGGCCGGCGGCCCTGGTGACCTGGCCGACGACCAGGCGCTCCGGGCTGTCGTCGCCGCGGTCCAGGGAGACGGCGGCCGTGGTGAGGTCCTGGGGCACGCCCTGGTCATGGGTGAAGGCGGACCACATGACCAGCGACTCGGTGCCGTCGACGAAGCTGCGGACGAAGTAGTGGCTGCTGCCGGCCATCACGTAGGCGTTCCGGACCTCCTGAGGGAACTCCCCGTACTCGGCCATCCGCGTCAGCTGGGCCTGTGCCTCCGTCTCGTCGCGGGGGGCCGCCCAGACGTCGAGCACGACCGACCACTCCCTGCCCCCGTCCTTCCCCCTGGCGAGCAGGGTCCGCTGCGGCGAGAACACATCAGGTGTCGCGGGCTGCGACCGGCCGGCGGGCGGAGCGGCCCGGTCGCCGCCTCCGCCCGGCAGCCCCGCGACCGCCAGGGTCGCCGACGAGCCGCTGATCAGCAGCGCCGTGGCCGCCGCCACGGCCCAGCGGCGGGCTCTGCGGCGGCGTCCGCCCCGGAGCACCGACTGGTAGGGGGCTATACCGATCTCGACCTCGTCCGCGGCCTCGGCCAGCAGGAAAGCGATGTCCGTGTGCGACATGTCGTGCTCGGTCTCCCGGTTCGCGCCCATCACTTCCGCCCTCCCTGTGTCACCGTCTCGGCCAGCCCCGGTATAGCGCGGAGTTTCGCGATCCCCTTCGCCGCGTTGCTCTTCACCGCACCGACGGAACAGCCCATGGCCTCGGCCGTCTGGGTCTCCGTCAAGTCCTCCCAGTACCGCAGCACCACTGCCTCCCGCTGGCGCGCGGGCAGTTCGGCGAGTGCCGTCAGCAGCGCGTTGCGGTCGTCCGCCTGGGCGATGCGGTCGCCCGTGTCCGGCTGCTCGTGCGCGAGGCCGGAGTCGTCCTTCGGCGCCAGGAACTCCCGCAGGCGTCTGCGGTGTCTGCGGGCGTGCGCGTTGATCATCACGCGCCGGACGTACGCCTCCGGTTCATCGGCCGAGCCGACCTTGCGCCAGGCCACATAGACCTGTTCGAGCGTCGACTGGACCAGGTCCTCCGCCGCGTGCTGCTCCCCCGTGAGGAGAAATGCCGTGCGCATCAGCCGCGGCCAGCGGCCGATGACGAAGGCCTGGAACTCCTCGTCCCGGGCCTGCTTCCGATCCCCCATGGGCACCTCCTAGACAAACAAAGGAGTCCATGGGCACCGCGAACCGTTGCCTCCCCACTCCAACTTTCTCCCGCCCCGCTCACCCCCTGCCGGGGCAGGCTCAGCGAGCGGTCCTGGCC
>NZ_MUND01000903.1 GCF_002154375.1 Streptomyces glaucescens | reverse complement strand
AGGGAAACGCAACCTCAGCCGGTGGGCACGACGGTGGGGTAGGGGAGACCGGGCGTGCCCGGAGCGGACTGGGCGCGCCCGCGGCGGGCGGCGGCGGGCCGGGCTACACGGCCATGCCGTACACGATGGTGAAGAGCGTGCCGAGGGACCCGATGATGAAGACGCCGGTGAGTCCGGCGATGATCAGGCCCTTGCCCTGTTCCGCGCTGAAGGTGTCGCGGAGCGCGGTGGCGCCGATGCGCTGCTTGGCGGCGCCCCAGATGGCGATGCCGAGACAGATCAGGATGGCGACCGCCATCACGACCTCGATCATCACCTTGGCCTCGTTGCCCAGGCTGCCGAAGGGGCCCCAGTCCGGAGCGATCCCTCCGATGATGGTGTTGATGTCTCCCTCGTCGGCCGCAAGAAGCATGTAAGTCACCGCCCCTGGTTGGGTAGTTCCGCAGACCCTGCGGTGCGCAGAGGTCAGGCCTCATTCTCGCCGACAATGACGCCCGGGTATGTCG
>NZ_MUND01000902.1 GCF_002154375.1 Streptomyces glaucescens | reverse complement strand
GTGGCGGTGGTGGTGCACGGGGAGCTTGTCGCCCGGGCCCTCCGGCTCGGGCGCGGGCGTGTGCTCCGGCGCGTGCGCGGGTGCGGGCGCCCCCAGCAGGGCCCGCCCGTGCCCGGACAGCGCCCCGCGCCCCGTCACACCGAGCAGCTCGGCCTCCGTCAGCGTCCACCGTGCGAGCCGCGCCCGCAGGTCCTCCTCGGTGTCCCGGCCGCCCCGCGAGGGCCGCTCCCAGTGCAGGCGGGCGAGCACCGACTCGGCGTCGGGCGCCGCGCCCTCGGGCAGGGCGGCGAGCAGGCCGAGCACCCGGTGCCGTACCTCAGGCGCGGCCGAGCGGTCGAGGCCGGGGCCGAGCGCGGACAGGGTGCGGTCCTTGGCGTCCCGCCCGCCGACCAGGCCGGGCGTGCGGGTGGCGGCCAGCCAGGCCTCGGCGAGCCGGCCCCAGCGTTCGGCGGCGGGCCGCTCCAGCCACTCGTCGTAGGCGGGGGTGGCGGCGTACCGCTCGTCGGCCTCCCCGTCGGAGGCGATCAGTCCGGCGGCGTAGGCCAGTTCCACCCAGAAGGCGGCGACCGGCTCGGAGACGTCGAGGGCGACGGCGGTGCGCTTCAGGTCGCGCACGCTCAGCCCGCCGGCCCGCAGCACCGCCGGGCCGCCCTCGTCCCACTCCTTCAGCAGTTCCTCCACGGTGGCCAGCGCGGTCAGCGCCTGCCCGGCGGCCGTCGCGTCCACAACCTGTGGACGGTGCGTGGCGGCCGGCTCCACGGCGGGCGGCACCGGCTCGGGCGTCCGGTGCGCGCGCCCCGCGCGCAGATGCAGGGCCACCTCCCGCGGCAGGACGACCGTGCCGGGCGCGGTCGGCAGCAGCAGCCCTCGGTCCAGCAGCCACCGCAGCCGGGGCGCCGGGTCCGCGGTGACCTGCCCGTACGGCGGCCCCCACATCAGCCGCTCCAGCACCTGGACCGACTCCTCCGGGGCGCCGGCGAGCAGCGCGCGCATCCGGGCGCGGTCGGAGAACAGCGCGGTCAGCGAGGCCACCGCGGAGACCGCGTCGTGCGTGGACGGCAGGCCCGCCTCCGCCACGATCTCCTGGATCCGGCCCGGCGACATGCCGGCGGTCGCCTCCTGCACCGTCGGTCCCAGCCCCGTCGGCGACGGATGCTGCGGGGACGGCGCGAGCAGTTCCCGCGCGGTGCGCACCAGCCGCAGCCGGTCGTCGCCACCCCACACCAGGGCCTGCTCGCGCAGCAGGCCCACCGCGCGCGGCAGCGCCGCCGCCACGGCCGGATCGCCGTCGTCGCCCGTCAGCAGACCGAGCAGCCGCGCGTACGACGCCGGGTCCGGGGCCACGGCCAGCGCCTGCGCGGTCTGCAGCGTGAACAGGTCCAGCCGCTCCAGGGCACGCACCACCGAGGCGCGGGTGCCCGCCCGGGTGGCCAGCTGGGTCAGATCCGTGGGCACGGGCGTGATGAGATCGGGGCGGCTGCGCAGGAGCGCGGCAAGGGAGTCGTCGTCCCGGGCGCGGAGCGCTTCCGCGAGGGACCGGGGGGCCGCGGGCTTCTCCTCGGTGCTCATCCGGTCCACGGTAGCGGGTACGGGGGCACGGCCCCAGGCGTGCGCGAGGCCGGCCCCGGCGCGGTGCGGGCCCACCTGGCGCCCGCCCGTCGCCCGGCCGGCGAACGGAACGTTGCGCAGATGGCCCCCCGGTGAATTTCGCACGGACGATCCCGGCACCCCTGGCGACCCGCCGCCCGCACTCGTCACCCTGATGCTCCCCTTTCAACCGCTCGCTGACTCAAGGGAGTTCGACGGTGAGCCTGGGCCTCGAGTGGGATCTCGACACGATCATCGCGATCCTCAGCATCGTGGTGCCGCTGGCCGCGTTCGGGTGACAGTTCGGTGTCGTCGGGCGCAAGCGGCTCGGCTGCCGCGTCCAGATGGACACGCTGGCCACCGACACCGCGCACGCCCCGTACGCGGGAGTCCTGCGCGAACTGGACGACGACCACGGCAGCACGCTCACCGACCCCTCGTTCGTCCTGCCGCGGATCGAGAACGCGGGCTGGCAGCCGAGCAGGACGGCGTGGTCCCGCTGCGGATCGGCGACCAGGAGCCGACCCTGACGGGCGTGGAGGAGGGCGACTACCCCTACTGGCAGACCGAGTACGCCTACTCCTACGGCCGCGCCCCGGACGGCTCGATCGCCCAGGCGTTCCTCGGTTTCCTCACCGTGGAGGCCGGCCGCGAGACCCTCGGTCCGTACGCCCGCTCTGCTCGGAGGTGGACAAGCCCGGTCTGTGCGAACCCGGCTGACGGGCCGTCGCCCGGCCGCCCCTGCGCTAACGTCGTCACCCGGGGAATCCGGCTAAATCGGAGAACGGCACACCCGCCCCGGAGGGGACAGCGTGGGCATCGAGAGCGACAAGGTCGTCTACGAATATCTCAGCCGCGTCGGCGACGTGGCGCAGCAGCGGCAGCTGCCCTCCGCCGCCCGGATGCGGCTGGTCAGCCAGTTGCGGGACGAGATCGACCGGCGGCGGGCGAAGGCACCGGTGGACAGCCCCGCCGCGGTCCGCCGGATCATCGACCGCCTGGGCAGCCCCGACGACGTGGTCACGGCGGCGGGCGACAGCGGGGCGCGGACCGCTCCGGAGCCGCCGCGGGCCGCGGTGCCGGTCCAGCGGGAGGAGAAGGCCGGGAAGGCCGCCGCCCGGGAGCGCCGCCCGAAGAACCTCCCGAAGAGCCCCCCGAAGAACCCCCCGG
>NZ_MUND01000901.1 GCF_002154375.1 Streptomyces glaucescens | reverse complement strand
GGCGGCCGGCGCCGAGGTGGTGACTGCGCCCGCCGCGACACCGAACGGCAGGCGGGCGGTGCTGCGGCATCCGGAAGGCGGGGTGTTCGAGTACGTCGGGCCCTGAACGGGCGGCAGCGTCCGGGGCGGCGGTCAGCGCGGCGTCAGTTTCCGGTTCCGTGGGTACGAACGTCTCCGGATCGCTCCACGCGCTTACAGTGCCGAACTGGTCGTACGACAGGGAGGCTTCCCGCTCCTGGGCCACGACGGTGTGCGACCGTTCAACCAGGATTTCCGCGCCTTTCTGCGGCGGATGATCCCGCAGGTCGAGCAACTCGCCGAGTGCCCGGCCCGGGGGCGGCGCTCCACCCAAGTCGCCCTCGCCGGTGTCCGCGAGACGCGTCGCAGGCTGCTGGCGCCCGGGAAGGCGGAGCTGACGACGAAGTCGTGCGCAATGACAGGTCCGTTCCGCAGCCGCCCGGTGCGACCATCACGACGCACCCACCGGCGTCGGCCTCGTCCGTCGGCGATGTCACGCAGAGGCCATCTCATTCGGCGAGTCTGCGGTAGCAGATGAGGGGGCGGGCCGCGAGGTTGGTCGCACCCGCTCAGCCGGCCGAAGTGTTCTGTGCCGCCTCGCGTGCTTCGGTGAGGGCTCGGTGCCTGAGGTTGGCGCCGAACAACTGCATCGTGGTGGCAGCCAGGACGTCATCCCTGCCGATGGTCCGCCCGTCCCCCCTGCGCGTGGACAGGGCTCGGAGGGAATCATCGAGGAACGGAGGTGGGGCCGGTTCCCCTGACATCACCAGGGTGGCCGTACCGAAGCGTTTGCCCCCACCCTCGCGGACGACCATGGCCGCGTCCCGGGCGAGGTCCGTCAGGAACACGCTCGCGATTCCGTCCAGGTCGCGGACCATCGCTGGGACGGCCGTCACCCCCTGCCTCCGCAGCAGCTTCTTGACCCCAGCCTCGAACCTGTGGGCGCCGACCACAGCACTCGGTTTGCGCGACCTGCTGCGCTTACGAGACGGCACGATGACACCCTCGGCGTCGTACAGGACACCGGTCGAACCGTGAAACGTCGGGCTGTGGTCGTACCACTTGTTCCCCACCTCGAGCTCGACGTTCCGGTCGATCGCCGAGAGAAGGTCCACGGGAATCAGCTTCTTCCGGGCCTCCTCCGCCGCCGCTCTCCTCGCGCCGTCGATGATCTCCGTCAGAACTGTCCGCGTCACCGACGCTGCGGCCCACGCGGCCGACCGAGAGACGTGCATCGGGGTCACGTCGCTGAACACCGCTTTGACGAGAGAAGGCTTGAACGGCGAGACATCCATGACCGAGGCGGTCTCGGGACCGCTGTGCTCAGGGCGTGCGGGCTGTGGAGTCATCGGAGGAAAACGCTCCCTGCTGTCGGAGTTGTCGAGGCCCACACTTCACCACGCAGCCCCGCTGTCTTCCACCGTCCTCCGTCGAAGCGGCACCCGGTCGAGGGCCTGACCGACGCATCCCGACGGCCGGGCCGAACTCCCTAGGTCGTGTCCGCAAAGTCCCGTCGTCCGCCCGAAGGGCGGGCCCCGCGGCGTCTGGTGCGTGCTCTCGGCGCGCCGGGCGGAGTCCCTC
>NZ_MUND01000900.1 GCF_002154375.1 Streptomyces glaucescens | reverse complement strand
CCCGCGTTGTTGACGAGGATGGTCGGCGCGCCCAGCTCCTCGGCGATCCGCGCGACGGCCGCCTCGACCTGTGCCTCGTCGGAGACGTCGCAGCCGACCGCGAGGGCCTTGCCGCCGGCCGCGGTGATCTTCTCCACGGTGTCCTTGCAGGCGGCCTCGTCGAGGTCGATCACGGCGACGGCCCGGCCCTCGGCCGCCAGTCGTACGGCGGTGGCGGCGCCGATACCGCGCGCGGCGCCGGTGACGACCGCGACCCGCTGCTCAGTGGTGGACATTGCTGCTTCTCCTCGCCCTTGGGATGCGGCTCTCGCGGTACGCCCATCCGATGAGCGACCGCTTAGTACCTTCAGCAGACGTGACGCTAGAAGCCCTGGCACCCGGTGTCAACGCCCGATCGGGTGCGTGTGATCGATTACCTGAACGGCCTAGTGCTGCGCGCCGCCGCGGTACCGGGCGCCTAGCGTCGAGGGGCGAGCCATCCGTGGCCGGAAAGGAGGCGCTCCATGCGCCGTCGCACCGGTGCCGCAGGCGCGCTCTTCGCGATCATCGCGACAGTGCCGTCGGCCGGCCCCGCACACGCACAGGATCTCGACTGCACCCACTTCAGCCACCAGGAGGACGCGCAGGCCGTCTTCGACGCGGACCGGAGCGATCCCCACCGCCTCGACGAGGACCGGGGTCCGGACGACG
>NZ_MUND01000899.1 GCF_002154375.1 Streptomyces glaucescens | reverse complement strand
CGGGCGGTATCCCAGCAGAACCAGGGAGTGATCGAACTCCTAAAGCGGGTGTCGCAGGTTCGAATCCTGCCGGGGGCACAGAGCAAAGGGCCAGCTCAGGAGGGGTTCCCTCTCGGGCTGGCCCTGCGTCGTATCGGGGGTTGTGCCACAAGCGTGCCAGTACGCACCAATGAGTCGGAAGCACCCGCAGTCGACAAGCCGGGCCCAAGAGGAGCATGATCGCTGCGTGAGTGACCGCCGCTCACGAATGCCGCGAATGCGGGAGATCCGTACGACGAGGCGAAGTTGTTCAACCGGTGATGGCAGCCCGGCTCAGCCCCTGGAGCACGTCCTCAGGAGACAGCTGTGAGTCTCGCAACGTCTCGTATCCGGCAACGACCTCATCCGGGTCCAAGCCCGCCTCTTGCGCCTTGCTACGCAGGCCAGCAAGGTCAGTGGCATCCCTCAGCGCCTGCTTCGCGGCCTCGGCGTCCTGATGCTGCAGCCGCTTGGCCGCTTCCTGCTGACCACGCCTCCACAGGTACCACCCTCCGCCGGCTCCACCTGCAATTCCGCCTGCAAAGAGGGCACCAGCGGCGGCGAAGAAGAGAATGGGCATCTTCGGTCCTTTCATTGCCGCTCATAGGCTTCCATGTCCGTGCCGCCATCGCGGACGAATCGGAGGAAAAAGGCGAGCGCGTGGCTTCGATGCCAGGCACTGCCGGGAGGCCGGCGTTGGCCCACGGGGCCCGCGGGCGTCAGCAGNNCCGCCGACGGCGGGGGGAGCTCAGTCCTCGTCGGGGTCGAGGACGCGGCCCTTGAGCTTGATCGGGTTGGCGGCGCCCACCTTGAGCTGGCCGTCGGTGTAGCGGCCCGGCGTCGCGCCGTCGACGGCGGTGACCTGGGCGGCGTAGCCGAGGCACTCCTGGTTGGTGGACAGGTACGGGTTGTGGGTGAAGGTCAGGGTGCGGCCCCCGTCACCGAGGGTGCCCTGGGTCGTCTCCAGGTTGCCCTTCGCCTGCAGGGTGTTGACGTCGTGGTAGGCCCAGGAGAGCCAGCCGGTGAACACGAAACCGGTGGGTGCCTTCAGGGCGATGGTGAGGTCTCCGGGGTTCACCGGATCGGGAACGGTGCTGAGGATGCCGAAGCTGAGGTGGGCCGGAACTCCGCCCGGTGCGTCCTCGACGATGCCCTGCTGGAGGATGTACAGCTTGTTCTCGGAGCCCGGCTGGACGGGCGTCTGAGTCTGCGTGGCCATGGTTTTCCCTTCTGTGGATGGAGGTGTCCGCGTGAGCGGACCCGCCGGTGGCGGGCTTGGGGACCGGACCCGCTCGAGGACCGTCGGGGGCGGAGACGGACGTCATGGGCCAGGGCCTGTCTGCCCATCCCCGTCGTCCGCCCGGAGGGC
>NZ_MUND01000898.1 GCF_002154375.1 Streptomyces glaucescens | reverse complement strand
CAACACACAGCCGTCACACCCTCACCGCGACCGGCCGCAGCCACCCCTCGCCGCACCCGGCCGCAGCCAGCCCCACCACAGCCGGCGGCAGCCACCCCTCACCGCGACCAGCCGCACCACAGCCGGCGGCAGCCACCCCTCAGCCCGCGAACGCCGGCTGCGGAAGCCCCTGGCCCGCTCCCGGGATCACCAGGAGGGAACCCGCCAGGGGATGCGGGGCCGTCAGGCCCACGCGGGCCGTGGTGACGTACAGGTCCCTGAGGTCCGTGCCCCCGAACGCGCACGCCGTGACGCGTGGAGCCGGCAACGGGACGACCCGGTCCAGCTCGCCGCCGGGCGTGTAGCGGCGGACCGCCCCGCCGTCCCACAGCGCCACCCACACACAGCCCTCCGCGTCGACCGTGAGGCCGTCGGGGAAGCCGGCGCCCTCCTCGATCTCGGCGAGGGGGCGGCGCCCGGTCACCCGGGTGCCCTCGACGTCGAAGACGTCGATGCGGCGGGTCGGGGTGTCGACGTAGTACATGAGGCGCCCGTCC
Organism: Streptomyces glaucescens; assembly: GCF_002154375.1. Lineage (GTDB taxonomy): Bacteria > Actinomycetota > Actinomycetes > Streptomycetales > Streptomycetaceae > Streptomyces > Streptomyces glaucescens. The sequence continues at coordinate 2,753 of NZ_MUND01000898.1, read as the reverse complement.
GGGCTCCAGCCGGTCCCGTTGCTGACGGTCACGTCGTCCAGGACGACGTCCACCGTGCCGTCGCCGGTGAGCCGGGACAGCGTGCCGCCGCCGGGTGCCTCGTCGTACCGCATGGTGCCCGCCCACAGCGCGCCGTCGGGGGCGACGGCCGCGTCGTTGGCGCGGCGCCCGGGGACCGGCTCGTGGTGCAGCCAGCGGAAGGCGCCGTCGGGGTCGAGGAGTCCGACGCCGTCGCGGAGGTTGAGGACGAGGCCGCCGCCCGCCCGCGGCTTGACCGCGCCGATGTGCTGCTCGGTGGTGCGGACCGTGCGGCGGCCGGTGGCGGGTTCGTAGGTGTGGAGCCGGGAGCCGAGGATGTCGATCCACAGGAGGCGGTCCCCGGCGGCGTCCCAGGTGGGACCTTCGCCGAGGGTGGCCTCGGCGCGTACCGCGACCTCGTACGCCGTCATGCCGCCACGCTCCGGTGTCCGAGCCGCTCGGAGAGGTCCGCGGCGCCCTTGGCGGCGAGCTGTTCGAGTTCGGCGCGACGCTCCTCGCTCCAGCGGATCATCGGCACGGAGATGGAGAGCGCGGCGACCACCTGGCCGGTGCGGTCGTGGACCGGGGCGGCCACGCAGCTGACGTCCGGGTTGGACTCGCGGCTCTCCACGGCGATCCCGCGGCGGCGGATTTCGGCCAGGGCTTCCCGCAGCGCGGCCGGTTCGGTGATGCTGTTCGGCGTCATGGCGATCAGCTCCGCGTCGTCGGGGACGCGGGCGGCGAGTTCCGGTTCGGGGAGGGAGGCGAGCAGCATCTTGCCGACGGAGGTGCAGTGGGCCGGCAGACGGCGGCCGGCGGCGGAGACCATGCGCACCGCGTGGGTGGAGTCGACCTTGGCGATGTAGATGACGTCGGTGCCTTCGAGGATGGCGACGTGCACGGTCTCGTCGCAGGTCTCGGCGACGGTCCGGGCGACGTGCTGGCCCTCGGCGGCGAGGTCGAGCTGTTCGGCGTAGCGGCTGCCGAGCTGGTACGGGCGTACGCCGAGCCGGTAGCGTCCGGGCTGGCCGGGCACCTGGACGATGTACGACCGGGCGGCGAGCGTGGTGACCAGCTCGTGGACGGTGGTGCGGGGCAGCTGGAGCTTGCGCACGATGTCGGGGGCGGAGAGCGTCCCGTCACCGTCGAGGAAGAGCTCCAGGATGTCGAGAGCCCGGGTCACGGCAGGTACGAGGCGTCCCACGGCCGGCCCCCTCCCTGTGTTCGAGATTTCAACTGATGGTCGGAATAGCGAACACAGGCTACTCATGGACGCTCCGGCGGGGCAATGGCTGCGGCGTCAGCTCTGCCGCAGATGTCCGAACGCCTCGACCAGCAGCTCGTGGGCGGCGCGAGGGGTGCGCTCCTCCTCCGGCAGGGCGGTGTACGCGAACAGCGCGGAGCGCAGCGCGCCGACGGCGGCCCGGGAGAGGACGGCGGCGCGCAGCGGGGTGGCGTTCTCCGGGTCCCGCGCGGCCAGCCGCTCCAGCAGGGCGTCGGCGAGGCCGGCCTCGAACTTGCTGAGGACGGGCAGGAACTGCCGCGCCTGCTGGCCGGGGAAGCGCTGCGGCGGCCCGCTGAACATCAGGCCGACGCCGCCGCCGGCGGCGACCTCCACGGCCGCGCCGAGGACCGCGCTGTAGGGGTCCTCGTGGGCGGGCCGGGCGACGACCTTGGCCCGGACGACGGGGATGAGGTCGAGGACCTCGTCGAGGACGAGGTCTTCCTTGGAGGGGAAGTAGCGGAAGAAGGTCCGCTCGGTGACCCCGGCCGCGGCGGCGATGTCGCGCACGGTCGTCCGCGCGTAGCCGCGCTCCTCGAACATGCGGTGAGCCGCCTCCTGGAGGGCCTTGCGGGTCGCCGCTTTGTGCGCCTCGCGCCGGCCCCGTGGCTCGGCGGCGGGGGTGTCGAGGGTTGCCATGCGAGGAGTATCGCAGGCTCAAAACCGACGGCGAAAGAATCTGTCAGTCCTGACACTTTGGCTATGCTGTCAGTCATGACACTTTTACGGAGGGGGCGTGTGTCCCGCCGGACGCGCCTCGTCGCCCTCGCGGCGGCCGGCGCGGTGCTGGCCGTCGGCGGGATCGCGGAGGCGGTGGCCCGCCACTACACGGCGGACCGCTTCGCCGACCGGATGGAACGGCGCCTGCACACCGGGCTCGACGTGGGCTTCGGCCCCACCCCGGTGACCCTGCAACTGGCGCGGGGCTCCTTCCCGCGCGTGGAGGTCACCGGCGAGGACGCCACCTTCCGCCGGTTCAGCGGGGTCGACCTGCACGCCGAGCTGGCCGACGTGGTCCGTACCGGCGAGGGCCTGTCGGTGCGGGACAGCCGGGTCAGCGCCGAACTGGCCGACGCCGCCCTCGCCGACGCGGTGCGCACCATGACCGGCGGCGCGCTGGGCGGGGCGGCCGTGACGACCGACCCGGCGGCGCACGAACTGGTGGTGCACGCGGGGCCCGCCGGGCGGATCACCGTCGGATTCCGGCCGGTGCTGCACGAGGACGGCATCCGCTTCGAGCGCACCGCCGTGCGGATCGGCGACCGGGTCGTGCCCGACTCCCTCGCCGCCCAGCTGCTCGGGGACACCCCGCAGGAGCTGGACCTGTCCGGACTGCCGCTGGGGCTTGCACCGGAACGGGTCGCGGTCACCTCGGACGGGCTCCGGCTGGAGCTGACGGGAGGCCCGGCGACCGTCAAGGGCTGACCTCGCTCTCCCCGGCCCTCTCTCCCCC
>NZ_MUND01000090.1 GCF_002154375.1 Streptomyces glaucescens | reverse complement strand
AGATGTGTATAAGGGGCAGGCCCAGCCGCGCTACGAGGAGTCCGAGCTTCCGTCCGGCCCGTACGGGGGGGGCTGCGGCCGCCACCGCGCGGAACCGCTGCCCGGCACCGACGACCAGCAGCTCCCCACCGCCCGCCCCGCCTACCCGGGGGAGTACCAGCGCCCCGAGCCGGGCGCCTGGCCCCGGCCGGCACAGGACGAGTACGGCTGGCAGCAGCCGCGCCTCGGCTTCCCCGAGCGCGACCCCTACGCGACACCGCCGCAGGACGCCTACCGCTCCCACGCGCAGGACTCCTACGGGCCGCCCGCCCAGGAGCCCTACGGGTCCTCCGGGAAGGACACCTACGGGTCCTCGGGCGGCGAGGGCTACGGCTCGCAGCCGGGCGACGGTTACGGCTCGCAGCGACGCGCGCCGTCCCAGGACTACCGCCCGCAGGGCACCGACCGCCCGCCGTACGACCAGCAGCGCACCGAGCACGGACCGTCCCGCGGCGACTACGACCAGCAGGGCGCCCGGCGCGACATGCCCGAGCCGCCGTCCGGCGGACCGGCGCACCGCGGCCCGGGCGGCGCCGGGCCCTCCGCGAGCGGGGCCCCCGGCCCGCTGGCCGCGCAGCCCGCCCCGGCGACCGGTCCCGGCGAGCCGACCGCGCGGCTCAACCCCAAGTACCTCTTCGACACCTTCGTGATCGGCGCGTCGAACCGCTTCGCCCACGCGGCCGCGGTGGCCGTCGCCGAGGCGCCCGCGAAGGCGTACAACCCGCTGTTCATCTACGGCGAGTCCGGGCTCGGCAAGACGCACCTGCTGCACGCGATCGGGCACTACGCGCGCAGCCTCTACCCGGGCACGCGCGTGCGGTACGTGAGCTCCGAGGAGTTCACCAACGAGTTCATCAACTCCATCCGCGACGGCAAGGGCGACAGCTTCCGCAAGCGCTACCGCGAGATGGACATCCTGCTCGTCGACGACATCCAGTTCCTCGCGGACAAGGAGTCGACGCAGGAGGAGTTCTTCCACACCTTCAACACGCTGCACAACGCGAACAAGCAGATCGTGCTGTCCTCCGACCGGCCGCCGAAGCAGCTGGTCACGCTGGAGGACCGGCTGCGGAACCGTTTCGAGTGGGGCCTGATCACCGACGTCCAGCCGCCCGAACTGGAGACGCGGATCGCGATCCTGCGCAAGAAGGCGGTGCAGGAGCAGCTGAACGCGCCGCCGGAGGTGCTGGAGTTCATCGCGTCCCGGATCTCGCGCAACATCCGCGAGCTGGAGGGCGCGCTGATCCGGGTGACGGCGTTTGCCTCGCTCAACCGGCAGCCGGTGGACCTGGGCCTGACGGAGATCGTCCTGAAGGACCTGATCCCGGGCGGTGAGGACTCGGCGCCCGAGATCACCTCGACGGCGATCATGGGCGCCACGGCCGACTACTTCGGGCTGACCGTGGAGGACCTGTGCGGCACCTCGCGCGGGCGCGCCCTGGTCACCGCCCGGCAGATCGCCATGTACCTGTGCCGTGAGCTGACGGATCTGTCGCTGCCGAAGATCGGCGCGCTGTTCGGGGGCCGGGACCACACCACGGTGATGCACGCCGACCGGAAGATCCGCAATCTGATGGCCGAGCGGCGCTCCATCTACAACCAGGTGACCGAACTGACGAACCGCATCAAGAACGGCTGACAACGCCGTCCACGGCCCCGAGGGCGCCCCTGGAGGAGATCTCTGGGGGCGCCCTTCGTCGTGCCGTGCGTCCCGCGGCGCTGCCCGTGCGTCCCGCGGCGCTGCCCGTGCGTCCCGCGGCGCCGGGGTCACGCCCTTCGACGGCTCCCGGCCTCACCTCGGCCGAGGTTCTTGGCCGGGCCGGCAGCGGGCCGAGCCGTGCCGCCACCCCTCCGGACGGCCACCGCTGTTCGATTACCTGCCGGGTCACGGCCGCTCTCCACAGATTCGGTGACTTTCTTCCGTCCACACACTGGGGACTGCGAAGTTGTCCAGACCGCGTCCACAGGCAACCCTGTTGAAAGACCATCAGACCAGGTCAGGACCTTGTGGATTCGTGGACGAACGATCTCCACAACTTGTGGACAACGCGGCGGTCCACAAGCTGTGCATGGAGTTGTCCACCGGCAACCCACAGGCTGGGGGCGGTTGTCCCCAGTGATCCCCAGCTTCTCCACATGCCTGTCCACTGTTCGGCAACGTGGCGCGCCTCCTCACCGCGTCGAGTGAAAGCCGTCACACGAAGCTGCCGGGTTGGGCTGTGGGAAAGACGGGTAAAGCTGGGGATGGCGCTGGGGAGAACTCGCCCCGGCCTGTGCATGGGATGTGCAGAACTTTCCGTTCTCCACAGAGACCCCCGGTTGTCCACCGGTGCCACCCACAGGGCCCGTGGACAAAATCTCGGCGCTGAGCTGGGCAAACGTGGTTATCCACGGTATCCACAGGCCCTACTACTACCAACGACTAGAGAGAGCCCGGAATCCGTTTCGAAGAGGGCCCTGTGCACAACTCGCTCTTCGCTGCCCGGCTGCCCGTCGGCACGACTTGACCCCGAGAGGCACCTACTGTCAGTGCGGTGCGTCAGACTGGTCCCCGGTGTCCTTCCCCTCCACGGGGCCGGCGACACCGAGACAGACGACGAAGGCGAAGCAGGGCGAGAAGCGCCGGCAACAGCAGGAGGCGGCTTACGGTGAAGATCCGGGTGGAACGCGACGTACTCGCGGAGGCAGTGGCCTGGGCGGCGCGCAGCCTCCCGGCCCGTCCGCCGGCGCCTGTCCTCGCGGGCCTGCTGCTGAAGGCCGAGGACGGCCAGCTGAGCCTGTCCAGCTTCGACTACGAGGTCTCGGCGCGGGTCAGCGTGGAGGCCGAGGTCGAGGAGGACGGCACGGTGCTGGTCTCCGGCCGCCTGCTCGCCGACATCTCCCGGGCGCTCCCCAACCGCCCGGTGGAGATTTCCACAGACGGTGTACGGGCGACCGTGGTCTGCGGCTCCTCCCGCTTCACCCTCCACACCCTGCCGGTGGAGGAGTACCCGGCGCTGCCGCAGATGCCGAACGCGACCGGCACGGTCCCGGGCGAGGTCTTCGCCTCCGCCGTGCAGCAGGTGGCGATCGCCGCGGGCCGCGACGACACGCTCCCCGTCCTGACCGGTGTGCGCATCGAGATCGAGGGCGACACGGTCACCCTGGCCTCCACCGACCGCTACCGCTTCGCGGTCCGCGAGTTCCTGTGGAAGCCGGAGAACCCGGACGCCTCCGCGGTCGCCCTGGTGCCCGCCAAGACGCTCCTGGACACGGCCAAGTCGCTGGGCGCCGGTGACAGCGTCACGCTGGCGCTCTCGGGCTCCGGCGCGGGCGAGGGCCTGATCGGTTTCGAGGGTGCGGGCCGCCGGACGACCACGCGGCTGCTGGAGGGCGACCTCCCGAAGTACCGCACGCTGTTCCCGACGGAGTTCAACAGCGTCGCCGTGATCGAGACCGCCCCCTTCGTGGAGGCCGTCAAGCGCGTGGCCCTGGTCGCCGAGCGCAACACCCCGGTGCGGCTCAGCTTCGAGCAGGGCGTGCTCATCCTGGAGGCCGGCTCCAGCGATGACGCACAGGCTGTGGAAAGGGTCGACGCCCAGCTGGAGGGCGACGACATCTCGATCGCCTTCAACCCGACCTTCCTGCTGGACGGTCTGAGCGCGATCGACTCCCCGGTGGCCCAGCTGTCGTTCACCACGTCCACCAAGCCCGCGCTCCTCAGCGGCAAGCCCGCGCTGGACGCGGAGGCGGACGAGGCCTACAAGTACCTGATCATGCCGGTCCGGCTCAGCGGCTGACGTTCTCCACGGTTGGGGAAAACCGCAGGTCAGGGCAGGCGTGCGGATGAGCGCGCAGGCCCACAGGTGTGCATGGGGCTCCGGGTTTAGGCTCGGACCGAAGGACGTCGCCGCCGGTGCGGGAAACCGCCCGGCGTGCCGTCCCGAGCCGTACCGGCACGCCACCTCGGACACCTAAGGAACACAACTGATGGAGCTCGGTCTCATCGGCCTCGGCAAGATGGGCGGCAACATGCGCGAGCGGATCCGCCGCGCCGGCCACACCGTCGTCGGATACGACCGCAACCCGGACCTCGCCGATGTCCACAGCCTGGAAGAGCTTGTGGGCAAGCTCAAGGGCCCGCGCGTGGTCTGGGTCATGGTCCCGGCGGGTGCGGCCACCCAGTCGACCATCGACCGGCTCGCCGAGCTGCTGGAGCCCGGCGACGTCGTCGTGGACGGCGGCAACTCGCGCTGGACGGACGACGAGAAGCACGCCGCGGAGCTGGCCGCCAAGGGCATCGGCTTCGTCGACTGCGGCGTCTCCGGCGGCGTCTGGGGCCTGGAGAACGGCTACGCGCTGATGTACGGCGGCGACAAGGAGCACGTCGCCAAGGTGCAGCCGGTCTTCGACGCGCTGAAGCCGGAGGGCGACTTCGGCTCGGTGCACGCCGGCAAGGTCGGCGCGGGCCACTTCGCGAAGATGGTCCACAACGGCATCGAGTACGCCATGATGCAGGCCTACGCCGAGGGCTGGGAGCTGCTGGAGAAGGTCGACTCCGTGGAGAACGTCCGCGAGGTCTTCCGCTCCTGGCAGGAGGGCACGGTCATCCGTTCCTGGCTGCTGGACCTGGCGGTGAACGCCCTCGACGAGGACGAGCACCTGGACGAGCTGCGCGGCTATGCGCAGGACTCCGGCGAGGGCCGCTGGACCGTGGAAGCCGCCATCGACAACGCCGTGCCGCTGCCCGCGATCACGGCCTCCCTGTTCGCGCGGTTCGCCTCGCGGCAGGACGACTCGCCGCAGATGAAGATGATCGCCGCGCTGCGCAACCAGTTCGGCGGCCACGCGGTCGAGAAGAAGTAATCCACACCCTGGGGAAACCCGGGGGATTCAGGGACCTCCGGGGGCGAACCCGGGGGGACCACGCCGGAGGAGGTCGGCGACCGCCATGCACGTCACGCATCTGTCGCTGGCCGACTTCCGCTCGTACGCCCGGGCCGAGGTCCCGCTCGACCCGGGCGTCACCGCGTTCGTCGGCCCCAACGGCCAGGGCAAGACGAACCTCGTCGAAGCCGTCGGCTATCTCGCCACCCTCGGCAGCCACCGCGTTTCCTCCGACGCCCCCCTGGTCCGTATGGGCGCCGAGCGGGCCGTCGTGCGCGCGCAGGTCCGGCAGGGCGAGCGGCAGCAGCTGATCGAGCTGGAGCTGAACCCCGGCAAGGCCAACCGGGCCCGCATCAACCGGTCCTCGCAGGTCAGACCACGTGACGTGCTGGGCATTCTGCGCACGGTGCTGTTCGCGCCGGAAGACCTGGCGCTGGTGAAGGGCGACCCCGGGGAGCGGCGCCGCTTCCTCGACGAGCTGATCACCGCCCGCTCCCCCCGCATGGCGGGCGTGCGCTCGGACTACGACCGGGTCCTCAAGCAGCGCAACACCCTGCTGAAGACGGCCGCGCTCGCCCGTCGCCACGGCGGCCGCTCGATGGACCTGTCCACCCTGGACGTCTGGGACCAGCATCTCGCGCGCGCGGGGGCCGAACTGCTCGCCCAGCGCCTGGACCTGATCAACGCGATCCAGCCGCTCGCCGACAAGGCGTACGAGCAGCTGGCCCCCGGCGGCGGCCCGGTCTCGCTGGAGTACAAGCCGTCCGCTCCGGGCGAGGCGCACACGCGCGAGGCGCTGTTCGAGCAGCTGACGGCCGCGCTCGCCGAGGTCCGCAAGCAGGAGATCGAGCGGGGCGTCACCCTGGTGGGACCCCACCGGGACGATCTGTTGCTCAAGCTCGGCGAACTGCCCGCCAAGGGCTACGCCTCGCACGGCGAGTCCTGGTCCTACGCGCTGGCGCTGCGCCTGGCCTCCTACGACCTGCTGCGTGCCGAGGGCAACGAGCCGGTGCTGATCCTTGACGACGTCTTCGCCGAGCTGGACGCCCGCCGCCGGGAGCGGCTGGCCGAGCTGGTCGCGCCGGGCGAGCAGGTGCTGGTGACGGCGGCGGTCGACGACGACGTCCCGCAGGTGCTGGCCGGCGCGCGGTACGCGGTGTCCGGTGGGACGGTGGAACGCGTATGAGCGACCGGGAACCGAAGCGGGCGGCCGAACCGTCCGGCGTCGATCTCGCGCGCGTGGCGCTGCGGGCGGCGAAGGAGGCGGCACGCGCGCGTGGGGACGCCGCGCAGCAGAAGAAGCAGGCGCGGCGGGGCGGTGGCCTGCGCTCCGGGGCGCGCGCCGACGGCCGGGATCCGATGGCGCTCGGCGCGGCGATCAACCGGCTGCTGACCGAGCGCGGCTGGGAGGCGCCGGCCGCGGTGGGCGGGGTGATGGGCCGCTGGCCGGAGATCGTCGGCGAGGACCTGGCCAAACACTGTGTACCGGAGCGGTACGACGAGGACGAGCGGGTGCTGGTGGTGCGCTGCGACTCGACGGCCTGGGCGACGAACCTGCGGCTGCTGGCCCCGCAGCTGGTGGCCCGGCTCAACGAGGACCTGGGCCACGGCACGGTCCGGATGATCAAGGTGTTGGGTCCCGCGGGACCGGCCCGCCGCTACGGCCCGCTGCGTGCCCCCGGCAGCACCGGGCCCGGAGACACGTACGGCTGAGGCCGACTCGCCGCAGCAGCGGCGATCCGCGGACCCGCGAATCGGGGACCCGCGGAGTCGAGGACCCGCGGATCGGGGACCCGCGGGACTGTCGTCGGGCTCATGCGGGACCCTCATCGGGGTCACGTGACCTACCTCACGTCCACACCGTCCCGCCGGTCCCATCAGTCCCTTTTGCCACAGCAGTCAGTGCCTTGTCGTACAACCGCACGCGCATGCGATTTCGGACGTGACCGAGGGGTAGCTAAGGGTTGACACCCCAAAGCGCTGGGTGCCTCTGTGAGCCTCTTGGAGCCCCCATCCGCATATCGGGACCCGATCGAGGACGGTTCAGGGCGGCACATGAGGTCTCAGGTACCGGCAAACCCCCATCACTGTCAGTGCTACCGGTAGACTGGAAGACAATCCCGCCCCGAACGTGGGGACCGCCCGGGAAACGCTGAGCAACGCTGATCAAGGCTTACCAACGCAACATGCCGCAGCCGCTCCGGCAACCCGCCGACGAGCCCGGCTCGTGCTGTGCCAGAAAGGGCGCTTCGTGGCCGATTCCGGCAACCCCAACGAGAACATCCCGTCCACCGAGGCCATGGCCACAGGCGCCGAGGCCTCTGCCTCTGCGTCCTACGACGCCAGTGCCATCACCGTCCTCGAGGGTCTGGACGCGGTCCGCAAGCGACCCGGTATGTACATCGGTTCCACCGGTGAGCGCGGCCTGCACCACCTCGTGTACGAGGTCGTCGACAACTCCGTCGACGAGGCCCTGGCCGGCCACGCGGACACGATCGACGTCACGATCCTCGCCGACGGCGGCGTGCGCGTCGTCGACAACGGCCGTGGCATCCCGGTCGGCATCGTCCCCTCCGAGGGCAAGCCGGCGGTCGAGGTCGTGCTGACCGTGCTGCACGCGGGCGGCAAGTTCGGTGGCGGCGGATACGCGGTCTCCGGTGGTCTGCACGGTGTCGGCGTCTCGGTCGTGAACGCGCTGTCGAGCAAGGTCTCCGTCGAGGTCAAGACCGACGGTCACCGGTGGACGCAGGACTACAAGATGGGCGTGCCGACCGCCCCGCTGGCCCAGCACGAGGCCACGGAGGAGACCGGCACCTCGGTCACCTTCTGGGCCGACGGCGACATCTTCGAGACCACCGAGTACTCGTTCGAGACGCTCTCGCGGCGTTTCCAGGAGATGGCGTTCCTGAACAAGGGACTGACCATCAAGCTCACCGACGAGCGCGACTCGGCGAAGGCCACGGCCGGCGCGGACGAGGCGGGCGCGGACGAGAAGGACGAGCCGAAGACCGTCACGTACCACTACGAGGGCGGCATCGTCGACTTCGTGAAGTACCTCAACTCCCGCAAGGGAGACGTGGTGCACCCCACCGTCATCGACCTGGAGGCGGAGGACAGGGAGAAGAGCCTGTCCCTCGAGGTCGCGATGCAGTGGAACAGCGGCTACAGCGAGGGCGTCTACTCCTTCGCCAACATCATCCACACCCACGAGGGCGGCACCCACGAAGAGGGCTTCCGCGCGGCGCTGACGAACCTGATCAACAAGTACGCGCGCGACAAGAAGCTGCTCCGCGAGAAGGACGACAACCTCACGGGCGACGACATCCGCGAGGGTCTGACCGCGATCATCTCGGTCAAGCTCAGCGAGCCGCAGTTCGAGGGCCAGACCAAGACCAAGCTGGGCAACACGGAGGCGAAGACCTTCGTCCAGAAGGCGGTCTACGAGCACCTCAACGACTGGCTGGACCGCAACCCGAACGAGGCCGCGGACATCGTCCGCAAGGGCATCCAGGCGGCCACCGCGCGCGTGGCGGCCCGCAAGGCGCGCGACCTGACCCGCCGCAAGGGCCTGCTGGAGACGGCGTCCCTGCCGGGCAAGCTCTCCGACTGCCAGTCGAACGACCCGACCAAGTGCGAGATCTTCATCGTCGAGGGTGACTCCGCCGGCGGTTCGGCCAAGTCCGGCCGCAACCCGGAGTACCAGGCGATCCTCCCGATCCGGGGCAAGATCCTCAACGTCGAGAAGGCGCGGATCGACAAGATCCTGCAGAACCAGGAGATCCAGGCGCTGATCTCGGCCTTCGGCACCGGAGTCCACGAGGACTTCGACATCGAGAAGCTGCGCTATCACAAGATCATCCTGATGGCGGACGCCGACGTCGACGGCCAGCACATCAACACGCTGCTGCTGACCTTCCTGTTCCGCTTCATGCGGCCGCTGGTCGAGGCGGGCCACGTGTACCTGTCCCGTCCCCCGCTCTACAAGATCAAGTGGGGCCGCGAGGACGTCGAGTACGCGTACTCCGACCGCGAGCGCGACGCACTGATCGAGATGGGCCGCCAGCGCGGCAAGCGCATCCGCGAGGACTCCATCCAGCGCTTCAAGGGCCTCGGCGAGATGAACGCCGAGGAGCTGCGTGTGACGACCATGGACCAGGAGCACCGCGTCCTCGGCCAGGTCACCCTCGACGACGCCGCCCAGGCCGACGAACTGTTCTCGGTCCTCATGGGCGAGGACGTCGAGGCCCGCCGCGCCTTCATCCAGCGCAACGCCAAGGACGTCCGCTTCCTCGACATCTGAGTCGGTCTCAGCTGACCGCATCAGGAAGGATCCTCACCAGCAATGACCGACGAGAACACTCCCGTCACCCCTGAGCAGGGCGGCGAGATCGCCATGCGCGTCGAGCCCGTCGGGCTCGAGACGGAGATGCAGCGCTCGTACCTCGACTACGCGATGTCCGTCATCGTCTCGCGTGCGCTGCCGGACGTGCGGGACGGCCTCAAGCCCGTCCACCGCCGCGTGCTCTACGCCATGTACGACGGCGGCTACCGCCCCGAGCGCGGCTTCTACAAGTGCGCCCGCGTGGTCGGCGACGTCATGGGCAACTACCACCCCCACGGTGACAGCTCCATCTACGACGCGCTCGTCCGCCTCGCCCAGTCCTGGTCGATGCGCATGCCGCTCGTCGACTCCAACGGCAACTTCGGCTCCCCGGGCAACGACCCGGCGGCGGCCATGCGGTACACCGAGTGCAAGATGGCGCCGCTGTCGATGGAGATGGTCCGCGACATCGACGAGGAGACCGTCGACTTCACGGACAACTACGACGGCCGCTCCCAGGAGCCGACCGTCCTGCCGTCCCGCTTCCCGAACCTGCTGATCAACGGTTCGGCCGGCATCGCGGTCGGCATGGCGACCAACATCCCGCCGCACAACCTGCGCGAGGTCGCGGCCGGCGCCCAGTGGTACCTGGAGAACCCCGAGGCCTCCCACGAGGAGCTGCTGGACGCGCTCATCGAGCGCATCAAGGGTCCCGACTTCCCGACCGGCGCCCTCGTCGTCGGCCGCAAGGGCATCGAGGAGGCGTACCGCACCGGTCGCGGCTCGATCACCATGCGCGCGGTGGTCGAGGTCGAGGAGATCCAGAACCGTCAGTGCCTGGTGGTCACGGAGCTGCCGTACCAGGTCAACCCGGACAACCTCGCGCAGAAGATCGCCGACCTGGTGAAGGACGGCAAGATCGGCGGCATCGCGGACGTCCGCGACGAGACGTCGTCCCGTACGGGCCAGCGTCTGGTGATCGTCCTCAAGCGGGACGCGGTCGCCAAGGTCGTCCTGAACAACCTGTACAAGCACACCGACCTGCAGACCAACTTCGGTGCCAACATGCTGGCGCTGGTCGACGGCGTGCCGCGCACCCTCTCCCTGGACGCGTTCATCCGCCACTGGGTGACGCACCAGATCGAGGTCATCGTCCGCAGGACGAAGTTCCGGCTGCGCAAGGCCGAGGAGCGGGCGCACATCCTGCGCGGCCTGCTCAAGGCCCTGGACGCCATCGACGAGGTCATCGCGCTGATCCGGCGCAGCGACACCGTCGAGATCGCGCGCGGCGGCCTGATGGAGCTCCTGGAGATCGACGAGATCCAGGCGAACGCGATCCTGGAGATGCAGCTCCGCCGGCTGGCCGCCCTGGAGCGGCAGAAGATCGTCCAGGAGCACGACGAGCTCCAGGCGAAGATCACCGAGTACAACGAGATCCTGGCCTCGCCGGTCCGCCAGCGCGGCATCGTCAGCGAGGAGCTGGCCGCGATCGTCGAGAAGTACGGCGACGACCGCAAGACCCAGCTGGTGCCCTACGACGGTGACATGTCCATCGAGGACCTGATCGCCGAGGAGGACATCGTCGTCACCGTCACGCGCGGCGGCTACGTCAAGCGCACCAAGACGGACGACTACCGCGCCCAGAAGCGCGGCGGCAAGGGCGTGCGCGGCGCGAAGCTGAAGGAAGACGACATCGTCGACCACTTCTTCGTCTCGACCACGCACCACTGGCTGCTGTTCTTCACGAACAAGGGCCGGGTCTACCGCGCGAAGGCGTACGAGCTGCCGGACGCCGGCCGCGACGCGCGCGGTCAGCACGTCGCGAATCTGCTGGCCTTCCAGCCGGACGAGGCGATCGCCGAGATCCTGGCGATCCGCGACTACGAGGCGGCGCCCTACCTGGTCCTGGCCACCAAGGCGGGCCTGGTGAAGAAGACCCCGCTGAAGGACTACGACTCCCCGCGTTCGGGTGGTGTCATCGCCATCAATCTTCGCGAGCGGGAGGACGGTTCGGACGACGAGCTGATCGGGGCCGAGCTGGTCTCGTCCGACGACGATCTGCTGCTGATCAGCAAGAAGGCGCAGTCGATCCGATTCACGGCAACGGACGAGTCACTGCGCCCGATGGGCCGTGCGACCTCGGGTGTCAAGGGCATGAGTTTCCGCGAGGGAGACGAGCTGCTCTCGATGAATGTCGTGCGACCCGGTACGTTCGTGTTCACTGCCACCGACGGCGGGTACGCGAAGCGGACCGCTGTCGACGAGTACCGCGTTCAGGGACGCGGCGGCCTCGGCATCAAGGCCGCCAAGATCGTCGAGGACCGCGGGTCGCTCGTCGGTGCGCTGGTGGTCGAGGAGACCGACGAGATCCTCGCCATCACGCTGTCCGGCGGTGTGATTCGTACGCGAGTCAACGAGATCAGGGAGACGGGCCGTGACACCATGGGCGTCCAACTGATCAATCTGGGCAAGCGCGATGCCGTCGTGGGCATCGCTCGTAACGCCGAGGCGGGACGCGAGGCGGAGGAGGTCGACGGCGACGTGGCCGTCGACGAGACCGCCGAGGGTGCCGGGACCACCGGCACGGACGAGGGCGAGGCGCCCTCGGCCGAGTAGCACGAGGAGTGAGTCAGCGTGAGCGGAGCCACGGGCGCCGGATCGGCCGGTACCTCGACGGGTCAGACGGCCGGTCAGGAAGCGGACGGCGGCGGCCGTGGCTCCGCCGCGCAGGTGACGGATCCGCAGACCACCAATCTGCAAGCGATCAAGTCACCCAAGAAGGCGAAGAACTCTCCCTCGCCCGAGACGCATGGATCCCAGGGGGGAACTGTGACGGACACCCGAGGCCCGCAGACCCAGCAGCCGGGGGCCTCGCCGCTGCCGGGTGAACGGCAGCCGCAGCAGCCCGCCGGGCCGTACCACCCGCCGCAGGCCTACCCCACGCAGGGGCAGGCGGCGCAGAGCGGGCCGGGCGGCGCGGTGCGCCGGCCGCGCACCGGGGCGCGCACCCTGCCGCGCGTGCGCAAGGCGCGGCTGCGGGTGGCGAAGGCCGACCCGTGGTCGGTCATGAAGGTGAGCTTCCTGCTGTCGATCGCGCTGGGCATCTGCACCATCGTGGCGGCGGCCGTGCTGTGGATGGTCATGGACGCGATGGGCGTCTTCTCGACCGTCGGCGGCACCATCTCGGAGGCGACCGGCTCCAACGAGTCGAACGGCTTCGACCTGCAGGCCTTCCTGTCCCTGCCGAACGTGCTCATGTTCACCTCGATCATCGCGGTCATCGACGTCGTCCTCGCGACGGCCCTGGCCACCCTCGGCGCGTTCATCTACAACCTGTCCGCGGGCTTCGTGGGCGGGGTGGAGCTGACGCTCGCCGAGGACGAGTGAGCCGGGTCGCGAGCCCCCGCGACTATCGATTTTGGGACTGGCCCGGTCGTGCGCTAATCTTCAGGAGTCAGCGCGCGGGACACACACCGCAGAGCGCGGCGGGGCTATAGCTCAGTTGGTTAGAGCGCATCCCTGATAAGGATGAGGCCACAGGTTCAAATCCTGTTAGCCCCACCAGCACGAAGACCCCCGGTCCGGATGGATCGGGGGTCTTCGGCGTCTACGGCCACGTGCCGCTGTCCGGACAGTGGACGCGAGCGGTTTCGGCCAAGATCGTTTACAGTGGATCTTGATCACTTCGAGATCACTTCAAGGGCTGTGTGCGAACTCCGCACGGACCAGCAGCCCTTTTTTGACGGGGAGAAAATTCAACAATGAAGAAGTCCGTGACGAAGATAGCCATCGCCGCGACCGCGACGGCTTTCATCGGGACGCTCACCGCCGCGGCGCCCGCGACCGCGGCCGGCCCGGCACCGGCTCCGGTACAGGTCCGCACATTCACCGCGGACAGCGGAATCAAGCCTCCCGCGGCGCTCATCGGGCCGAATGGCGAGAAGCCCCGGGAATGGGGCGTGGTGAGTTATCCCGCCGACGCGAAGGGCCTGCGGACCCCTCGGGTGAGCAAGGGCGGCGGCACCTGGAACTACGGCACCAACGCGGACGGTGCGTACAAGGGCTGCTACTCGAACTACATCCACCCGACGAAGAAGCACTCGGCCAGCGTCTCCATCGCCAACGCGACCGACAAGGACACGCGGGAGAAGGACATCTGGGCCAAGGCGTACGCCAAGGCCGGAGCCGCCCACACCTGCAACGCCTACTGGGGTGTCTACTAGCCGCCGCGCCTGACAGGGCGCGCTGATCCATGTCCTGGCCACTGCCGCCTCGCGGTGGTGGCCGGGACATGTCTCGTTCGGCGTTCGCCGGCGGTCTCAGCTCGTCCACCGCCTGCCGCGGTACGACCCTCAGCCGTACCGCGGTGACGAAACCACCCCCCCACTGCAAGGTTGTGCTTCGTGCGTGCCTCTTTCCCGAGATTGACCCTGGTCCTGACGTTCTCTGTGGCCGTGGGAGTTCTCGGCCCCCTGCTCGGTCCGATGGGCGGACAGGTGAGTCAGGTTGTTTCCGACACGTTGAGCGCCGGCTGGGCTTATGCCGCGGTGGCCTACGCGGCCGGAATGACGGCCGCGTCGAAAAGAGGGGCCGCGGTCCTTGGTGTCGCTTCCCTCTGGATATGCGTGACGGCCTATTACGTGACGAAGGCCGCGCAGGGCGATTACACGAAGGCGGATCTCGCCGATCCCACCGGGCGGACCGAGTACTTCGCCTGGGGCGAGCTGGTGTCCATGATCGGTATGTGGGCCGTGGTCGCCTGTCTCCTCGGACCCGTCTGCGGAACAGCCGGGAAGATCTCACTGACCGGCCCCTACCGGCTTCTCGCTCAGCTCCCGCTGCCTCTTGTGGTCGTGGCCGAGACCACCATGCGGCTGGCGCATCCGGCTCCTCTCCAGGAGCAGCTGGTGGTGACCATGTGGCAGGTCACCCGGATCGTGGCGACGGCCGTCGTGATCGCTCTGTGCGTCAAGGCGCTGTGGAGTCGGCGGGCGTCGGTGAGTCACGTGGGGTGACGGGACGGGTCTGGCGGCACGAAGGCCCGGTCACCGAGGGGTGACCGGGCCGCTTCGTGAGGGCGGTACGCAAGCCGCCGTGCTGACAGGGTGGAGCGGGGAGGTTCGGGTTCGGGTTGGGGCGGGGAGCGGCGCTCAGCGCTGGAGAGGCGGTGCGACGGGCTCGTCCGGTTCGCCCGGCTCGTCCGGGGACTCGTCGGTCACGGCGGCGCAGTCGGCGGTCGCCGGTACGGGGTCGGTGAGGAGGCGGTGCCGGCAGGTCGGAGAGGCGCCGTGGGCCTCGGCCCGGATCCGTTGCTTCATCGTGGGGGGCAGGGCCCTGGCGTGGGACGAGAGCCAGGGGGACGTCGCCGGTGTCGTGACCGGGGCGCTCGCGGTGGTGCCGGTGCCGCTGTTGCGGGTCGAGTCGCTCTGCGGTACGGCCGCGGCGGCGGTCGTGGTGACGAGTCCGAGCGCCGTGCACAGCGCGAGGAAGGCGGTGACGAAGGCG